>VGTG01000140.1 GCA_016874795.1 Deltaproteobacteria bacterium | reverse complement strand
TCCCCCATCGGGCGGAGCCCGACGGGGCCCCCTCTCCCTGCTCGCTCTCGCTCGGCCGCGCGCTGCGCGCGCGGAGGCTCGAGGGCCTCATGTATCCTGCCGCACGAGCTGCGCTTCGACGCGCTTCGCGATCCGCCACCCGGTGTCCGTACGCACGAGGTCGTCTTCGTAGTAGCCGCTGACCGTCATGTAGAAGGGCTGCCCGTCCGCCTTCGGGAAGCTGTTCGGGTTGTGCAGGTAGGTGCGCGTGCTCGCCGCGTCGGCGTCGAGCTTCTTCACGTGCGGCGGGGCGACCATGTGCATCTTGTTCTTCAGGTTCGGGAGGACCTTCGCGAGCCACGAGCGGACTTCGGGGTAGTGTCCCTTGATCCCGCCGGACGACTCGTAGTCGACCCAGGCGTCGGGCAGGAAGCACGTGTCGAGGAGGTCCCAGTCCTCGGTGTCGATCGCGATCGCGTAGCGCGTCACGAGATCCTGGATCTCGAAGCGGTCCGAAAGCTGTTCCAACGTGAGCGTTCGTCGTGGCACGGCGGGCTCCTTCCGTTGCTGTCGAGTCGTGCCACTCCGGAACGGGCGGATCAACTTCGCCATGGCGGGCTCGATGAAGCACTCTGGAAGCTCGAGTCGGCGCTTGAACCGGATGTCATCCTGAGATGTTCAGGAGACGCGTCGCGCTGCTCGTGACCTCTCGCGACTCGGCGGCCGCGCGGGCTGCGAACAGCTCGAGCTGTGTCGAGCGCTCGTCGACCGCGAGCTCGAGACCGCGCAGCCAGTCGATCCACTCCTGCGGCAGACCGTGATGGCGCGCGCCGGCGAGGAGCAGATTGAGGTATCGCTCGGAGGGCTTACAGTCGCCCCGTCGAAACGACGAGAGGTAGGTGAACGCCGCGAGCGTCTCGCCGCCGGAACGCTCGAGCTCGACGTCGAGTCGCTGGTACGCGCGCGGCACGCCCTCCGTCGCGTCGAGGCGACGCGCTTCCGCGGCGGTGAGGCGGTAGGCGACGCCGTGGATCAGGGCGTCCGGTGCCGCGACCACGTTCGCGCAGCCGCGCTCGCCGTCGCCGATCGGCAGGTCGAACACGAGCCGGTAGCCGCGCAGGATCGCGGTGCAGCTCTCGCTCGGACGCATGCGCCGGCGGCCGAGGAACGTTCCCGGATCGAGGTTGCTCCCGTACGCGAAGTACCAGAGGAGCTCGTCGTCGCCCTGCACCGGGCCGAGCGTAGCAGCGCCGCAGGCTCACACCATGGGGGTCGCTCGCCGTCGCGCTCCGCCGCTCACCGTTGACGCTTCAGCGCGATCTGTATACGGCGAGACCGTCGCGCCGTGCCGCGACGGAGGTGAACTTGTTCGTGCGCGCACCGAAGCTTCGTCCGATCTTGCTGCTCCTGCTCTCGCTTCTGCTCCCGATCGGTTTCGCGCTCGCCTCCCACGGCCTCGCGGTTGCGGCGGAGCTCACGCCGCTCGTCCGCAACGTCCCGGACGTGTCGGAGTTCACGCCCCTCCCGGAGTTCCCGGTGTGCGAGGCGTCCGCGATCGTCGGGCAACCGTGCACGGCGGCCGGCAAGACGCGCTGCGTGCTCGTCGGCGACAACGAGGAGGAGGAAACGCTCTTCGAGTACACGCTCGGTCCGAGCGGGCTCGCCAGCAAGTCGCCACCCTGGAAGCGAAAGCTCGCGGACGAGGTCGAGGACATCGAGGCTCTGACGCTGCTCGACGGCGACGTGATCGTCGTCGGCTCGCACGGCCGCCAGAAGGACTGCACGCGCGACGAGGAGCGGCTCCGCATCCTGCGGGCGCGCTCGGGATCCGGGGCCCGCCTGACGTCGGTCGCGAAGATCCGCCTCGAGGATACGGAGCGCTGGTCGGAGAGGCTCGGCGCGTGCGCGAAGGAGCTGATCCGCCTCCCGGACGGCGCGAGCGCGGAGCAGATCGCGCTGCGAGACGGCGTCTGCCGCGCGATCGCGGAAGCGGAGGCCGCCGCGGGCGAAAAGGAGCTGCCGAAGTCCGACGAGGCGGGACGCGCGAAGTGCGCGGCGACCTTCAACGTCGAGGGCGCGCTCGTCATCGCCGACGACGCGGGCAAGGGCCGCCTCTGGCTCGGCCTGCGCGCTCCGCTCTTCGAGAAGCAGGCGATCCTGCTGCGCGTCGCGGACCTCGCGAGCAGCGACGAGGGCATTCGCTTCGACGGCGTTGCGACGATCGATCTCGGCGGTCTCGGCATCCGCGATCTCGCCACGGACGTCGATTGGATCTACGGCATCGCGGGCACGATGGCGGACGGCGACTCGAGCACGCTCTGGCGCGCCGCCGCGACCGATCTGAAGAGCGGCGGGCGCATCACCAGCGCGCTCACGTTCGTCAACGACCTTCCGGGCGGCGCCGAGGGCCTGTTCGTGCAGACTCCTCCGGGCCAGGCCCTGATCGTGATCGACGGCGAGAAGAACGGGACGAGCTGCATCGAGCCGGCACGCCAGGTCGTGACGGGCGTCCCGACGTTCCGCCGCATGCGGAAGTGAGCCGTCCCACCGCGTGCGCCGGGCTCGCTGAATCGGCAGAGAGCTCCTCGGGATGCTCCTCGCGCTCGTTGCTCTGATCCTTCTCGCACTCGCGAGCTGGGGCTGGGGGCGCGCGCTCGCCGCGGCGTGCCACCGCGGCGAAACGACGCCGGCGGCGTATGACGTCGCACTCGGACTCGCCTGTCTGAACGTTCTCGGCGGCGTGCTGAACGCTCTTCACCTCGCGACGCGCGCGGGGCTCCTGCTCGTCGCGCTGTTGGGCGTCGTGCTCGCCGTCCTCGCCCTGACGCGGCTCGCACCGTCGCGTGGCGCCGCGAGCGCGACTCGCTCGCTTCCGCTCGAGCGCGCTGCTGCGGGCGTCATTCTGCTCTTCACGGCGTTCTTCGCCTGGACGCTCCTTCCCGCGAGCGTGATGAACGTCCACGACGACTTCCAGACGTACCTGCCGCGGCCGCTTCGCATGCTCGCGACGGGCACCCTCGGCGGGAACGCGTTCGACGCGCTCGGCGCGGACGGGCTCGGCACGCAGGCGCTCTTCCAGGCTCTCTTCGCGACGGTCCTGCCGCTCGCCGACGTGAACGCGTTCGACGCCGTCTTCTGCTTCGGCACGGGCGCCTTCCTCGTGCTTGCGATCGCGCGGAAGCTCGCGCTTCCGCCGGGTTTCGCCGCGATCGCGGTGCTGACGTTCGTCCTCTTCAACCCGCAGTACGTGAACGTATCGCCGATCTACTCCGGGAGCGTGATGATCGCGGCTTCGTTCCTCGCGAGCGGCTTCGTTCTCGAAGCTCTCCGTCGCGAGGACCGACGTGCCTTTCGCCTCGCTGCGATCCCGCTCGGGCTCTTCGCCGGTACGCTCGTCGGGCTGAAGGCGACGCTCGCTCCCTTCGCGCCACTCCAGCTCGTCGTGCTGCTCGCCGCCGCTCTCGCCTTGCGGGCTCCGTGGCGCCACCTGGCATCGGCCGCGGCGGTGACGGCGGGCGCCGCGCTGCTGGCGGTCGTCCCGTGGCTGATCGTGATCCTCCCCGCCTACCTGCGCGCGCAGGACGCGTCGGTGGCGTTCGCGGCGGACGCGACGCTCGCGGCGTCGCATCCGACGATCGCGGCGGACGCTCTCGCCGCGCTCTTCACCCGGAAGGCGCTCTTCTACGGAGGGAGCCACCTTCAGTACAACGCGATCGTCGCGTTCGTGCTCGTCGCGGGTGTGGTCGCCGCGACGGCCGTCCTCGTCGCCGCGCGCGCGCGACATGCGCGGACGGCGCCGCTCGCTTCGTCCGGCGCCCTGGTCCTGGGCATCGCGGCCGGATGTCTCCCGGTCGCCGCCGTCTACCTCCTGAACGGCCATCTCTTCGATCCGAGCGCCGCGGTGCGATACGCGTGCCCGATCCTCCTCGCGACGTTTCCCGCTGCGGGGCTCGCCTTCGCGCACGTCGCGTTGGCGTTCCGCAAGCCGTGGCCGATCGGCGCCGCCGTCGCGATCGTGACCCTCGTCGTGGTGGACGGCGTGCTCCTCGCGACGTTCGCTCCGGTCTTCGTGAAGCGCGTGCGGCAGGCGGCCGTCTCGCACACGCTCCTCGCGTACCCGTTCGACCAGAAGACGCTCGACTTCACGGTGGAAGCGCTCGGCGAGACGACGGCGAAGCGCGTTCGCACGATCCAGGAGACGATCCCGCCGGGCGAGGCGGCGCTCGCGTGGATGGAGACGCCGTTCCACCTCGACTTCGCGCGGAACGAGGTCTCGACGCTCTCCGAGCCCGGCATCGTCAATCCGTGGCTCGGCTTTCCGGCGGGAGCGAGCCCCGAGCGGCTCGCGGAGTACCTGCGCGCGCTCGACATCCGCTTCGTCGTGCTCGACGTCGAGGGGCACGCGGTGAAGACGCCGAAGAAGATCGCGCCGCTCCGGCGATCACCGTTTCCGCTGTACCGGAAGCTCGCGGACTACGGGATCCATGCGCGCAGGGCGCTGCTCGATCTCGCGAAGACGAAGACGGTCGTCTACCGCGACGATCGCACGGTCGTGCTCGACCTCGGTGGGCCGAGCGGCGGCGGTGCCACCCAGGGACGGCTCTCCGGCGGCGCGTCGCGCACCTCGTAGAGCGTCAGCGGCTCCGCGCGCGCGACGACCTGCAAGCGCGTCGAGTCCGCGAGCGGGAGGAACGCGTCGCGCGTGTCCGCGACGACGTAGCCGGGGCCGCGGGCCGCGAGATAGCGGTCGACCTCTTCCGTCGAGCCGAGATCGAGCGGGAGCGCGAGCCCCGCGTTCCCGCACCACAGGTGGATCTCCCACGGATCGACCGAGGCGACGACCGCGTTCCGATCCATCGAGCCGCAGAGCTGTCGCACGGCGGCTTCGAAGTCGTCGCCCTGCGCATCGCGGACGACGGTCTCCGCACGCAGAGCTTCGGGGAGCCGCCCGATCGCCGAGCCGAGCCACGGGAATCCCGTCGGTGCCCAGAGGAGGAGCACGACGGCGAGCGGCAGAAGCGAGACGGTGCGCGAGACGATCTTTCGGCCGGAGGGATTGCTCGCCGGCACCGCGCCGCGCAGTCGAACCGCGAGGCGCTTCGCGACGTCGTCGAGGAGCGCACACGCGAGGAGCCACGCGCAGATCGCGCCAGGAAGGAGATAGCGAGCCGCCTCGAACCCGCCCCAGACGAGAAGCGCGCTGCCGACGAGCAGGAGCGCCGCGAACGCGGCGACGCGACGCTCGAGGTCGCCCGTGCCGTGTCGCACGAGCGCCCAGGGAATCGCGGCGCAGGCGAGCCAGCCGACGTGCAGCAGCGCGCCGCTCGCAAACGCCCAGCGGAACGACTCGCGCAGGCTCGCGCCGAGGATGGCCGCGATCTCGCGCGCGTGCGCCGCGACGAACGCTCCGGCTCCGACGTACTCCTTCCGCCACGCGGCGACGTCGCGCACGTCGAGGAGCTCGAGCATGACGCCGTAGTGCGCGTAGGGCGCGAAGCCGGTCACGTTTGCGACGACGCTCGAGGTCATCTGCTGCAGGGCGACGAAGCCGACGAGCAGCGTCCACAGCGGACCCGTGCGAAACGCGCCGCGTAGGCCGAGCTCGAGCGTCGCGCCGAGGAGCAGCGCCGGCAGGAGGAGCGCGAGATTCGGCCGCGTCAGCCAGCCGATCCAGACGAGGGCCGCGAGAACGAACGCCTGCGCGTGCGAGCGCGGAAAGCCGCGCACGAGCGCCAGCACGAGCAGGAGGACGGCGCACGCCGTCACCTCCGTGAGGAGGCGCTGCGACACGAAGATCCACCCGAACGACCACCCGATCGCGATGCCGAACGCGAGCGAGGCGGGAAGGGAAAGACTCCGCCGCGCGACGAGCACCGCGGAGCCCGCGACGAGGCTCGCCCAGACCGCGTGCACGACGGCGAGCCCCGCGACGTCCGCGCCGAGCGAGAGCGGGATCGCGAAGAGGAGCGAGACGACCGGCGGCCGGATCGCGATCGCGGGCGCCGGCGGCCGGAGGTCGGGGAGGTAGTACGAGTAGACGATCGGGTCGACGAAGCCCTTCCCCGCGAGCCAGTCGTGCGCCGTCGCGACGTAGCCGAGCGCGTCCGCGGTGAGCGCGACCTCCGTGAGGACGGCGGGGAGGGCGAGGACGAGCGTACCGGCCGCGACGAGGAGGAACGCCGCCAAGGTCCATCCCGGTCCCCATGCACCGCCTCGCTCGTTCAATGGCCGCCTCGCCCGAACATCGCGCGAGCTATGGCGCGAAGCAGCTTGCGGCGCCAGCCCGGCCGCCGTGTGACCACCGGTGAGGCGACCCCGCTTCGGCGCAGCGTTGCTCCGGGTTTTTCATATGCTCTACTCATGCGTCCGCGAGTGCCGCATCTGGACGGCGCGTTCGAGCCGCAAGGCCCTCCGGACGGTCTCTCAGCCAGCAGGTTCCGCAAGGAGGAAGCCAGTCGTGAACTTCGAGTTTTCCGAGGAGGAGCAGGCCTTCGTCCGCGAAGTCGAGCGTTTCCTCGACGAGAACCAGGACCCCGAGGTCATGGACGTGACGCGCGAGAACATGGCGCAGATCGTCGACACGCCGCCGCGCCGCGCGTTCATGCGCAAGATGGGCCAGCGCGGCTGGCTCGGGATGACGTGGCCGAAGGAGTACGGCGGCACGGACGGCGAGGGCGTCTACGAGTACCTCCTGAACGAGTCGCTCGCGCGACGCGGCGCGCCGCAGATCGGGAAGGGCGTCGGCATCATCGGCAAGACGCTGATCCGCCACGGCTCGGAGAAGCTGAAGCGCGAGTTCCTGCCGAAGATCCTGAACAACGACGTCGAGTTCGCGGTCGGCTACTCGGAGCCGAACGCCGGCTCCGACGCGGCCTCGATGCAGCTCAAGGCGACGCGCGAGGGCGACGGCTGGCGTCTCAACGGACAGAAGATCTGGACGACGTCGGCGCACTTCGCGGAGTGGTACTGGGTCGGCGCGCGCACCGATCCGGACTCGAAGCATCACGGCATCACGCTCTTCCTGATCCCGATGGACCATCCGGGCTTGACGGTGCAGGGCATCCCGACGATCGGCGACGAGATCACGAACTCGGTCTTCTTCGACAACGTGTACGTCAGCGACGACTACGTCGTCGGGCAGCTCAATCACGGCTTCCAGTACATCTCCGAGGCGCTCGATCTCGAGCGCTTCACGATGTTCACGCTGTCGCCGATCCTGCAGCGTCTCGAGGTGCTGACGAACTACGTCCGCGAGGCTTCTCGAGACGGCGAGCCGCTGCGGAAGGATCCGGTCGTCCGCCAGCAGCTCGCGCGCCTGATCACGGAGGGCGAGGTCGCGCGCTGCCTCGGGCTTCGCGTCGTCGCGAAGTCGATGAAGGGCGGCGCTCCGCCGACCGCGGAATCGTCCTCGTACAAGCTCTTCGCGACGGAGCTCTCGAAGCGCGTCGCGAACACCTCGATGGACATCGGTGGGCCGGGGACACAGCTTCGCGTGAAGACGAAGGACGCGCCGATGGAGGGGCGGGCCGAGTCGACGTACCGCTACACGGTGCTCGACACGATCGGCGGCGGGACGTCGGAGGTGCAGAAGAACATCATCGCACGGCGGAAGCTCGGGCTGCCGAAGAACTTCTGAGCGTCTTTCGGATCGCCTGATCGTTCGCGCTTCCATGGCTGGTTCACCTCTTCTCGCCGGGATCACCGTCCTCGACCTCTCGAGCGTCGGTCCCGCGTCGCGTGCTTCGCGCATGCTCGCGGACTACGGCGCGCGCGTGGTGAAGATCGCGCCGACGTCGCGAAAAGGAGCCGTGCAGATCCGCCCGCCGTTCCACACCTACGGCGCGGGCCGCGGGCTCGAGCGGATGCAGATCGACCTGAAGGCCGAGGCGGGTCGCGAAGCGTTCCTCGCTCTCGCCGCGAAGGCCGACGTCGTGATCGAGAGCTACCGGCCGGGCGTCGTCGCAAGGCTCGGCATCGGCTACGAGGACGTCCGCCGCGTGAATCCGCGCATCGTCTACTGCGCGACGAGCGGCTACGGGCAGAGCGGCCCGTACTCCGCGTGGGCGGGGCACGACATCAACTACCTCGCGCTCGGCGGCTACCTCGCGTGCAGCACGCCCGCGGAAGACGGCGGCCCGCCGATCCCGGGAGCGACGGTCGCGGACGCGGCGGGCGGCGGGATGCACGCGGTGATCGCGATCCTCGCGGCGCTGGTGCGTCGCGCAGCGAGCGGGGAGGGTGCCTACCTCGACGTCGCCGCGGCCGAGGGCGTGCTCTCGCTGATGTCGCTCTCGATCGATCAGTTCCTCGCGGGCGACGGCGAAGCGGGACCGCGAAAGGCGCTCTTGACGGGACGCTACGCCTGCTACGACGTCTATCGGGCGCGCGACGGCAAGTGGCTCTCGGTCGGCGCGATCGAGCCGCACTTCTGGGCGAATCTCTGCCGCCTGCTCGGATTGGACGAATACGCGCGCCTGCAGACGGACGACTCCCGCCAGGACGAGATCCGCGCCGCGTTTTCGAGCCGCTTTGCCGAGCGCGACCGCGACGACTGGGTCCGCGAGCTCGCCCCGGCCGACACGTGCGTGGCGCCCGTCTACACGATCCCGGAGATCGTCGACGACCCGCACCTGAACGCGCGCGGCGTCTTCATGGAAGCGGAGCATCGCGAGCACGGCCGCTTCCGCCAGGTGAGCCCGCTCCTCGCGGGCGGCGACCGCGCGCAGCTGCTGCATCGCGTGCGCGAAGCCGACGAGACGGACGCTTCGGCGCTCCTCGGTGAGGCCGGGCTCTCCGGTGCGCGGATCGAGCAGCTCCGCGCGGACGGGATCGTCGAATGAGAATCAGATCGAGAAGGAACAGGAGGCTAGCGCCGTGTCGGTGACGCAGTCCGAGTCGTCTTCGTCCTCGTCCTCGTCGGAGGGGCTTCCGCCCGAGGTCGAGTCCTGGATCGGCAAGGTCCGCTACGAGGAGGAGACCGAGTTCGACGTCGAGCGCGGCTACGTCTGGACGACGTGCGCTTCGGTCGAGAACGGCAATCCTCTCTTCTGGGACGACGCGGTCGCGCGGGAGCTGACCGGCGGCCCGATCGCCTCGCCGACGATGCTGTCGGTGTGGTTCCGCCCGCACTTCTGGGCGCCGGGCCGCACGAAGGTCGCGCAGCCGCTGCAGATCCACTTCGACCTGAAGGAGACGCTCGGTCTCCCCGAAGCGGTGATGACCGACAACGAGATCATCTTCTACGAGCCGGTTCGTCCCGGCGATCGTCTGAAGACCTCGCAGATCCTGCACTCGGTGAGCGGGCCGAAGACGACGAAGCTCGGCACCGGACGCTTCTGGGTGATCGAGGTGCGCTACTCGAACCAGAAGGGCGAGATCGTCGGCAAAGAGATGTACACGGGCTTCGGCTACCGGCGGGGGGCTTGAGATGGGGACTGCGACGAACGGATCTTCGGGTGCCGTCCGCAATCTCACGGCCGGCGAGGTGAAGGCCGGCGATCCGATGCCGGCGTACGGCTACGACGTGAGCGCGACGACGGTGATCCTCGGCGCGCTCGCGAGCCGCGACTGGCGTCCGATGCATCACGACCGCGACTTCGCGATCCACCGGAACGGCACGCGCGACATCTTCATGAACACGCCGAACCTCGCCGCGTGGTTCGAGAAGTATGTGACCGACTGGACGGGCCCGAAGGGCCGGCTCGCGCGCCTCAAGTTCCGCATGCGCGACTCGGTCTTCCCCGGCGAGCGCATGGAGTTCCACGGCAAGGTCGACGGCGTCGAGACGGACGACACGGGCTGTGCGTTCGTGCGCGCGACGATCGCGCTGAAGGTCGGCGACCGCGTTTGCACGGAGTGCAGCGCGCGAGTCGCGCTGCCGTCGAGTGCGGACGACAATCCCTGGGCGCGCAAGGGCGATCGCTGGAAGCCGTAGCTTCTCTTCTTTCCAGAAACTCACACGAAGGAACGTCACGATGGATCTCGAGTTCACCGAAGAGCAGGAGCTGCTGCGCGAGACCGTTCGCGGTCTTTGCGAGCGTCACGTCCCGTACTCCGTCGTCCGTGCGATGGAGGACGACCCGACCGGCTTCCCGCAGGACTTCTGGAAGCAGCTCGGCTCGCTCGGCTTGACGGGTCTCTTGCTGCCCGAGGAGTACGGCGGCGGCGGGCAGTCGATGCTCGAGGGCGTGATCCTCTACGAGGAGCTCGGCCGTGCGCTCGCGCCGTCGCCGCACTTCGGGAGCGCCGTGATCGGCGCGGGCGTGCTTCTCGCGGCGGGAAGCGACGCGCAGAAGCGCGAGTGGCTGCCGAAGATCGCGGCGGGCGAGCGGATCCTGGCACCGGCGTGGCTCGAGCCGGACGGCGGCTTCCGTCCGCGCGGCGTGCAGCTCCAGGCGAAGGCTTCGGGCGACGGGTTCGAGCTCCGCGGCACGAAGCGTCACGTCGCGTTCGCGTCTTCGGCTTCGGCGCTCGTGGTGCTCGCGCGCACGGGGCCGGGCGAGACGGACGTCGACCTTTTCCTGGTGGATCCGAGCACGCCGGGCGTGTCGCTGGAGCAGAGCTTCACGGTCTCGTCCGACACGCAGTACGAGGTGACCTTCGACGGCGCGCGCGTCCGCGCTGCAGATCGGGTCGGCGCGGCCGGCACGGGCTGGGCGACGTGGGACCGCGTGCTGCAGGACGGCGTGATCCTGCTGGCGGCGCAGGCGATCGCCGGCGCCGAGCGCGCTCTCGAGATCACGGTCGCCTACTCGAAGCAGCGCGAGCAGTTCGACAAGCCCCTCGGCGCCTTCCAGGCCCTCGCCCACTACATGGCCGACTCCGCGACGACGGTCGACGGCGGCAAGCACCTCGTCTACGAGGCGGCCTGGGCGCACGCGAACGGCCGCTCGGTGAAGCGCCTCGCGCCGATGGCGAAGCTCTTCGCCTGCGACACCTTCCGCGACACGACCGCGATGGCGCTGCAGATCCACGGCGGGATGGGGTTCACGGTGGAGTACGACATCCAGCTCTACTTCCGGCGCGCGAAGGCGCAGCAGATCTCGTGGTGGGACGCGCGGACGTGTGAGGAGCGGATCGCGGCGGACGTGCTGGACGGGGACGAGCCGGCGCACTTCCGCGTCGTCGATGCCTGAGCGGGGCGGATGATCCGATGAGCGGTTCCCGACCGAGTCGCGCCGCGGCATGACATGCCTTCCACTCCGCCCGCGGCGGGTCCCGACGGCGACGGTAGACGGACGCGGCGCACACGGCGCACGCGTCGTTCGCCCGACACGATCGTCGGTCGCCTCAAGCCGGCGGACCCGTTCGAGCTGATCCGCTGGCTCGCACGGTCGCAGCCCGATCCGCGCAAGGCACTCGCCGAGCTCGTCCAGAACTCTCTCGACGCAGGCGCGCGGCACATCGAGATCAGCCGCGTGCGCGAGCGCGGCGTCCTCGGTCTGCACGTTCGCGACGACGGTGCGGGTGTCATTCCGGAGCTCGGCCGCGTCGAAGCGCTGACCTATCTCGCGACCCACATCGGGCACTCGCGCAAGCGCAACCTCACCCCCGAGGAACGGCGCGAGCTGATGCTGCAGGGGAAGTACGGGATCGGCCTCCTCGGGTTCTGGGCGATCGGAGCGGAGCTCGAGATCCGAAGCCAGCTCCCCGGAGGGCTCGCGCACCTTCTGCGGCTGCACGAGGACTCGCCGCGCTACGAGATCGAGCCGTTCCGCAGCAGGCTCGCGTTCGGCGAGCGATACACGGAAGTCGTCGTGCGCGGCATGCACCGAAGCGCCGCGGTGAGCCTCGGCAGCCGGCGCATGGCGGAGTTCCTGGCCGCGGAGCTCCGCGGCCAGCTCCTCGAGCGTGACGTCGACCTGGTGATCCGCGATCGCGTGGCGCGCGGACGTGCGGCGAAGGTGATCGTCGTCCGGCCGACGCGCTTCGCCGGCGAGCGACTGGACATCCGCGAGTCGCTCGAATGCGCGGGCTTCGGTCCGATCCGCGTCGAGCTGTACCTGCTTCCGCCGGGTGAGACGCGCGAGCACGCCGTGGCCGTCTCCTCGGGTGGAACGCTCGTCTACGACGACCTCGCCGAGCTCGAGCTCGCCGATTTCGCACGCTCGCCGTGGACGCACGAGCGTCTCACCGGGCTGCTCGAGTTCGGCGACTTCCAAGTGCCTCCGGGCACGCGGCGCGGCGTCGTTCCCGACGCGGCCGCTCTCGCCTTCGTCGAGGCGGTCTGCACGCTCGAGCCCGAGATCGTCGCGCTCGTCGAAGCGGCCGAGGAGCGCGCCGCCGCGGCCGTCGAGGCGGACTTGATGCGCCAGCTCGAGCGCGCCTTTCGCGACGTGCCGAGGCTCGCGCCCGAGTACGACTTCTTCGCGGTCCGCGGCGAGACGGACGCGCGCATCGGGCCGGCGGGAAGCGGATCGAGCAGCGAGATCGGCGAGGCGAGCGACGGCGCGGGCGGAGTGCCTCTGGACACCTCGGCTGCGGAAGAGCGCGAAGACGAGTCGGAGCCCGACGCTTCCGGCGAAGCGGAGCTCTTCCCGCCCGGTCCGCTCGCGAGTGTCCAGGTCCTTCCCGACGCGACGCGGGTCGAACCGCGCGGCCGGCGTCGATTCCGCGCGCTGGCATACGACGCGCAGAGACGGAGGATCCGTGAGGGCGTGCGGTTCGCCTGGACGGTTCGCGAGGGGCCGGGTGAGCTCGCACCGATGGACGGCCCGCGCGTCGAGTACCTCGCCGGAGGCGAGCTCGGCCGAGCCGTGATCGACGTCGAGGCGAGTCTGGACGCCGAGACACGGACCTCGTCTGCCACGGTCGAGATCGTGGAAGCGGGCGATTCGGCGCGGTCTCCGCGGACCGGAATCCCGGAGCCGAGCTTCGTTGCGGCGCCGGCGGCGCCTTGGCGCTCGCGCATGAGCGAAGGACGCTGGGAGGTGAACTCGGCCCATGCGGATTTCCGCGCCGCCTCGGCGAGCGCGAAGCGCAAGCTCCGTTACTTGACGACGCTTCTCGCGAAGGAGGTCGTCGTGCATTCGTACCCCGGGCCCAACTTCTCGTCTGCGCTCGAGCGACTGGTGGCGATCTTGACGATCACGGAGCGCCGGCTCGAGCGCTGAGCCGTTGACTGCTGCAAAGGAGGTCTCCGTCTCGCGGCAGCGTCGAAGCAACGGTTGGGCAGGCGGCGCCGCAGCAGTGCGAGGTCAACGGGCAAAGCGTCCCTCGCGCACGCGCTCGGCGAGCCCTCGATCGAGCTCCCTCCGAAGATACTCCTCGTCGAGGTAGCGCCGCATGATGTCTTCGGCGACGGCCGTGCGGCGATGCGGGTCGAGCTCGAAGAGCAGTCGCCCGTCGCGGAGGACGCGATGGCCTACGGCGCTCGGAGCGTCCTCCAGGACGACGACGTCGACGGCATCCGTGCCGAGAAGCTCGGACGCGGCCCCGATGAGCTCCAGGCGCTTCCGCCATCGCTCGTCCCCCTCGAGACCCGCGCGCAGGATGACGGCGAGATCGACGTCGGAGCTCGGCTGGGCGTCGCCGCGAGCGCGCGACCCGAAGAGGTAGACCGCGCCGAGATCAGAGTCCGAGCGCCACGCCTCCGCGAGCGCGGTGAGCCGCGCATCCAGGTCCTCGGGCACGGGGCGCTCGTTTCGCACGCGATCATTCTGTGACTCGACGGTGCGGGAGGCAAGGTGCAAAGCCCCCGGGGAGCTCCGACCTCGTCCGTGCCCGGGCGGCGCGTCGGCGCGCTTCAGCCTCGCGTCGGCTCCTTCCGAGTCGTCCGCGAGCGACGCTCAGAGCCGGCGTCACCGGATTCTCCGCGGTGAAGCCCGCCAGCTCGCGGGCTTGCCGCGGCAGTGAAGCGCCGTAGGAGACGGGTCCCAACCCGAACCAGCTTCCGCTTCATCTTCATCGAGATGCCCCGGCGATCAACGAGCGATTCCAACGATGAGCGTCCGTCCATTGATTCCCGATCGTCCATGGGTCTAAGCTCGACGCCTCCGTCGGAAGGTCTCCTTGCTTCGGAACCGCGAAGACTCACTGGCCTCGCCCGATCCCGCCGCGTACATGGCTTCCTCGGGCCGCTGGAGGTTCGTCTCGGCCGAGCGGAGGGCGTTTCGGTCGGGACCGCTTGGCGAAGCGTCCTGCGCGCACGAGCCGGAGCCGCCTCTGCCGCGCGAGCGCTCGACGGTTCGGCATCGGGTGCGTCGCCTTGGCGACGAAGCGCGCGCGGCGATGCGCCTCCGGCACTTCAGCCCGCGGACCGAGGAAGCCTACGTCGGCTGGATGCGGCGCTACTGGGAGTTTCACGGGCGTCGTCCTCCCGCCGAGCTCGACGCCGCGCACGTGACGGCATTCTTGAATTTTCTCGCCGGGCAACGCCGCGTCTCCGCATCGACGCAGAATCAGGCCCTCGCGGCGCTCCTCTTTCTGTATCGCGAGGTCCTCGGGCAGGAGCTCCCGTGGCTCGACGACCTCGTTCGCGCCAAGACGCCCGGTCGCTTGCCGACCGTCCTCACGCGCGACGAGGTACGCGCCGTCCTGGCAAAGCTCGACGTCGTGCCGCGGCTGATGGCGACTCTCCTCTATGGCTCGGGACTACGGCTCCTCGAATGCTGTCGTCTCCGCGTGAAGGACGTCGACTTCGCGCGGAACCAGATCGTCGTCCGGCGCGGCAAGGGAGACCGCGACCGCGCGACGATGATGCCGCAGTCCGTGCAAGGCGATCTTCGAGCGCACCTCGCGCACGTCCAGGCGCAGCACCGGCGGGATCTCGTTGCGGGCGCGGGCTGGGTCGAGCTCCCTGCCGCGCTCGGCCGCAAGCTGCCTTCGGCAGGGCGGGAGTGGCCTTGGCAATGGGTGTTCCCGGCGACCCGACTCTACGTGCACGCCGAGACGGGCCAGCGTCGGCGGCATCATCTCCACGAGACCGTCCTCCAAGGCGCGGTTCGTCGCGCGGTGCTCGCCGCAGGCATCCCGAAGCGCGCGACGTGCCACACGTTCCGCCACTCGTTCGCGACGCACCTCCTGGAGGACGGCAGCGACATCCGCACCGTGCAGGAGCTCCTCGGCCACAAGGACGTCGCGACGACGATGGTCTACACCCATGTCCTCAACCGCGGGCCGGCCGGCGTCCGCAGCCCGGCCGACAACCTCGGCGGCGGCGGGGAGACACTGTGACACCACCGGACTCTTCGACCCCGAGCCCATGCGCGCGCGAACGCGTTAGCCCGGTCTGCCTAATCCGGAGGCTCGGCGGCGGATCCGCTGAAACTCTCGGGAATTCGGCGGCCTGCGCTCGCATGGCTGGCCGGCCCGTCGGATTTAGACAGACCCGTGATCTCCGGCGGAACCCGACCGACCGGCGGTCCAATAGTTGTTAGGCGTCCCGAGCGAGGCCTG
>VGTG01000139.1 GCA_016874795.1 Deltaproteobacteria bacterium | reverse complement strand
GGGCATCCCTGCCTCCATCGTCGAGGAACGGAGCATTCTCTCTCCGTTCCCGGGCGACGGGTCGCAAGCGGGCCGCTCCGAGGCAACGGCGCGAGCGGGGGCGCCTCTCAGCCCGCGATCGCGCGCGGCACCGTTCCCACCGGCCCGTACCGGGCAAGGATCTCGTAGAGCCGGATGCTGTCGAGGAGACGGCGGTCGGAGGCGAGCAGCCCCTCTTCGCGGAGACCGCGGCGACGGGCGGGAGCGCGCTGCTGCCCCTGCTCCGCCTTGATCTCGCCAGCGCCCGTCTGCACGGCAACGCGACGAGCACGCCTCTCCTCCCGAGCGGCCTGCCGCCGTGCACGCGCCACCTCGCTATCCGGCTTGCACCAGCGAGCATGAGCGGACTGCACGACGATCCCGGGCTCGAGACACCGGGGGCAAGGACGACCGCACGAACGGTCGCGCGGGGGGCCGATGTAGTAGCTGACGGCCGCGTTCCCCCGCCAGGCATTCGCCAGGAATCCTTCCCTGGCCATCGAGGCGACGACCGGCCACTCACCCGTAGTCGGGTCGGGAGCCCCGGGGCCGGTCGTCGCCACGGCTTCGCTGCGATCGCTGGTCACATCATTCCGCGCTTCTGCCATCACTTCGGGTTGCCTCCTTCGCGCTCGATCTACAGCAAGACAGGTGCCGTTTGACGGCAAAGCACCCCGAGAGAGAACGTGCGGTGCGCGCGGAACGAGGCGAACGCGACATCCGCCTTCGCCGCACGTCGGCTCACCCGACGCGCACCACCACTCGCGGAGCCGCGACCGCTGCCCGACGGTCGACCTGCACGATCATCCTGTTGCCGCAGACCGTGCAATCCGCGCCGACCACGCGGCCCGTCCGGCGCTCCCGTACCTGCCGCCAGCTGATCCCGTCCATCGGCACCACGATGGTCTGCCCGCTCGCGCAGAACGGGCACGGCCCCGAGAGCAACACCTGGAACGAAACAAGGGTGACCAGCCCCGCGAGCGCGACCACGAGCGCCAGCGGGAGCCCGATCACCGGAACGAACGCGATCCCGGGCGAGCACAACAGCAGCTGAAGACCCGTGCCCGCCAGGGAGCGGCGGCTCTCATGCCAGTCCTGCGGGAGAAGCTCGTTTCGGCGCACGGGAGCGGTCGCGGCGCGCGTACTCAGTGCCTGGTCGCCTCCGGCTCCGGGACTCGCACCCTCGGCCGCATGCCCTCGGCGAGCCAGCGCAGGAACCCGGCCGGATCCTCCTCGACGGCGTCGCACGAGCCGAACTGCACCTGCATCCGCCCTTCACCCGTCGCGTAGGCGAGTGCGTCGACGTGTCCGCCGGTCGTGTAGATGTCGACGATCATCGACATCCAGTGCTTGATCGCGTCGCGCGCGCGGTCGTCCGCCGTCGGTGCTGCGGCGGTGTTGTTGTCGGTCGAGTCGTCCCCGACCTCACGTCCCTTCGAGTTCTCGACGCGGTCCTCGTCTGTCTTGGTCCGTCGCGCCTTTCTCAATCGGCCTCCCTTCCCGAGCCGTTGCGGGCTCGCTTGTCTGCATGGGCCGACAAGATACACCGGATCGGATGCCAACCGCTGTCCGCACTCGCGCGCTATCCTCCAGCCGCGAACGAGGAGGTGTACTCGATGGTCGACTTCGTCCAGACGCCCGGCAGTGGAGCGATCGGCATGATCCCGTGCCCGGGAGCGCCCGCGCACGATCCTCGCGCGCTACGGCGGGACCTCGAAGCCATCCTCCGCTGGGGGGCAACCGCGCTCGTCACGCTGATCACCACCCGCGAGCGGACACCGCGCGGCCCCGCGGAGATCGGCGACGCGGCTCGATCGCTCGGTCTCGCTTGGCACTGGCTCCCGATCGACGACATGTACGCACCGGACGCGACGTTCGAGGAACTCTGGCGGGACGACGGCCCTGCGCTGCGCGCGCGACTTCGAGCAGGAGAGCGGATCGTGGTCCATTGCCGCGGCGGGCTGGGTCGCACCGGCACGGTCGCGGCGCGACTTCTCGCCGAGCTGGGAGTCGAGCCCGCTATGGCAATCGCGAGGGTTCGCGACGCGCGGCCGGGTGCGATCGAGACGTCGGCGCAGGAACAGCACGTCGAGGCATGCGGAACCGTCTTCACGGATCGTTCCGCCGAGCGGCGCTGCCCCTAAGGCCTCGCGCGCACCTTCGGCTTGTCGACTGCACGATCCCTTTCGTTGGTCGCGCGCTCGAACGGCATAGCCTTCACGCTGGTCTCGCCGGGCGCGACCGCTCGCTCGATCACGATCTCGTCGCCCTTCAAGCCCACGAGCCCGCGCAGCCGCTCGAACTCGCCGCACCAGATCGTCTCTGCATCCTTGTCCCGCTGAGCGTCGGCAGCCACACCCTCAGCCCGGACGACGCGCACCTGCAAGCGCTCGACATCCCCCGGCGCCGCAAGCTCGACGCCGTAATCCTGCGCACCGGGTTTCCGCACGACGACGCGTCCCTGCTCTGCCCAGGCCGCAGCCATCGATTCGCGGATCTCGTAACCGAGCGCCGAAAGCCCCTCGAGCACCGCCTTTCGCCGAGCCTCGGCCGCGCGCGCCCGGCTCTCGCCTGCGAGCACCTGTTCGGCGTCCCTCACGAGGCCTTCGTCCACGGTACGATCCGAGGCAGCCAGCTTGCGCTCGATCCTCGACGCGATCTCACGTGCGCCAGCTGAAGCGGACACCTGCCGCAGCGCGGCGAGCAGATCCCGCAGTCGCTCCGTCCAGGCAGCTACCTCGCGGGCAGTCTTCCGGTGTGCGGCAAGGTCCAGCGTCAGCGAGTCGATCAGCAGCGTGCGCCGATCGTCCCACGATTCCGACTCCAGCTCCGACGCGCGGGCCCGAAGCGCTGCTGCAGCCTCGGCATCCTCGAGGGTCTCGATCTCCGCCAGCAGCCGGTCGAGCCGCCCCGCGCGCTGCTCCGCGCCGGCATCGCAGGCCGCCCTCCATTCGGCGAGCGACTCGCGTCGCTCGCCGGCCGCGAGCCGCTTCGCCAGCTCGGCAGCTTCCCCCTGTCCCGCGCTGCTTCCGGTCCGCGATCGGGTCAGCATGGCCATGGCCTCATCGATCAGCCGATACGCCGCTGCAAGCTGCCGGTCGTCCGCGCGTTCGAGCGACCGCAGCGCGTCGAGCTGCTCGGGAACGGCGATCCCGGCCGCGACGAGCGCCTCCCGCACCGAAGAAGCCGCCGCCGCCGCGTGCCTCCTGGCCGCACGAGCCGAAGCGCGCGCGGCGATCGCCGCCTCCTCGATCCGCTGCAGTTCCAGGTCGGTGGTGGAGAGCTCGCTGGCGATCCTGAGCTGCAGCTCCGTGAACTGGTTCTCGTCGTAAAGACGTTCGAGATCCGCCGCGCGACGACGCAGGTCTTCCTCGAGCGCCGGGCTCCAGAGATCCAGCTGCTTCGCTCGCGCGCGCACGCGGTCGAGCTGGCTCGTCGCCCGCGCCATCAGGCGCCGGCAGATGGCCTGCAGCTCTTCCCGCGTCCGGACGACGACCACCTTCGGTCCGCTCATGCCGCCATCCCCCCGACGGTCTGCCTGATCGCCTCGGCCAGCCGGCGCTTCTCGGCGTCGCTGTCGTGATACCAGTCGCGGCAAGAAATCCGGTGGACCTGCGGAATACCGCGTCGCAGCATGTCCGCCCGCCAGATCTCGCGCATCCGGGCCCCGGCGAGCCGTTCGTGATCGGGGGCGTCGCACTCGATCGCGAGGCCGAACAGCCCGGTCGCCGGATTCACGAGCGCCAGGTCCAACGCGAATGCGTCGCCGTCGGACACCGATACGGGCTCGTGACCGAGTTCCCGGACGAACTTCGACACTGCCGCGACGAACGCGTCGCTCCCGGCGGGGCCGCCGTTGCCGTTCGTCCGGGTAGTTCGGGTGAAACGCTCGAGCGCCTTTCGCCCTTGCTCGAGCGCCCCATCGCTGACCCGGGTCGCGTAGTCGAGGTACGCTTGAAGGAAGTCTCTGGCGCGTCGCGGTTCGCCGAGATGCGTGAAGAAGTCGGAGACGCGATCGACCGGCATCGAAGTCACGACCTGCACCTTCTGCCGCGCGCGAGTCACCGCCACGTTGAGGCGCCGCTCTCCGCCCGTCTGCCCCAGCACGCCGAAGTTGCGACGGAAAACGCCTCTCGCGTCCGGCCCGAACGTGGTGCTGAACACGATCACGTCGCGCTCGTCGCCCTGGACGTTCTCCACGTTCTTCACGAAGAAGCCGACGTCCTCGCCGTTCTCCATCCGGGTCCGCTCCCTGTCCCAGGCATCGCGAAACGCCTCGTCATCGGCGGCGCGAGTCTGCAGGGCTTCCTCGATCAGGTCCGCCTGCGGGCGGTTGAACGTCACGACACCGATCGTCGGACAGCGCCGCGCCGAAGACTGCGACGGCGAACACCAGTAGCCGGCGAGCAGCTCAACGATCCGCTGCGTCTCCGCTCGGTTCGTCTGCTTCTCGTACAGGCCGTTCACCCGGATGACCTCGATGGGCCTGGCCTTCAAGACTTCCGCATCGGGGTGCCGGACCGGTACGTGAAGCGTCGCGCCGTAGAACGCGTGATTCGAGAACGCGATGAGCTCGCGATAGGCCGAGCGGTAGTGGAACTCGAGGGACGCGGGCGGCAACACCTCCCGGCCCAGGGCGAGAAGATCGGGGCAGTTCGTGATCTCGCGGCGATCCCACTTCTCCTGCGCCGCAACCCGCTCGGCCTCGGTCGCGTCCTCGTCGAACTCGTCCTCGGTGTCCTCCTCTTCCTGATCGAAGCGGCTCGCAAAGAAGCTCGTCGGAGGCATCTGCTTCTCGTCGCCGCTGATGACGATGCGTCTTCCCCGGAACAGCGACGGAATCGCGTTCTGGACCAGCATCTGCGAAGCCTCGTCGAAGACGACGACGTCGAAGAGCCCGCCTCGGACCGGCAGCAGACTGCTCGCCACGTCGGGATTGAGCAGCCACACCGGCCGCAGCCGCATCAGCCCGAGATCGATCCCGCGGTCGACGATCTCCCGGAGCCGCAGTGCGTTCGGACCGCGTTGCAACAGAACCGGTCTCCAATCCGCCTGAGACCCGATCGCGCTGCGATCGACGTTCCCGGCGACGATCGTCCCGTTGAGCTCGCGTACCTTCGTCAGCGACTCGCGAAGCCGCTCGACCGTTCCGCGCAGCGCGTGGCAGTCGCGCAGCAGAATCGGGTCGGCTTGCTCGCGTGCGTTCTTCCACAGCAGCAACGCCTCGCGCCGGAGAACGCGCGTGAACTCCGCCTCCAGCCGATCGGCTGGAAGGCGCTTCAGGCGTTCCGCCACCGAGCGAAATGCCGCAAAGACCGACATCACCTCGGGCGACAAGCGGCCGGCCTGCAGCCGGAACCGCTGAAAGGCTCCGGCGCGAGGAAGGGCTCGCTTGACCACGTCCACGAACTTCGCGATCGACTCGCCGTGGTCGATCGATTCGCCGCAGCCGACGACCCACGGGTGCGCGAACCACTGGGCCGCGCCAGCGACGGCCGCCTTTGCCTCCTGGCGCGCCGTGAAGATCTCGATGCCCGATGCGATCCGGCGCTCGAAATCGAACAAGGCCGTGACCGATCCACGTTCGGCCATCGTGGTTGCGGCTCGAGCGTCGGGACATTCCGCGATGGCCGCCAACGCATCGAGCACCGGTGCCACGAGGTCGAGGATGGCCGCCATCTCGCGCTGCAGCTGACGTTCGTCCGCTTCGATGGGTCCGTCGGCAGACAGTCCGAGGAGCGCGCGAGCGCGCTCCAGAAGCTTCCTTCCCTTCCTGAGCTCGCGCTCGCGCCGCATCGCGGCATCGAGCACGGGGACTCGGGTTGCGCTCCCGGTGGCCTTGGCCTCAGCGAGGAATCGCCGAATCGCGCCACGATCCGCCCACCATGCTGGCGACAGCCAGCGCCAGGGCGACTTCGATGCCAGGAAGCGATCCACGACCTCCTGCAGGATGCGGAGCTCGGTCTCCTTCTGCGCGATCAGCGCCGGCGACAGCGCGGCGTCGGCTTCGCCGTCGAGAGCGTCGACCCGGCTCAGGAACTCGCGAAGGTCCTGAATCAAGCCGTGTCCCGTCGCATTCCCTTGGGGACCGCCGCGAAAGAGCGGTAGCCACGCCGCCAGATTCGACCAGGTCCGAACGTCCAGGTCTCGAAGGAAGCCCGCTCGCGAGTCCAACCATGCACGCCACGGTGCAACGTTCGAGATCTCGACGGCATCTCGTCCTGCGGATCGTGCAGCCAGGTGCGCCGCATCCTTCGCGAGCAGGACGCCGAGGTCGTGCGCGACGTCGGCGGCAACGCTGTCGTCCCAAACGAACGGCCTGAGCACCTCGAGGGGACTCCCCTCGTACTCGGCCTCGAGCCAGAGAGGCGCCAGCGGCGCCGTCGCGTCGACCACCCCGGCCACACGCGAGTGCGACGGCGGCGATGACTGCTTGTCCGGACCGAGCTGCAAGAGCAGGCGCCGCAGACCCGCGATCTCGAGCGGCCGCTCCCCGTCGTGGTCGAGCTCGACCAGCTCGGCGACGATCTCGCGGTAGGTCAGGTTCGAGACGGGATCTCGCCGACGGTTCGCCGCGTGATGCTGATCCAGCTCCTGCTCGATGCTGTCGATGCGCTTCGTGAGAGCTTCCCGATCCCGCCGCATCCTCTCCAGCTGGCTGTCGGCCGGGCCAAGCCCCTCGAGCTGTTGCTTCAGCGTCTTGACGACCGGCACTCGATCGGCGTGCACGTCGGAGACCGACAGCAGCCGCGCCCCGAGCCCGTGGCGCTCGAGCCGCTTCTCGACGACGCGGAGCGCAGCCTGCTTCTGACAGACGACGAGCACCGACTCGCCGCGCGCCACGCTGTCCACGATCACGCTGACGATCGTCTGGCTCTTTCCCGTCCCCGGCGGACCTTCGAGATGGATCCCGGGCACGACACGCGCCATCTGAACCGCGCGATCCTGCGACGGGTCGCTCTCGAGCACTGTCCAGCGCTCGGATTCGGGAAGTGCCCCAAGCGACCGCGCCCCATCGGTAGCGGGCTCCGAGACACGCAGGGCGACGCCGAGACCTGTCTTGTCCGGCGAGACGCTGCGCAGACGTCGCAGGTCTTCGCTGATCGACTGTCCGCTGAACTCGGCGTTGAACAGCGCCGCCGCGCATACCAGGTCGATTCCCGCCTCCGAACTCGGCGCGGTCCCTGGGCCCGGTATCCGGACCAACGTCCGACCGCGCGGCGTCGCGAGCCCGCCAAACCCGTCGATGACGTCGCCCGCGCGCAGCGTCGACCGGCTGAGCAACTCGTCCTTCGCATGGATCCAGCGATCGACGTCGTTCGAACCAAGGATCGATCCGAGAACAGGATTGAGCCGGATCTCCTTCCGTTCGGAATCGAAAGCGATCGTCGCCTCGCCGCGAGTGGACAGGTCCACGCGGACCGGCCAGAGCAGAACCGGCGCGATTCGCGGCTGCCGGCCCTCCGATCGGACCACCACGAAGGGAAACGCGAGATAGCGGCTGTCGACGCCAGTGTCCCTGCGAAACGTGCTCGCGTGGGTCACGAGCTTGCGGAATCGACCGGAAAGGGTCTCGTTCGCGCCAAGTGCAGATGGGTGTACGCGGATGTCCGTCCCGCTGCGCTCGAGGATCCGATCGAGGAGGTCCTGCGGCGTCATGCGGAACAGCCCCGACGTCGCGCCGGCGGCCCCACCCTCGGCCTCCTGAAGCTCCGACAGGTCGACGCGCGCGGTGGTGCGACCGATCAGAAACCGAACCAGCGGTCCTCGCAGCACCGAGCCGACCACGCGCTTCTCGAAGACCTCGAGCAGCCGGCTGAAGAAGTCCTGGCGCGAAGCCCGTTGCCAGAGCTTCTCGTCGAGCGAGAGCAGAACGACCGCCCTCGGCAACGAGATGCGCCGCTCTGCGCGGAGCCCGTCCGCCCAGTCGTCCACCTGCGCATTCCCGCACCTCGCGAAGCCGGCGATGCGCCGCTCGACCTCCGCGTAGAGCTCCCGCCTCGGTCGGCGCAGCCACTCCTGCCCCGTCTCCCGCGCGAACGCGACGCCCGCGGATCGTGCAAGCCGCTCGGCATCTTCGAGCAGGCCAGCGATCGGCGTGAACTGCTTCTCGCGCTGCGCGGCGAGCAGCAGGATGACGTCCTCTTCGGAGAGCCGCGGTCGATCCAGCAGACTCGCAAGGGCAGGATGATCCGAATCCGGATAGATGCTCCGCTGCACGGCGAGGTCCGCGTCGAGGTTCGCCCTCGACGTGGCGAGCAGGATCGGGCGCAGCCGCACCTCGTCGAGCTCGATCTCCTGGCGCTGCGCGCGCTGCCGCACGGAGTCGGCGCGCGCCCGAAGACGCACGAGCCACGGCTCGCGATCGAGGCGGGCGAGCTGCTCGACGAGCGAGCCCGCGATCGCCTCGTATCCCTGCTCGACGTGCGCGAGCAGCCAGCCCGGGTTGACGATCTCTCCCCGCTGCACGAGCGGCAGTGAGGGATTCATGACCATGAGCGCGAGTGCGAGCCGCCAGTCCTCGTTCAGATCATCGAGCGCCGCGATCCTCCGAACCTCGGATGCCAGACGAGCATCGCCTCCCCGCTCCGACAGCCACGTCGCGATCGTGCCGCGAAGCAGCAGATCTCGAGCCTCGTCGAAGTTGCCCTCCTCCGCTGCCACCAGGGCGAACTCGCTCGCTCGGGTGAACGCTCGTCCACCGAGCCCGATGCTCTTCTCCGATGGCACTTCGTCCTGAAGGGCGGCGTCGCCGTGCACCTCCGGGCTGCCGCCGGAGTGCCACTCGGAGACCTCCTGCCAGCCCCACCGCTTGCTCGGATCGCGAACGAGAAGTCCGCGGAGGAGAAGCCGCGCTCGCTCGTCGATCGATTCGGGAATCGAGACCCCTCGCGTGACGACGTGGATTGCCCAGGCCTGCTCGTTCGTCCCCGCGAAGCACTCGCCCCGCGAGAGCTGCTCCAGCAGCACCATCCCGAGGCTCCACCAGTCCGATGCGGCGCTGACGCTGCCGGCGATCGCCTCGGGCGCGGCGTATCGCGTGAGGCGCAGAAGCGCGACGACCTCGAGGTCGAGCTCGGAAAGGCGCGCCGATCCGAAGCCCGTGATCACGAGGTCGAGCGGCGAACGACGACGGATCAGGATCGTCTGCGGCCGCAGGTCGCGATGGCGCAGACCCATCTCCGCAAACGCGGCCAGGGCTCGACCGAGCTCGTCGACGAAGGGGCGCAGCAGCGCCGGATCGTCGGCGAGCATCGAGCCGGCATCCGCGACGCTGCCGCCCTCGATCCGTTCGAAGACCTCGTACGCTTGCCCCTGCCAGCGGCCCGCCGCGTACAGCTGCGGCACGTGGGCCAGGTCCGTTCGCCGCAGGGCGTTCTGCACGTTCGGGTCGGGCTCGGCTCCGCAGGCGTAGAGCGTCAGCACGCCCTTCCGGGCGTCGGCCGCGGACTCCGCGAAGAACTGCTCCCATCGATCGGTCGCGACGGGGATCCGGCTGACGATCTGCCAACCGTCGATCGAGGTGACCGAGGCGGCGTCAGCCGGTGGTTCGGCGGTCACGTCGCCCGGATTCGCGACCGCAGGCCCCGCTCCGCACTCGACGCACAGCTCGTCGCCCGGGCTCAAGGCATGCCCGTTCGCACACGTGGTAGGGACAGGCGGTGCCGCAGGTGTCTCGGGGGGCCCGCCGTTACTGCTCCCGGGCTGAACGAGCGGCACGAGAGAGAGATCGGTCCCGCAGGCAACATCCCCCACCAGGGCGAGACAGATCACCTCTGCGAGCACGCGCTCCGACCTGCAAGCCGGACAAACACGGACGAGATCACTCACGAATGCCGCCCCTCGCTCGTGCGGACCTGGTGTCCGATGCGCGCCAGCATCGTCGTCAAGCGATCGAGGTCACCGCGGCGCGGAATTCCCGCCAGCCACACCTCACCGTCTTCGGTGACGTGGACGTCGAGAGCCCGCTCCGTTGGCTGGAGCGGCCGTGCGTACCCCGAGAGCCTTTCGCGCCCCAGCGCCGTCAGCAGGTGCAGGCGCTGGTTGTCGCTTCCGCGCAGCGCGAGCGTCTGGGGGACGTCCGGATCGTAGGGATCGGTCACGAGCGCGTCCACCAGGTCGGGATGACGAGCGAGCCAGAGTGAGACCCGATCGTAGGGGTAGCCCGTGAACACCAGAACGTCGCCGCGGACGCGCGTGCGGACGGCCTCGAGAAGTTCCGCCAGCGCCTCCGGCTGATCGAACGGCTCGCCACCCGAGACCGTGACGCCGTCGGCTTCTCCCGCCCATGCAGAGAGCGCGTCGGCGACTGCCGCTACCGACGTCTCCCCGGATTCGAAGGACCAGGTGTCCACGGAGACGCAGCCACGGCAGCGGATCGAGCAGCCCTGGAACCAGATCCCGATCCTCCGACCCGGGCCCAGCGTCGTCACCGGGAAGTGTACCCGGGAGAGCAGCATCCTCATCGCGACGCCTGCTCGACCGAAAGCTCGAGCACCGTGACCTGCAGCCCGGGCTCCACGCTCTCGATCGTGACGGTGCTGCCCGGCCCCACGTCGCGGTCGAACAGCGCACGAGCGAGCGGATTCACGAGGTGGCTCTCGACCTTGTTGCGAATCCCCCGACCACCGTGGCTCATGTCCGCCAGGCAGACCTCGCGGAGCCGTTCGTAGGCGCCATCGGACAGCGAGACGGAGATCCGTTGCCGCTCGAGCACGTCGGAGAACAGCGACCGAACCATTCCCGCGAGGATCTCGCTCGCGACGTCGTCGCGGATGAAGTCGAAGACGATGATGTTGTCGCCGATGCGGTTCAGGAGTTCCGGGCGACCGAGTTTGTCCCGAAAGAAACTCTGGATTCCGGTGCGAATCCCGTTCTCCACCTCCTCGAACGGCATGGCCGGGGTCACGCTCCCGACGCCGAGGTTCGACGTGAAGATGATGAATGCCTCCGAGAAGTACACGCGATCGCCGCGGCCCGACGTGAGCACGCCGTCGTCGAGAACCTGCAGAAATTTGTCGAACAGACGCGGGTGCGCCTTTTCGATTTCATCGAACAGGATGACGCTGAAGGGCCGTTCGCGAACGGCGTTGGTGAGCTCGCCGCCGACGTCGTAACCGACGTATCCGGGTGGCGCGCCGAGCAGGCGCTGGTCGGCGTGCTCGGCGTTGAACTCCGACATGTCGAACCGGATGTAGGCGCTCTCGTCGCCGTGCAGCAGGCTCGTCAGCGTCTTCGCGAGCTCGGTCTTGCCGACACCCGTCGGTCCCGCGAGGAACGCGACGCCTCGTGGCCGGTTTCCGCGACGCCCGCCGCCGACGCCGGTCGCGGCTCGCTTGACGATGTCGAGCACGCGCGTGACGGCGTGGTCCTGTCCCTTCACGCGCTCCTTCACGTAGGACTCGCCGTTCCGGATCTTGCTCCGCTCGATCCTCGCCCACGGGTCTTCGGTGACGCCCACCTTGTACTGCCGGATCGCGTCGCGGATCCGCGACAGCTCGATCCTCTCCGTCCGCGCGAGCTGCACGATCGCGTTCAGGTCGACCAGGAGCATTCCCTCGGTCTCGTCGACGAACGCTTCGACGGCGGCCGCGACCTGCTCGGGCGGAGCCGAATCCGCACCCGGAAGAGCGCGGAGTAACGAGCGTGCAAGCGGCCGTCGGAAGTGGTGATCGGGACGAGAGACGGGAACGTGCCGGACGCGGGGATTCCCGATCAGCAGCCAATCCGGCAGATCGCCCTCCTTCTCCACGATCCAGACGACCGTGTTGAAGAGTGCTGCGCTCGCCCCTTCCGCACGGCGCGGCTGTGCGCGCTGCGAGAGGATGAGCGCCCGCGTGAAGGCGCGGTGCTCCTCGTTCAGCAGCGCATCCGGGCGTACGACCATCTGCGAGGCGAAGTCCGCGAGGACCGCGATCCGCGGCCCTTCCCTCTCGACGATGCGCCGAAGCGTCTCCGCGAAGAGCTCGAGTCCCGCCGGGGCGAAACCGTCGGCGGGCTGCAGCCCGAGCTCGGTCAGGAGCGTGTCCGCGGACGCGTCACGCTGCTGTCCTGGACGGGGGAGAACGCGAAAGCCCGTCAGCGGGTCGTACGCGATCACGCTGGTATAGCCGAAGGCACGCAGCTCTTCGCAGAGACACTCCACGAGGGGGAGCGGCACCGCCTGCCCGCTCCCGGCGGGGAACTCCGCCAGCTGGAGGTCGCGGATGTTCCCCGAGAGAACGAACTGGCTCTTCAGCGGAAGAAAGCGGACGAGATCTCGGAGCCAGCGCGGCTTCTCGACCGCAGGCTCTCCGGCCGGAGTGCTCGTCACTTGACCAGTGCCAGTACGACGGCCAGCGCGAGCACCACCAGCACAACGATCGCGATCCCCAGCGACGAGGAACGCTGCCCTGCGCTCGACTCGGTGGTGTACGACAAGCCGGTTCCGGGCGCGCTCAGGGTCGAGTAACGGCGGCCGTCGCTCTTGCGCCCGATGCGCACGCCGGGGACGCCGACGGAGTAGCCGACACCGCGCTTGCCGACGTTGACCCGGATCGGACCAAAATTGATGGAACGGCGAAATCTGAAGCCCATGGTTGGTCCTTTCCTCTCAGATCGGCGCTTGCCACATGGGGAAGAGCCGCGTCAAGGCGTCGCGCTCGGAGAATCGCACTCATCGGGCGCTTGTCTGCCGAGAGTCGCACGCGGGAGGGACAACGGCTGATCACGGCGGGTGCTGCTGTAAATCCCCACGCCGCGGCTGCTCGCGACGTCGCGCCCGACCGGCGTCGAACTCACCTAGATCGGGATCTGCCGTTTGCGGATTCCGACGATGCCGGACACTTGGTCCGAGGCAAGCCGATCAGTCATTCCGAGCGAAGCCGATCACCTGGTCCGAGCGATGGCGAGCACCGTCCGGGTCGGAGCGTAGCGACGCTGGTCGGGTTCAGTTCGCCGATGGCGGCTCGTCGGTCAAGTTCGATCGGGTCTTCCTCATCGATTCTCCCTTCAGCGTGATCTGGTGAGCGTTGTGGACGACGCGGTCGAGGGCGGCGTCGGCCACGGCCGGGTCGCCGATGTACTTGTGCCACGCCGTGACCGGCAGCTGTCCGGAGATCACCAGCGAGCGTTCCCCGTGGCGGTCCTCGATCACTTCGAGGAGGTCGTGTCGCTCCTGCGCGCCGAGTGTTGCGAGGCCGAAGTCGTCGAGGATCAGCACGCCGGTCTTCGCCCAGCGCGCGAGCAGCCTCGGGTAGGAGCCGTCGCCGCGCGCGAGCTGAAGCTCCTGCACGAGACGCGGCACACGACGGTAGACGACCGAGTGCCCGTCCCGGCACGCATTCTGCCCGAGCGCGCAGGCGAGGCAGGTCTTGCCGCAGCCGTCGAGCCGGTAATCAGCACGTTCTGGTGCTTCTTGATCCACTCGCCGGTCGCGAGGCGCTTGAGCACGGCGCGGTCGAGACCGCGTGGATGCTGGAAGTCCACGTCCTCGATGCACGCGGTGCGATCGCGGAGCCGGGCGAGCTGGAGGCGACGGGTGAGGCCGCGTCCTTCGCGCTCGGTCCATTCGCGGTCGACGAGCAGCCCGATTCGCTCCTCGAAGCCGAGATCGGCGTAATCGTCGGGCCGGTCGAGCTGCTCCTTGAGGGCACGGGCGAAGCCGTGCATGCGCAGCTCGGCGAGCTTCTGGAAGGTCTCCTGGACGGTCATGCGTCTCCTTTCTCGTAGTACTCGGGGCCACGGATGTGGTCGTGGAAGAGCGGCAGCTCCGGCTCGGGAGCCGGTGCGGGGAGGGGCACGTGGTCGAGTCCGTTCTTCAGGATCGACTTGACGCTGCGGTAGCTCGGCGCGCCGATCCGTCGGGCGCGCTGGCACGCACCCTCGACGCGCGCGGTGTCGTACCGATCCGCGAGGCGGATGATGCCGAGGCAGGAGCGAAAGCCCTGCTCGGGATGCGGACGGCTCTCCAGCACCTGGCGCACGGTGAGCGCCGTCTCGGGACCGATCGTCTCCGCCCAGCGGATCATGCGCGACGGCGTCCACTCGGCGTAGCGACGGTGCGCATCGGGCATGTGCGCGGGGTCGGTCGTGAAGCCGCCACGCTTGTAGCTGCGGCGGTGCGAGGCGACGCGCCGCCCCTTCGCGAAGACCTCGACGATCGTCGCCGTGGCGCGCACGTCGACGCGGTGGCGTCGCAGCGCGTGCGGCACGCTGTACGCGTGGCGATCGAACTCGACGTGGTAGTCGATGTTGACGCCGACGTTGACCTTCCACTCGGGGATCTCGAAGCGCCGCGCAGGGAGCGGCCGCAGCGCAGGGCGGTCGATCTCCTGCCACAGCGAGCGCCGCGAGCCGTCGAGGCGCGACAGCGGCCGGTCGTTGAGCCAGTCGAGGCGCTCCCGGATCGCCCGGTTCGCTTCCGCGATCGAGAAGAAGGTCTGGTTGCGCAGCGGTGCCAGCACCCAGCGCTCGACCTGCAGCACCGCGTTCTCGACCTTCGCCTTGTCCCGAGGCCGCCGCACGCGCGCCGGGATCACCGCCGTCCCGTAGTGCCGCGCCATCTCGGCATACGTCGCGTGGAGGTTGGGCTCGTAGAAGTCGGGGCCGATCACCGCCGTCTTCGGGTTGTCCGGCACGGTCACCACCGTCACGCCGCCCACGTACTCGAAGGCGTGCGCGTGACCGGCGATCCAGCACTGCAGCGCCTGCGACTCGAAGACCTCGGCGTAGGTGAAGCTCGACGCACCGAGTGCTGCGACGAAGACAGGATCCTCCCGCACCTCGCCGGTCGTCCCGTCGACGATCGACATCGTCATCCCCGCCCAGTCGACGAAGAGCTTCTCTCCGGCGCGGTGCTCCTGGCGCATCACGACGTCGAGCTGTCCGTGCCAGTCGCGGTAGAGGTCGCAGAAGCGCGAGTACCCGTAGCCGTCGTCCGGGTGCGCGGCTCGGTACTCCTGCCAGAGCAGCTCCAGCGTGACGCCCCGGCGCTTCAGCTCGCGGTAGACGGCGGCGAAGTCCGGCAGCGGGCGCTCCCGCCCCGCCTCCGGCGACGCGTACAGCTTCGCCTCCAGCGCCGCGTCGTCGACGTCGTCGGCAAGCGGCCACGTGAGCTTGGCCTCCTTCGCCCGCACGAGCACGTCGTGGACCGTCGTGCTGCCGACGCCGCACGCGAGGCCGATCTCGCGCAGCGAGCGCTTGTCGGCCCATCGGAGCCGCAGAATCTCTCCGGTCTTGCGCATGGATAGCCGTGCTCCCGGCATGCCTCCCGCCTCCTCCCGGTTGGGGTTTGGCGGGCGGCCTACCGGCCGCCATCCAGCGTCGCGACGCCCGACCCGGCCTCGTCAGCCGTGTTCGGCTTCGCTCGGAATCAGTGTTCGGCTTCCGTCGCAAC
>VGTG01000138.1 GCA_016874795.1 Deltaproteobacteria bacterium | reverse complement strand
CGGCCCTCGCCTCGATCCTGCACTCGGGAGGGAGTGGGTGATGGGAATCCGATCACGCCGCATCCTCGTCCCTTCCGCCGTCTTGGCCGTCGCTGCCCTCGGACTCGCTGCGTCCGTCGCCGACGCAGACCCGAGCCGCTGCCAGTCGGCGTACGTCAAGCAGCTCTTGCGCCTCAAGGTGAAGCTCGTCCGCTTCGAGAATCGCTGCCTCGATCAGGAGAACGACGGCAACGTCCCCGGGCCATGCCCGGATCTGAGCACGGCCGCCAAGATCTCCGACCTGGAGTCGGCCGTCCGCGACAAGATCGTTTCCTCCTGCTCGCTCGACGACGCGACCGCTCTCGGATTCCCGGCGAGCTGCAACCTGGGCGCCGCTTCCGACGGAGCGCAGGAGGCGTGTGCGGCCCTCCCCGTCTCGAATCCGACGGAGTTCGCCGATTGCTTGATCTGCTGGAAGAAGGCGGAGCTCCAGCGCCAGGTGGCGACGACGTACGGCTCGCACGCGGTCGAGGTGTGCGGCGGCGACATCGGCGGCGACTCGACGGTCTGCTCGAGCCTCGGCTGCACCTCCCCCCTGCCCGACCAGCGCAACCTCGGGGAGACCGGCGAGAGCGAGTGCCAGCGCGGCATCGCGAAGGGCAGCTTCAAATATCTCGTGCTGCGCGAGAAGGCGCTCGAGAGATGCGCGTTGACCGGCGCCGACCGGGCCGCTTGCCTCGCCGATGCACGCGTCCTCGTGCAGCTCGCACGCGCGACCGAGGTCCGCGACAACCTCATCCAGAAGAAGTGCGGCAACCGCGATCCCGTCCCGAGCCCACCCTTCTGCTGCCGCACCGGCATGGCCAACGCCTGCTCGGTGGCGACGAGCCGCGAAGACTGCGAGGACGTGCTCGGCGGCAGCGTGCAGGAAGGCAAGATCTGCGACATGGGCACGTGCGGGAACGCGCCGGGCAACAAGAGCATCACGTGGTGGGGCTTCTGCCCGCAGAGCGCCACCTGTCCCGGCACACCGCTCTCCTCCCTCGACGACCTGAAGAGTTGCGTCGGAACGGTGAACGACGCGATCATTGACGAGCTGATGTGCCTCCAATTCCGCGGCAACGGCGGCGTGGATTGGCCGTGCCCCCCGGGACCGCCCTCGTCCTAGCTGCAGACCTTGCGAACGGTGAAGCGCTCGATCGCGTACGGCTCGCCCGGCGCGATGCCCGCCTTCTCGCAAGCGATCGCGAGCTGCTCGCGCGGCGTCGCGACGCCGTCGATTCCGGGCAAGAGCACGCCGCAGCGGTCGCCGGAGAGAACGGTCACCCCGAAGCGAGCCGGGTCGAGCCGATCGGGACCGTCGACGGGCTCCGGGTCGCCGAGCACGCTCACCTCGATGCGAAGGCTCGCGACCTCCTCCAGCTGGACCGGAACGAAGCGTCCGTCGCGCGTCGCCGCGTCGATTGCACAGTCCGCGACCTCGTCGGCGAGCACTCCCGTCCGCGGCGCGAGCCGTCCGATGCACCCGCGGAGCGCGCCGTCGGGCGAGCGAAGCGTCACGAAGACGGCGCGCGGCCCGGCCCAGGGAGACGGCAGCGGATCCGGCGCGTACCGCTGCATCGCTGCATGCGCGCGAATCGACTCTCGCGCCACGTCGACGAGAGCCGCCGGGGGAGCCTCGTCGTCGAAGACCCGGTGCGCGCCTCCGCTTCCGTCCGTGTAGAGGAGCGCTTCGCAGTAACCGACACCGAACGGCCCCTCGTAGGCGAAGACTGCGTGGCCTTCGTTGCGAAACCCGACCGAAGAGGCCGCGACCAGCGTCGAGGCGACGACGTCCTCCGCGGCGATCGAGCGAATCTCCGGGTCGGGAGCGCAGGCCGCCCGATAGTCGCCCGCGTCCAGCCGCCGCACGAACTCCTCGTCGAACTCGCGCGCGAGCGGATGGCGGCCCCCGGGGGCGCCCTGCGCGAGCCGATGGCTCATGTCGCCGGAGGCGATCATCGCCCAGCGCTCGCCGAGCGCGCGGGCCGCCTCCGCGATCGCCTCGCCCATCCGCGCCTCGCCGTCCGCGCCTGGATGCGGCAACGACACGATCAGCGTCGGACCCGACCAGCCGGCTCGCGCCAGAAACGTGAGAGGAACGAGGCTGCCGTGGTCGAGATCCGCACCCGGAGCCGCCCAGCATTCGAGCCCGATACGTGCCGCGCAGTCCGCGACCGCCGCAGCCTGCAGCGCGCCGCCCGGCAGCTCGACCGAGACGTCCGGGAATCCGAAGCGTGCGAACGAACCCTCGATGCGCGTGCTCGGCACGAGCCCCCAGCGAATGCGGTCCCGCGGAGCGTGCGGGCTGACCAGGACGAGCGCTTTCGGCACGTGCGCGACCACCGCTTCGGCGACGGACTGCATGGCGCGTGTCGTCGTTCGGCAGCGATCGGCGTCCGCACCGCCGATCTCGGGCACGACGATCGGCGCGTGGCACATCAGAGCGGCGCAGCAGATGGACATCCGGTCATCCCTCCGCGCCGATCACGATACGCGCGCGGCGCGATCCCCAGGAGCCGGGCTCCCCCGCGAAGCGTCCGGCGAGAGGCGTCCCGCACGCTTCGCAGCGGCCCTCTGCGTCGATCGCCCAGCGGCCGATCTCGTAGCCGTCGCGCCCGATCACCAGCGTCTCGCAGGCCGCACAGTACGTCGATTGCCCGGCCACGTCGTGCACGTTCCCCGTGTAGACGTGCTTCAAGCCGGCGGCCTTCGCGCGTGCACGGGCACGCGCGAGCGTCGCGCGCGGCGTCGGAGGCGACGTTGTCAAGCGAAAATCCGGATGGAACGCCGTGAAGTGGAGCGGCACCTCCGGTCCGAGCCGATCGAGATACCACCCACAGAGGCGGTCGATCTCGGCTTCCGAGTCGTTGAGACCGGGGATCAGGAGCGTCGTCACCTCGAGCCAGACGTCCGTCTCCCGATGCAGCCACGCGAGCGTCTCGAGCACCGGCTCCAGGTGGCCGAGGCAGACCTTGCGATAGAAGTCCTCCGTGAACCCCTTCAAGTCGACGTTCGCCGCGTCCATGTGGCGGAAGAAGTCGCCGCGCGCGAGCTCCGTCACGTAGCCCGCGGTCACGGCGACCGCGCGCAGACCGTGCTCGTGCGCGGCGATCGCGCTGTCGATCGCGTACTCCGCGAAGATCACGGGGTCGTTGTAGGTGAACGCGATGCTCGCGCAGCCCGCGCGCGCCGCGGCCTTTGCGATCGCCTCCGGCCGCGCCGTGTCGGCGAGCGTCTCGTCGGCGCGCGCCTTCGAGATGCTCCAGTTCTGGCAGAAGCGGCAGACGAGGTTGCAGCCCGCGGTGCCGAACGAGAGCACGCTCGTGCCCGGCAGGAAGTGGTTCAGCGGCTTCTTTTCGATCGGATCGATGCAGAAACCGGAAGCGCGCCCGTACGTCGCGAGCTCCATCCCCTCCGGGCCCGCCATGCGGACCCAGCAGAAGCCGCGCTGGCCCTCGTGGAGCTTGCAGAGACGCGGGCACAGGTCGCACTGCACGCGACCCTCGTCGATGCGGTGCCACCAGGAGCCCTGCACCACTCCGGGCCGAAGCTCCGATCGCTCGACCACGTGCCCAGCGTAGCACGTGGCGGCGCTTCAACCGACGTCGCGCACCGTCGCGGCGAAGCGGTCGAGAAGCGGGAGGAGCGTGTCGCGGTCGGCCGGTGGAAGCCCGAGGACCACGCGCGTCACGCCGGCGTCGCGATACCCGGCGAGGACCTTCTCCTTCGCGACGACGCCGAAGACGCTCACCTCGATCTTCGCGGGATCGCGGCCGGCCTTCGTCGCCATCTCGCGAAGCTCGACGACCCGCTCCGCCATGCGATCGCCGGGGATCGCGATCGGCAGCCAGCCGTCGCCGTACGCGACCGCGCGCTTCGCCGCGCTCGGCCATGCGCCGCCGACGTGGATCGGCGGATACGGCTTCTGCACGGGCTTCGGCCACATGTACGAGCGCTCGATGTGGACGAGCTCGCCGTGGTACTCGGCCTCCTTCTCCGTCCACAGCGTCTTCATCGCTTCGATGCGCTCGCGCAGGAGGCGGAAGCGCTGCTCCGCGCGGGTTCCGTGGTCGGCCATCTCCTCGACGTTCCAGCCGCCGCCGACGCCGAAGAGGAAGCGCCCGTTCGAAACGCGGTCGAGCGAAGCGACCTCCTTCGCGGTGTGGATCGGATCGCGCTGGATCACGAGACACACGCCGGTGCCGAGCTTGATCCGCTCGGTCACCGAAGCCGCCGCCGCGAGCGCCACGAACGGGTCGAGCGTGTCGTAGTACATCTTCGGCAGCTCGCCGCCGGCCGGGTACGGGGACTTCCGCGACACCGGGATGTGCGAGTGCTCCGAGACCCAGAGCGATTCGAACCCGCGCGCTTCCGCTTCGCGCGCCAGGTCCGGCATCGAGATCGAGTAGTCCGTCGGAAAGATCGTGAGCCCGGTGTGCATCCTTGGCGACTATCCCGAATGCGTCTCGAGGAGAAGGCCCGTCCGATCGTAGCGATAGATCGCGTTGCGCGACGTCATGAGCGCCGTCTTCGAGTCGAGGATCATCCGCTGCACCATCACGACGACTTCGTCGAGATCAGCGTTCGACTCGAGGACCAGTGCTGCGACCTCGTCGGGACGGCGAAAGTCGCCGAGCGCGTGGCGCTCCATCACGAACTCGTCGAGCGCGACGCCGACGCTCTCGGGAAGGCTCTCGCGCGGGATCGGAATTCCGCCCTTCCCGACCGGCTGAAAGATCGCCGCGAGGACCGGCGGCGTCGGCGTCGCGTACATCGCCCAGCCCGCGAGCTTCCACGGATTCACGTCGTACGCCGCGACGAGCGCGCGATGACCGAACGGCCACACCGCGACGAGGACGAGAAGCACGACGATCACGGTCTGCTTTCCGCGATGCCCCGCGGGCCGGGTCTCGTCCTTCGGGCGCTTCTCTCTCTTCGCGGCCAACGTCCCTCCTACAGCGTGCGGCCGATCCACGTCCCGCCCGGGACGAGACCCCACGCCGCGAGCGCCGCCCACGCGAGGGCCGCGATCGCGACCGGCGCGAGCCGCCGCACGAGGTCGATCGGCAGGAAGAGCAAGAGAAGGCTTCCGAAGAGGAGAGCGAAGCCGAGCTCGCGCGCGCCGAGCTGGATCGCGACGACGAGAAGCAGCGCCGCGATCGCCGCCGCGACGCGTGAGCGCCGGACGAGCAGAAGCGGCGCGAGGCCCATCTCGGCGATCCAGATCAGGTTCGAGAGCGCGACGAACACGGGTGACGAGAGGCGGAACGGTCCCGCGCCCGTCCGCATCGGGTCGATCGCCGCGAGGCGCGCGACCTCGTCGGCAGGAAGCATGTAGTCGAACAGCGCCGCGAAGCGGCCGCCGCGGCCGACCATGAACGCGAGGAACTCCCCGTGGAAGTAGAGCCCGTAGAGGACCTTCTGCAGCCCCGTCTCGAACAGGATGATCGCGGTCAGCCAGCCCATCCCCTGGAGGACGAGGCGATCGTCGTTCTCATCGCGTCCCGTCGAGCACAGCAGACCGACGCACAGCACCTCGAGGAAGAAGTGGTTGTCCGTCATCGGGAACGTCGAGGCGACCTGGACGAGAAGGAGCGGCAGCGCGATCCACGGCGCGAGCCAGGCGGTCTTGCGGAACCATGCAAGCGCCGCGCAGACCGTGAGGACCACGGCGACCGGCACATGGACCGCGCTCGGCGCGCCGCCGAGCGCCACCCAGATCCAGGTCCGCGCCGCTCCGAAGCCGAGGAGGAGGCGCCGGATGCCGTCGATCTTCGCGCGCGCGAGAGCCGCTTCGTCGTCGTTCGCGAGCGCGAGCCAGCGCACGACGCGTCCTTCCTGGATCGAGGCCGCCGCCACGCGGGTCGGACCCTACCACGGCGGCGCAGATCGGCTCGAACGCGAGGTTGCAAACCCGTGAGGAAACGGTCTCGTCTGGCAGGAGAGCTCCGGGACGACCGTCAAGAAGCCCGCCGCCGGCTGAAGTCCCACACCGCGCCTCCGCGCGCGAAGCGCGCGGCCGAAGCGAAAGCGAGCGGGGTGTGGGGGCCCCGGCGGGCTTTGCCCGACGGGGGCGAGGGGCGGCGCCCCTCGCTCGAATAGAAAACCCCGCGCCGCCTGGTCGGGGGGTGGCGGCGCGGGGTCCTCGGGCCGGACGCGCAATTCGCGGCCGGCCACGCTGAAGGCTCTTCAGAGCATGCCTCGCGGCATCAGGCTGCGTCCTTCGCCGGATGATCGATCTTCGCGTCCGCGCGGAGCCCGTCGATGTACTTCGCGACGGCCGCCTGCTGCTTCTCCTGCATCATTCGCTCGGCGATCATCTCGCGCACCTCGTCGAAGGGCGCCTTGCCCGCGGGGTCGCGCTTCTGCACCTGTACGACGTGGAACCCGAAGTCGGTTTCCACGACCGGTCCGATCGCGCCGATCTCCTGTGAGAAGGCAGCCTCCTCGAAGGCCGGCACGGTGTCGCCGCGGGCAAACGCACCGAGCTCGCCGCCGCGCTCCTTGCTCGGGCAGTCCGAGCTCTCGGCCGCGACCTTCGCGAAGTTCTCGCCCTTCGCGTTCGCGAGCTCCGCACGCACCTTCTCGGCCTTCGCGCGCTTCGCGTTCTTCGCGTCCGCGTCGTCGCTCGGCGCGAACGCGATCAGGACGTGCCGCGCCTGGACGCGCTCCGGCATCTCGAACAGCTCGGCCTTCTCCTCATAGTAGGAGGCGACCTCCTCGTCGGTCGGCTTCGCGACCTCGCCGGCCTTCTCGCCGAGGAGCTTCTCGATGCGAAGGCTCGTCGCGAGCCGCGACTTGAGCGCGTCCTCGCTCGTGCCCGCCGCCGTCGCGACCTCCGCGAGGCTCTTCCCCGGCGGCAGCGTAGCGCTGATCTTCTGGATCGACGATTGGATCTCGTCGTCGCCGACGGCGACGGCCTGCTCGTTCGCGGCCTGAGCCAGGAGCTTCTCGACGATCATCTCGTCGACGACGCGCTCGGTCACCTGCGCGCGCATGCCTTCGCGCTGCTTCTCCGGGAGCCCGGCGAGCTGGCCGCCGAAGAGCGCGTCGATCGCGGCGTCGACTTCGGCACGCATCACGGCTTCGCCGTTCACGCGCGCGACGACGTCGCTCGTCTTCTCGGACGCGGCAGGCTCCTCCGCGGAGGTGGGATCGCTCCGCTCGGCGTAGACCGCCCAGCCGGAGAGCAGTACGGCGACGGCTGCGGCAACCCCGGTCGCCCGGGTGATGGTTCGCTTGGTGTTCATGTCTTGGGTCCTCTCGAAACGTTCGGCCGCGGCGAGCATGCCCCGGCTCTTCGAAGGACGTAGACGCTGTCTCCCCTGAGCACGTTCTGGACGGAAGATGACGAAACGTTCAGAAACGGCCGCCGGGGCGTCTGTGCTAGCGTTCGCGCATGCGAGCGGGACGACCGGCCGTCGCGACCGCCGCGTGGGGCGGCACGGCGCTCTTCCTGATCGGCTGGGCGACAGCTTCGCTGACCAACGCTTCGGAGACCCTCTTCCTGAAGCGGATCGGCGTCGCGGACCTGCCCTTCGTCTTCCTCGCGAACTCCTTGCTCCTCGCGCTGTCGACCTTCCTCGTCGGGAGGTGGATCGCGCGCTCCGACCACGGGCGAGCGCTGACGACGGTGCTCGTGGTGCTCGCGGCGGCGCTCGTCCCGCTCTGGCTCGGTCTCGCTGCGAATCTCCCGGGCACGATCGGCGCGCTCGTCGTCGCCGCGAAGCAGATCCAGGCGGTCGCACTCCTCGCCTTCTGGATCGCGCTCGGCGGCTGGCTCGATTCGCGCGAGGCGAAGCGCACGATCGCACCGCTTCTCGCGGGCGGAACGCTCGGCGGCATCGCCGGAAGCTTCTCGTCGAGCACGATCGGCGAAGCGTTCGGTATCGCGGGGCTCGTCCCCGTCGCAGCGGTGGCACTGCTCCTGGCCGCGGGCGCCACGCTCGCCTTGCGACGCGCGAGCGCGGTCCGCGTCGAGTGGCCGCGCTGGTCGCGCCGCGAGAAGCATCGCACGACGCCGCGACTCCTCGCGGTCTGGCGACGGAGCGGTCTCTTCCAGCTGAGCGCCGCCGCGGCCTTCCTCGGCGGTCTGCTCGCGCCCGTCCTCTACTTCCAGTTCTCCGTCGCGGCGGACGCGGCGACGACCGGGCTCCACGCGGAGCAGCGCTTGCTCGAGCTCTACGGCCGCTTCCGCGGCTGGCTCGGCGTCGCGGTGCTGGCGCTGCAGCTCGGCGGTACGGCGTGGCTCTTCCAGCGGATCGGCGTGCCGCGCGCGGCGCTCCTCGCGCCCGGGATCTACTTCCTCGGCTTCGCTGGTCTCGCGATCGACGGCACACTGTTCGCGGCGATCGGCGCGATGGCCGGGACGACGCTGCAGGATCGCGCGCTGCAGGAGCCCGCCGAGCGGACGCTCGCGACCCTTTTTCCCGAGCGCCTCCGGCCGACCGTCGCCGCGCTGCTCGACGGCGCGGTGAAGCGCGCCGGAGGCGTCGTCGGAAACGCGCTCGTCCTCGTCGCGATCGCCGTCTCGCTCGAGAGCGCGCTTCCCGTCGTCGCGATGGCTCTGGCACTCGCCTGGCTCGCCGTCGGCGCCGTTCTGGCGCGGATCTATCCGACCCTCCTCGTCGAAGCGGTCGCGGCGCGGCGGCTCGGCGAGCGCGGCGAGCGCGGCGAGGTCCCCGACGCGGATCTCGTCGACGCACGCACCGTTCGCCTCCTCGGGGCTTCGCTCGCCGATCCCGATCCGCGTCGCGTGCGTGCCGCGTGCGAGCTCCTGCGAGAGGCACCGAGCGGCGCCGCCGTCGCCGTGGTCGTGCGTGGCCTCCTCGCGTGCCCGCCCGACGGCGTGCCCGTGCTGCGCGAGACGCTCTCGCGGCTCCTCGAGAGCCCGGCAGCGATCCTGCAACCCGCGGACTCCGCGACGGCGAGCGACGCTCTCCGCTCGGTCCTCGCACGGAGCGACGTCGCTCCCGTCGACACGGCGCTCCTCGTGCTCCTGCACGGCTCGCTCGAGCGCTCGCCGAGCGAAGAGGTCCGCACGATCCTGGCGCGCTTCGCGGAGCGGGATCCGGCGATCGCCCTCGCCCTGCGGCTGGCACTCGACGATTCGACGACGAGCGCTTTCGACGACGACCTCCTCGAGCAAGCGATCCACTCGCCGGATGGCGCGCACCGCCGTGTCGCCGGCGCCGCGCTTCGCGCGCGGCTTCTCGCGGCGCCCTCTTCCGAGGAGCGCTTCGATCGCGACCTGGGCCGCCTCGCCGAGCTCCTCGCCTTCCCGGCGGAGCGCGCCGCGACGGCGGAGGCGTTCGCGGAGATCGCCGCCGCGCACGGCGCCGCCGTCGCTCCGATCGTGCGTCCGGTCCTCGCGCACGAGGAGGATTCCGAGCCCGCCGTGCGCGCTTCGCTCCTTCGCTTCGTCGGCCACGCGCGTCTCCAGCGGCGTGCGCGGTGGGCCGTCTCGCGGCTCACGTCGAGCGACGAGAGCGAGGTCGCCGCGGCGCAGGACGCTCTCCGCCTCCTCGGCGCGGACTCGATCGACGTGATCCTCGAGGCGTTCCATTGCGATTGCCGGCACACGCGCGGAGCGCTCCTTCCCGTCCTCCGCGACATGCCGCTCGACGGCGACACGCTGCGCGACCTCCTCGACCGTGAGCTCGACGGCATCCGCCGCGCGCTCGCGCTCGAGCGCGCGATCGTCGGAGCACCGGCTTCCGGTCTCGTCCACCAGCGGCTCGACGAGCGCGTCGACGAGGGGACGCGCGCCGCGCTCTCCCTTCTCGCGGCGCTCCTGCGCGACGATCGCATCGCCGAGATCGGTCCGCTCCTCGAGCGCGTCCGCGCGCGCCGCGAGCGGGCACTCCTCCTCGAGGCCCTCGAAGCGCTCGTGCCGGACCCGCAGGCGTCGGCGCTCCTCGACCTCCTCGATCGGCGGTCCGGTGCGGACGGCGCGGACGGCGCGCATCTCGGCTTCGAGGCCCTGACGCCGGAGCAGGCGCTCCGCAGCGCGCTCGCGGACGACGACTCCTTGACGCGAGCCTTCGTCGCGAGCTCGCTCGACGAGGAGGATCTGCATCGCCTCGGCGGCGTTCCGGCGTTCCTCCCCGACGAGCCGGCCTTCGCCTTGACGCCGCTTCGCCCCCTGGCGCGCGCTCGGGATTCGAGCGAGGATCCCGGCTCGGACGAGGACGGAACCGTGCCTTCGAGCGGCGTCGAGATCATCTTGCAGCTGCGGAGCCTCGAGCTCTTCGAGCGGCTCACCACGCGCCAGCTCACGGAGCTCGCCGGCATCGTCCGCGAGGTGTCGTTCCCGAGCGGCACGACGATCGTGCGCGAGGGCGACTTCGACGACTGCATGTACCTGATCGTCGACGGACGGGTCGAGATCACGCGCGCCGGAAGGCGGCTCGGCGGCTTCGGTCCGCGCGACTTCTTCGGCGAGATGGCGGTCCTCGACGGCGAGACGCGCTCCGCGACCGCCGTCGCGACGTCGCGCGTCCGCCTGCTGCGCATCGACCGCGCCGATCTCCTCGAGGTGATGGACGACCACCCCGGGATCGCGATCGCCGTCTGCCAGACGCTGTCGCGTCGCGTCCGCGAGCTGAACGGCGCCCTCGACGGCCTCCGCAAGGACGAGCGGTAGGTCGCACTCCCGCTACAGAAGCTGGTCGACCTCGATGACGTCGGAGTGCGCGGGGAGCGTGATCAGGACGCCGTCCAGCGCGAGCGTCACCGGCCCCGTGTAGACCTCCGGAACGCCCTCGAGAAAGATCTCCTCGAGCGGCCGGATCGGTAGGGGCGGCACGATGTGGTAGAGCAGCAGGTGCTTGACGCCCGCGTCCCGCGCGACCTCCGCCGCCTCCACGGGAGTCGTGTGGTAGCTCAGGATGTCGACCGTGATCTTCTCGAGGTTCCTCATCCCCGCCGAAGCGGCGCTTCGCGTCAGCACGTCGACGAGCTTCGGCGCGAGCGCCTCGTGGACGAGAAGATCGGCTCCTTTCGCGAACCTCTGGACGTTCTCGGACTTCTTCGTGTCGCCGCTGATCACGACGGAGCGGCCGCCGTAATCGAAGCGGTAGCCGACCGCCGGCTCGACCGGCCAGTGATCGGCGAGGAACGCGGTGATCTTGACGCCGTCCTCGTCGACGAGGACGCGTGCTTCGCCCGCCGCGGGAAGCGGGAACGGACGCGCCTCTCCGCCGCGCCCGGAAGGCGGCACGGTCTCCTCGCCGTGGTGCGCGACGCGCGAGCCGGAGTCGAGCCGGTACGCCGCGTTGAAGCCGTTCACGACCTCCTCGACGCCCGGCGGACCGTAGACCGGCGTCGGCGTCGTGTGCGCGCCCTGCACCCAGCGCTGCAGCAGGAGCTCGCCCATGCCGTCGATGTGGTCCGAGTGGAAGTGCGTGAGAAAGACCGCTTCGATCTCGCGCTGCGGAATCCGCATCTGCGAGAGGTTCCGCGAAGCGCCCGCGCCCGAGTCGACGACGTAGAGCCTTTTGCCTGCGATCACCGCGACGCAGGGACCGGACCGCTTCGGATCCGGAAGCGGCGCGCCGGCGCCGCAAAGCGCCACGGAGAGGCCGTCCGGCAGCTCGTCGACGAGGCTCGAAGCCAGGTTCCGGGAGACCATCCGCTCCATCAAGAAGAGCGTGAGGGGGGCGCGGAACACGTAGATCAGGGCGCCGAGGCCGATGAGGACGAGAAGTCCAATCGCGACACGCTTCATGCCACTTCTGCGTAGCGGTTCGCGCCTCGCCTTGGCAGCCCCGATGGGCCGGCCTCCGGTTGCGCACGAGCTTGGTCCGCGCCAAGGTGCGCGCGTGGCGCGTGATTTCTCGTCCCTCTCCATCCGCGAGCTGCGCGAGCGCCTCCTCGACGGACCCGAAGGACCCTCGGCACAGCTCCTCGCGAAGCTGAAGCGCGATCGTCGACGCGGCGCGCAGCAGCTCTACGAGATCATCCGCCGGCGCTTCGAGCGCGATCGCGAGGAGACGCTGCGCCTCGACGCGATGCTCAACTTCGAGCGCATCCTGTGGCGATCCGGTGTACAGCGGATCGCGGGAGTGGACGAGTCCGGCATGGGACCGCTCGCCGGTCCCGTCGTCGCCGCGGCCGTCGTGTTCGCGCCCGACGTCCGCATTTCAGGCGTCGACGACTCGAAGCGCCTCGACGCGGAGCAGCGAGACACCCTCGCCGCGCTCATCCGGGAGAAGGCGAGCGGCGTTTCGATCGGCCTCGTGGACGTCGACGAGATCGACCGCGTCAACATCTACCACGCGGGCCTCCTCGCGATGCGGCGTGCCGTCGAGGGGTTGCCGGAGCCGCCGCAGCACGTCCTCGTCGACGCGCGGACGATCCCCGGGATCACCGTTCCGCAGAACCCGTTCCAGCGCGGCGACGGTCTCAACTTCTCGATCGCCGCCGCTTCGATCATCGCGAAGACCTACCGTGACGGGCTGATGGCCGAGCTCGATCGGCGGTACCCCGGCTACGGCTTCCTTCGCCACAAGGGCTACGGCACGGCGGAGCACCAGCGGACGATCCGCGAGCTCGGGCCGTCCCCCGTGCATCGCAAGTCGTTCCCGTACATCCGCGAGGTCCTCGGCGAGTGCTCCGAGGTGTTCTACGACCTCAAGAGCGAGCTCGACGCGGCGCGCTCGCTCGCGGCGCTGCAGGCGCTCGAGGACCGGATCGACAGCCGTCGCGCGGAGCTCGGCATCGAGGAGCAGCGGAAGCTCCGCATCCTGATCACGCGCCGCTGGAAGGGCGTGTGACCGGGAGCTGCTCGCCGCGAGCTTTCCTACGGTAGTCGGAGCGCGACCAGGCGCGGCGGCTCGGCGAGGCCAATCGGCCAGACGATCGTGTCGCCCGCGACCGCCGGCCAGGCGTGGATCCCGCCCGGCGCGTCCCACGTCCACGCCGTCGCGCCCGTCGCGCGGTCGAGAGCGAAGATCCGTCCCACGAAGTTCGCCGTGAAGACGAGGTCGTTCACGACCTCGAGGCTTGCCACGCACCGGTAGTAACCCGGAGTAACTGGCCCCGCGAGCGCCATCGGTCTATCGTGACCCTCCCAAGGGCGGACATGGCGAAGACGACCCGGCGAACCGAGAAGCGCCACGCCGCGACCAAGACCGACAGGTCGGCGCGTTGGACGGCGCAACGCGAGCACCTGCTGCAGGCGGCGCAGCGCGCGATCCATCGCGAGGGCCAGCGGATCTCGATGGACGACATCGCCGCGGAAGCCGGGATCACGAAGCCGATCCTCTATCGACACTTCGGGGACCGGCGCGGGCTCGCGTGCGCGCTGCGCAACTCCGCCTTCGGCTTGAACCTCGGGCTGGACCTCGCCGCGGCGACCGAGACCCACGAGGCCGCTCGCCGCGCGGCGCGCGACCGCGTCGCCGCGCTCTATCCCATCGTCCAGAACACCGACGAGCTCCGGCGCCTCATCGTCGGGTTCGCGACGGGTTTCCGGATGTTCGTCGAGCTGAACCGGAACCTCTATCGCTTCCTGCGCGCCGAGGGCGTCCTCGAGTCGATGTGGGCGGAGATCGACCCGTCCGGTGCGGAGCCGGTCGCCGAGTCGCTGAGCGGCTCGCTCGAATCGATCTATCGCTCGCGCGGGATCGACCCCGTGATGGCGCGGGTCTGGGCGCACGCGATCCGCGGCATGGTCGGCGGCGTCGTCGACTGGTGGACCGAGGAGCACGCGTGCGATCGCTTCGAGCTCGAGCGTCAGTTCGACATGCTGACGCGCGCGATGATCGGCGGCCTGGAGCAGGCGCTGAAGACGCGCAACGCACGAAGCAAGAGGCCCGCGCCCCGCCGCGCGCGTCCAGCGCCACGGGAAGCGCCGCGCGAGCGGAAGAAGCACGGCGACGCGTCTCGCCGCCGGTCCTGATCGGACGGAGGAGAATCGCGTGGCCCGGAGCGGACGGAGGACGTTCCTCCTCGCGGTCGTGGCGCTCCTCGTGCTGCTCGCGGGGGCGCTCCTCTTCACGCGCACCGCAGCGTTCGAGCGCTGGTGCGCCGAGCGAGTCTCCGCGATGCTCGCGAGCCTCGGCATGCAGGTCGAGACCGTTCGCCTCCACGTGTGGCCGGGCCCCGGCGTGCGCCTCGGGAACCTGTCGATGAGCGATCCCGACGGGGACAAGGCGGCGAGCGCGTCCGCGGTCGAAGCGACGTTCGCGCTCCTGCCTCTCCTGACGGGGAGCGTCGAGCTCGGATCGGTCCGCGTCGAGAAGGCGCGGGTCGAGGTCGAGCGCCAGGCCGACGGGTCCTACCGGCGCGGCGCGGTGATCGTCGGCCTCCTTCCGCGTCTGCAGGCGATCCTCCGCGACCGCTCGGTCCACCTCCGCGAGCTCGACGTCGTCGACTCCTCCATCGTGATTCGCGACGACGAAGCGGCCGGAGGAGCGGCCCGCGCGCGTCTCGACGGGCTCGAGCTCCATCTCGACGGACCGCCGCTCGGCATCGGCGACTGGAAGATCGCACTGCGCGCCGCGTCCGGCGCGGCCGCCTCGCCGGTGGCCCGGCTCGTCGCGCCATTCTCGCTGGAAGCGAGAGCGACGTCCGACGGCGACTCGGTCGAGGTGCCGGAGGCGCGCTTCGAGGTGAGCGAGATCGGCGTCGCGCAGCTCCGCGCGACGAACGCGAGCGGCGAGCTCCGCTACGGCAAGGACGGCCTCGTCTTCGAGCCGGTCCGCTTCGAGGCCTACGGCGGAGCGTTCGAGCAGAACGGAACGCTCGTGCAGACCGAGGACGGCCCGCGCTTCGACGGTACGATCCGCATCCGGGACGCCCGCGTTCGCGAGCTCACCGCGGATCTCCTGTCGCGCCCGCCGACGGACGCCTTCGACACGGTCTCCGCCGAAGCGAGGGTCGCGGGGACCTGGAACGACGGTCGCGTCGACGACGTGTCCGCGAGCGGAAAGGTGCGGCTCGCGGGCGGTACCCTCCCCTCCTCCTCGATCCTGAACGCGATCTGGCACGCGGTGGTCCCGGGCTCGTCCTTGCTCGCGCCGCTGCAGCAGCCGACGAAGCTCGATTACCTCGCGATGTCGTTCACCGCCGCGGATCGTCAGCTGCAGACGAGCGACCTCGATCTCGTCAGCAGCGACTACAGCTTCGCCGGCGGCGGCACGATCGGGCTCGACACGTCTCTCTCGCTGAACGGAAACGTGCGGCTGACGGCCGAGGGCCTCGAGAAGCTCGTCCTGATGACCGCGCTGCCGCTACCGACCGGAGAGCTGCCGAGCCTGCCTCCCATCCCGACCGAGATCCACGGCACGCTCGCCGACCCGAAGGTGCGTCCCGACGTGAGCGTTCTTCCGCGCGCTTCGCTGCAGAGCCTGTTCGGCGGCATCGCGGGCGGCGTCAAGTCGCTCGGCAGCAAGGTCGGCAGCGCCGTCGGCGGTGCCGTCGGCGGTGCCGTCGGCGGTGCCGTCGGCGGTGCCGTCGGCGGTGCCGTCGGCGGTGCCGTC
>VGTG01000137.1 GCA_016874795.1 Deltaproteobacteria bacterium | reverse complement strand
CGTGGCGGAGCTCGATGCAGGCTCCGCCGTCGCGATCGACCGCGCGCGCGTGCGGGCGGCGCGGGTCGCCGCCCCACGACCACGTGTTGCGGAACCACGCGGTCGGGAGAACGTGGAGCCGCGCCTTCTCCGGGCCGCGATTGATGACGTGGATGCGGATCAGCACGTCGTCGGGAGCGGCCTTCGCGTACTCGACGAAGAGGTCGAAGTAGCGGTCGTCGTCGAACACGCCCGTCTCGATCAGCTCGAGCTCGGGGCCTCCTCGGCCGCGCTTCCGGTTCTCGTCGACGAGCCCGGAGTACGGATACGCCGCCTGCGGGTACTTGTAGAGGAAGCGCATCCACGAGTGCGTCGGCGTCGAGTCGAGGTAGTAGTAGTACTCCTTGACGTCCTCGCCGTGGTTGCCCTCGTTCCCGGTGAGACCGAAGAAGCGCTCCTTCAGGATCGGGTCCTGGCCGTTCCAGAACGCCGGCGCGAAGCAGATGTACTGGTGGCGGTCGCAGATGCCCCCGATGCCGTCCTCGCCCCAGCGGTACGCGCGCGAGCGCGCGTGGTCGTGGGGAAAGGAATCCCACGCCGAACCCCACGGGCTGTAGTCCTCGCGGACCGTGCCCCACTGGCGGTCGCTGAGATACGGCCCCCAGCGCTTCCAGTGATGGGTACGCCTCTCGTCCTCGGCGAGGCGCCGGGACTCGGCTCCTTCTGGTCGCTCTTTCGTGGAGGGTCTTTCGGCTCCGCCGCCCGTTTTCTTCATCGGTTCATCCCGTCGAAGGAGAGGACGTTCTTGATGCCTGTCGGGGCGCCGATCAAGAGCTCGCGGTGGGCGTCCAGAGGGAAGCGCCCGGTGATGAGAGCGCGGAGCGCCTCGGGCCACCGTGCGGAGAACGTCTCGAGGTCGCGGATCGCCGCCTCGAAGGCCTCGCGGCCCGCGTTGACGGTGCCGAAGACCATCTGGTTCCGCAGGACGAGGTTCCGCATGAGGAGGTCCGTGTCGATCTCGATCGGGCCGCGCCGCCCCGGAACGCCCGTGAACACGAAGACCGCGTTCGGCCCGATCGCCTGCATCATCTCGAAGGCGACGGCGGAGGCGCCGGTCGCCTCGTAGACGACGTCGATGCCGTCGATCTCGGACGCGAGGTCGGGGATCGAGGTCGACTCCGCCGAGACGTAGTGCGCGCCGATCGCCTCCGCGATCTCCGACTTCGGGTTCGGCGCGGGCTCGCGCGAGTAGATCCACGTCGCGAAGCCGTGCACGCGAAGCGCCATCGCGCCGAGGAGCCCGACCGGCCCCGCGCCGAGCACGACGGCCTGGTGGCACGAGCCGCGCTCGCGTTCCGTCGCGACGGGACACGACCACGGGAGCCGCTGCTGGACCTGCCAGATCTGCTCGAGCGCCTTCTCCGCGATCGTCAGCGGCTCGACGAGAACGGCGACGTCGCGCAGCGAGCGCGGGACCACGTTCATGTAGCGCTCGTCGTCGACGATCTGCTCGGTCATGAAGCCGTGCAAGGACTGGATGCCCCGCTCGCTGAAGTCGCCCGTATAGCAGAAGTCCTGTCGCTCGACGGCGCAGGCGTTGCACGTGTCGTGCGGACAGGGGCGCCGCACCATCGGCACGACGAGGTCGCCGGGCCGGACGCGCTTTACGGCAGAGCCGATCTCGACGACCTCGCCGAGCGCCTCGTGACCGATCACGAGGTGCGGCGAGCCCGCCGGAGCGGTCCCGTACTGGAACGCGCAGATCTCGCGGTCGGTGCCGCACACGCCGACCTCGAGGATCCGGACGCGGACGTCGGTCGGCGATTGGAGACGCGGAGGCTCGTGCTCGACGAGCTCGAGCTGCTTCGTGGCCGGGTTCACGGCGATGGCCTTCATGTCGCGCTGGGATGCCGGCGCACGCGCGCGGTTTCGCGGCTCGCATGCGACACCTCGGCGCGCGAAACGGAACCCGAGCGGCCGCATCCAATCGCTTCGGAGGTCTTCGATGGTCGAACGACTACGGGAGCGCTGGCCGGAGTATGCGATGGAAGCGGCGGAGCTCGGCGCGTTCCTGATCGCCGCGTGTCTCGCGGTCGCGCTGCTCGAGCATCCGTCGTCCCCGGCCCGGGCGCTTCTCCCGGAAGCGTGGGTGCGGCGCGTCCTGACGGGTCTGGCCATGGGCGCGACGGCGACGGCGATCGTCTACTCGCCCTGGGGAAGGCGGTCGGGGGCGCACTTCAATCCCGCGGTCACGCTCGCGTTCCTGCGGCTCGGGAGGGTGGATCGCCGGGATGCCGCGTTCTACGTGATTGCGCACTTCGTCGGGGCGACGCTCGGGATGCTCGCCGTGGCGCTTCTCGTCCGCGATCTCGTCGCGCATCCCTCGGTGGCCTTCGTCGCGACGCGGCCGGAAGCGGGCATCGGCGTCGCGTTCGTCGCGGAAGCGGGCCTCTCGTTCGCGATGATGACGCTGATCCTCGGCGTCTCGAATCATCCGAAGCTCGCGCCGTACGCGGGCTGGTTCGCCGGCGCCGCGGTGGCGACCTTCATCTCGCTCGAAGCGCCGCTCTCGGGAATGAGCATGAACCCGGCGCGCTCCTTCGGGCCGGCGCTCGTCGCGGGGCGATGGGACGGGATCTGGATCTACTTCGCGGCGCCGCTCCTCGGGATGCTGCTCGCGGCCGAATCATGGCTGTGGCGCCGTGGCCCGGCGGGTGCGCATTGCGCGAAGCTCGTCCACGCGACCGAGCATCGCTGCATCTTCTGCGGATTCAAAGCTCGTTCCGCGCGCCCGCGTGCTCGCGCCGCCGTCGGCGCATTGCGGATCCTCGTGGCCGCCGCGGTGCTCGGCCTCGCGACACCGCGAGCGCTCGCCGACGAGACGCCGATCGAGCGCGTCGGCGCGATCGCGATGACCGTCTCGGATGCCGACCGCGCGGCCGCCTTCTACGAGAGCGTCCTCTCGTTCGAGAAGGTCGACGACGTCGAGGTCGCGGGCGGCGCCTGGGACCGGCTCGAAGGGCTCTCCGCGGTGCATCTCCGCGTCGTGCGCCTCCGGCTCGGCGAGGAGACGCTGGAGCTCTTCGAGTACGCGCCGCAGGGAGAGCCGATCCCGAGCGACTCACGGAGCAACGACCGCTGGTTCCAGCACGTCGCGATCATCGTGAGCGACATGGATCTCGCGTACGCGCACCTGCGGAGGCACGACGTGCGTCCCGCCTCGTCTGCGCCACAGACGCTGCCTCGCTCGAATCCGAACGCGGGCGGCATCCGCGCGTTCTACTTCTTCGATCCCGACGGACACCCGCTCGAGATCCTCGAGTTTCCACCGGACAAGGGCGATCCGCGATGGCAGCGCGACGACGAGCTCTTCCTCGGCATCGACCACACGGCGATCGTCGTCGGCGACACGGACGCGAGCCTCCGCTTCTACCGCGACACGCTCGGATTCAGGGTCGCGGGCGAGAGCGAGAACTTCGGCCCCGAGCAGGAGCGGCTGAACGCGGTGCCCGGAGCGCGGCTTCGCATCACCGGCCTGCGCGCTCCGGCCGGTCCCGGCATCGAGCTCCTCGAATACCTGGCACCCGAAGGCGGGCGGGCGATCCCCGCGGGCGTCCGCACGAACGACCTCGCTCATTGGCGGACGACGCTCGAAGCGGGAGCGCCCGACGAGGTCCTCGAGCGACTACGTCGGAAACGCTCTTCGCTCGTCTCGCCCGGCGTCGTCGACCTTCCCGGCGGGGATCTCGGGTTCCACCGTGGCTTCCTCGCTCGTGACCCCGATGGCCACGCGGTCGCGGTCGTCCGCGAAGCGGAGTGAGAAGACGGTCCCCCTGCTCGCCAGCTGGACGGCGCCCGGCGGTAGCGCGAGAATTCCGCCGTGACCGCTTCCGTCGAGCCCTCTCCCGAGGGCGTCGTCCTGAAGGCCCTCCTCGCGGGAATCGAGGCGGAAGCGGGCGCCGGCTTCTTCCGCTCGCTCGTCCGTGGTCTCGCCGAGGCGCTCGACGTCGACTACGCCTTCGTCACCGAGTTCGACGCCGCGCTCGAGCGCTTCCACTCGCTCGCGGTCTTCGGGCGCGGCGCGATGATGCCCGACTTCGACGTTCCGCTCGCGGGCACGCCGTGCGCGACGGTCCTCGCGGGCGAGATCACGCACCATCCGAAGGGCATCCAGGCGCTCTTCCCGGAGGATCGCGCCCTCGTCGACTGGGGCGTCGAGAGCTACGTCGGCGTGCCGATCGTGGATCGCGCGGGGAGCGTGCTCGGCCATTTCGCGATCCTCGACGGGAAGCCGATCGCCGACGGATCGCGCCTCGTCTGGGCGATGCGCACGCTCGCCGCACGCGTCGCCGCGGAGCTCGAGCGCCAGCGCGCCGAGGCGGCGCTGCGCGAGAGCGAGGAGCGGCTTTCGCAGCTCGTCGAGTCGGCGACGGACGTCATCGTCGGCTTCGACGAGAGCGGTGCGATCCAGGTGTTCAACCGCGCCGCGGAGCGCGTGCTGCGGTGCTCCCGCGCGGAAGCGCTCGCGATGCCGATCGAGCGCTTCGTTCGCCTCGCGGGAGAGAGCCCTCTTCTCGCGGAGCTGCCGCGGCTCGTCGGACGCGAGGACGGATCGTTCCTCGGGGAGGAGGACGGCCTCGTCGTGCTGCGCGCCGACGGGACGGCCCTCGCGTTCGAGGCGAGCCTCTCGGGCAGCGAGGTCGGAGGCGGTCCGCTCTACACGCTCATCCTCCGCGACCTCGAGGAGCGCCGGAGAGCGCAGCAGGAGCGCGCGCAGCTCCTGCTGCAGTCGGAGTATCTGCAGGACGAGATCCGCTCGTACCACAACTTCGACGAGATCATCGGAAGGAGCGCGGTCCTCGCAAAGGTGCTCGAAGCGGTCGAGCTCGTGGCGCCAACGGACGCGACGGTCCTCGTCCGCGGCGAGACGGGAACCGGCAAGGAGATGATCGCGCGCGCCATCCACGCGCGCAGCGCGCGATCGGAGCGTCCGTTGATCAAGGTGAACTGCGCCGCGTTGCCGGCGGGCGTGCTCGAGAGCGAGCTCTTCGGGCACGAGAAGGGCTCGTTCACGGGCGCGGTCGAGGCGCGCGTCGGGCGCTTCGAGATCGCCGACGGTGGAACGATCTTCCTCGACGAGATCGGCGAGCTGCCGCTCGAGGCGCAGACGAAGCTCCTTCGCATCCTGCAGGAGCGGGAGTTCGAGCGCGTCGGCGGCAGCCGAACGCGCAAGGTCGACGTGCGCGTGATCGCGGCGACGAACCGCGATCTCCGCCGCGAGTCCGAGGGGGGAGCGTTCCGGGAGGATCTCTTCTATCGCCTGAACGTGTTTCCGATCACGATGCCGTCGCTGCGCGAGCGGCCGGAGGACATCCCGCTCCTCGTGCACTGGTTCGTGCAGCGGCACGCGAAGAAGATCGGGCGGACGGTCGAGCGGGTCTCCGCGCAGACGATGCGGCGGCTCACCGCCTACTCGTGGCCGGGAAACGTGCGCGAGCTCGAGAACGTGATCGAGCGCGCGCTGATCCTCGCTTGTGGTCCGGAGCTCGAGGTCGAGGCTTCGATCCTTTCGGAGGAGGCACGCCCTCCTGCAGCATCGGCATCGGCATCGGGTCCGACCCTTCGGGTGCCTTCTCGCGTGAAGGTCGAGAGCTCGGGCGCTCCTTCGTCCTCCGGCAGCCTCGAGGACGTCGAGCGAGAGCACATCCTCGAGGTGCTCCGGCAGACGGGCCGGCGGATCGACGGCGCGAACGGCGCGGCGCGCGTCCTCGAGCTGAACCCGAGCACGCTGCGGAGCCGGATCAAGAAGCTGGGAATCCGCCGCAGCTCCGACGTCGCCTGAGCCGGGCCGGCCGACGGCCCCCAGGGAGCGAACTCCACCGGGCTCCGTAACCCTCGCGGATCCCTCGTGTTCTCTCTCCGGCGCTCGATTTCAGTGAGCCGCCGGCCCGGCTATAGTCCTCGAAGACCCCCTGGAGACTCCTCGGATGAACGCATCCTACCTGGTCGACCGGCTCGAGGCCGGCGCGCTGCGCGTCCTTTCGATCGGGGAGATGGCTGCGCGCGACGCCTTCGAGTCCGTGTTCATCGAGATGCCGGGCTGGGTCGTCGACAGCGGGAGCCGGTTCTTCTGGGTCTACCTCCTGGCGTTCGTCGTCCTCGGCGCGGTCGCGTACCGGATCCACCGCGGAGCGATTCCGGGTACGGTGCCGATCGATGCGCAGCCGAGCGGCGTGCGCGGCGTTCTCCGCTACCTCTTCCCGCGCGACGTCTACACGCATCGGTCCGCGAAGCTCGACTACAAGCTCGTGCTCGCGAACCGCGCGTTCGGACCTTCCGTTCTGCTGTCGCGCCTCGTACTCGGTCCGCTTTCGGTCACGTACGTCGCGACGCTCATCCAGGAGGCGCTCGGCTCGCTCGCCGGCAAGAGCCACACGCCGTCCGAATGGGGGCCCGTCTCGCTCGTCGCGTTCGTGATCGGCATCGCGCTCGTGCGCGACTTCTCGACGTGGGCGGTGCACGCTCTGCACCACCGCTCGGTCCTCCTCTGGGAGTTCCACAAGGTCCACCACACTGCCGAGGTGCTGACACCGCTGACACTCTACCGGAAGCATCCGGTCTACAACTTCTTCAGCAAGGTCCTCGACATCGCGATCGTCGGACCGTTCGAGGGCGTGATCGCGTTCCTGTTCCTCGGCGAGCCGCAGCCGATGACGCTCTTCGGCGCGAACGTCGTCTTCTCCGCGTTCCACCTCGCCGGCTCGAACCTCCGCCACTCGCACATCTGGCTCGCCTTCGGCCCGCGCGTGAGCCGCATCTTCATGAGCCCGGCGGGACACCAGATCCACCACAGCAAGGCGCCCCAGCACTGGGACAAGAACTTCGGCGAGGTGTTCGCGCTGTGGGACTGGACGTTCGGCACGCTCTACGTCGCCGGGCGCGAGCCGGAAGCCATCGAGTTCGGCGTCGCCGGAGCGGAGGAAGAGCACACGACGCTCCTGCGGGCGTACTTCGTCCCGTTCGCGAACTGCGCGCGCATCGTGCGTGACTCCGTCCGCCGCCTGCAAACGCGCTACGCGTGAACCGCTCGACGTCGGTCTACCTCGACGCCGTGCGGCTCTTCGCCGCGCTCGTCGTCGTGCTGACGCACCTCGGCTACCCGCGCTTCAGCGGCGGGCTGCTGCTCGCGTTCCGTACCTACGGCAACGACGCGGTCATGGTGTTCTTCGTGCTGTCCGGGTACGTGATCGCGTACACGGCGGCGACGCGCGATCGCGACGTCGGCACCTACGGCGTCAACCGGCTCGCGCGCCTCTACTCCGTCGCCGTGCCGGCGGTCTTCCTGACGTGGCTCCTCGACGCTGCCGGAAGCCGCCTCGATCCCGCGCTCTACGATGGCTTCTGGTACCGGAGCAGCGAGCCGTTCCGGCGTGTCCTCGAGGCGCTGACCTTCACGAACCAGCTCTGGTTCCACTCGACGCGTCTCTTCTCGAACGGACCGTATTGGTCGCTCGGCTACGAGTTCTGGTACTACGCGATCTTCGCCGCGGGCTGGTACTTCTCGGGCTGGAAGCGCACGGCGCTCGTCGCGGCGTGCGCGGCGATCATGGGACCGAAGATCCTGCTGCTCCTGCCGATCTGGCTCCTCGGCGCGTGGGTCTACCGCTTCAACGAGCGTTCGCGAATCACGCCCGCAGCGGGAGCGGCGCTCTTCGTCGGCTCGATCGCGTTCTACGCCGCGTTCCGCGCGACGGGCATGCGCGACGTCCTCCTCGGGCTCACGAACGCGTGGCTCGGCGAGGCGTTCGTGCGCGGCAAGCTGACGTGGTCGGACGAGTTCCTGTCGAGCTACGTGATCGGCACGCTGGTCGCGGCGAACTTCATCGGTTTTCACGCGATCTCGGAGCGTGTCGCGCCGTGGATGGCGCGCGGCGAGAGCGTGATCCGCTCTTCCGCCGGCTACACGTTCTCCATCTACCTCTTCCACTATCCGCTGATGCAGTTCCTCGGCGCGGCATTCCAGCCCGACCCGCGCTCGCCGCTCGCGATCGCGGCGCTCTTCTTCGGAACCGTGCTCACGTGCTGCGCGCTCGGGACGTTCACGGAGAAGCGGAAGGACCTCGCACGAAGCCTTCTGCGCGGCCAGCTCCGGATCAGGAAGCCGGCTGCGGAGTGAGCGGAGTGGGGCGAGGGCGCGTGCCCCTCGTTTGGCTAGCCTGCATTTCTCACCAGATCCCTACTGCGGCGGCCGATAGCACCGAATCTTCGCGAGCTTCTCCCTCCGGGCTCCTCGACGTACTGTTCAAGTACGCCTGCGTCGCCCTCCGGTCCGAGGCTCGCGAATCTTCGGCACTCTCGACCGCCTCGCGACGTGATCTGGTGAGAAATGCAGGCTAGCTAGCTTGGTCTGCGCGACGGACGCTCTGCGCGCAGCGGGTCGTGGAGACGCAACCCTGCAAAGCGGGCGAAGTCGGCGTCGCTCGAGCAGAGCAGCGCTCCGTGCTCGATCGCCAGCGCCGCGAGATGCGCGTCGGAGACGAGAGGTCCCTTTGCTTTCGCACTCGCGAGCAGCGATGCGAGCACCTCCCAGTGCCGTTCCGTCGGTTCCACGATCCGCACGGGCGGAAGGTCGAGCCATTCGGCGACGATCTCGATCCCTTCGGTGAGGGTCAGGGGATGGGGGAAGGCGCGCGGATTCGTCCCGATGCGGAGAAAGGCGAGAATCGTCGCCCAGGGCAAGCCTACGGTCTCGCCGTCCGAGAACGCCGCCTCGAGCCAGAGGCGAGCTTTCTCGTGAGGTTCCGCCGACGGGTTGTAGGCGTAGAGGAGGAGATTCGCGTCGAGCAGGATCACCGCCGCAGCGGCCCTTCGATCTGCTCGAGAAGGTCGCCGACGTTGTCGTAGTCCACCCCCGGCCGAATGCCGAGCGCTCGCGCCCTCACCTTGAAGGCTCGCTTCGGCTGCTTCGGCCGACCCGCCTCGAGGCCACGGCGTAGGCAGTCGTTGACCATCTCCTTGAAGGAACGGCCCGAGCGCTTGCTCTCGCTGCGCAGCCGCGCTGCGACGTCGTCGTCGAGAGTCAGGGTGGTTCGCACATCAAGAAGCTAGCAAGGAAGCATCATGATGTCTAGCTAGCGCAGGCCGGGAGTCGCCCGGCTTTGCCGGGTAGGCAGCCCGAGTTTGACGGATCCGGGCGTTTGACTTGCACGGCGCGCGGAACTTGCCCGATCACGCGGTCGCCGTCGAGTGCGATGGCCTCGCGCTTGACCCCTCCGAGCGTCACATCCGGACCCGAAGCGCTCGGCGCGGCGTGCGCTAACCGCGGCGGCGCGAGCGGACGGCTTCGGCGAGGTCGCGGAGGACGGGCATCGTCTCCGCGGTGCCGATGCAGGCGTCGGTGACGCTGACGCCGTAGCGGAGCTTCGCCGGGTCGCCGAGGTCCTGGCGGCCGGCTTCGAGGAAGCTCTCGATCATGACGCCGAAGATCGCCGACTCGCCCGCGGCGACCTGCTCCGCGATCTCGTGTGCGACGATCGGCTGACGGCGGTGATCCTTGGAGCTGTTGCCGTGGCTCGCGTCGATCATGATGCGCTCGGGAAGCTTCGCCGCGCGAAGCGCCTCCGCCGCCTTGCGGACGCTCGCCGGATCGTAGTTCGTGCCGGAAGCGCCGCCGCGCAGGATCACGTGGCAGTCGGGATTGCCGCGCGTCGAGACGATCGCGCAGAGCCCCTGCTCGGTCACGCCGAGGAAGCTGTGCGGGTGCGCGCTCGAGCGGATCGCGTCGAGCGCGATCTGCACGCCGCCCTCGGTGCCGTTCTTGAAGCCGATCGGCATCGAGAGACCGGAGGCGAGCTCGCGGTGCACCTGGCTCTCCGTCGTGCGCGCGCCGATCGCGCCCCACGAGACGAGATCGGCGTAGAACTGCGGCGAGATCGGATCGAGGAACTCGCAGCCCGCGGGCAGATCCAGCTCCGCGAGATCGACGAGGAGGCGGCGCGCGCGGCGAAGCCCCTCGTTGATCACGAAGCTGCCGTCGAGGTGCGGGTCGTTGATCAGGCCCTTCCAGCCGACCGTCGTACGCGGCTTCTCGAAGTAGACGCGCATCACGACGCAGAGGTCGTCGCGGAGCTCCTCCGCGACCTGCTTCAGCTGATGGGCATACTCCATCGCGGCGGCGGGATCGTGGATCGAGCACGGCCCGACGACCGCGACGAGCCGGTCGTCCTCGCCCGAAAGGATGCTCGAGACCTCCTCGCGCGCGCGGGCGACGGTCGTCGAGCCGCGTTCTCCGAGGGGCAGCTCTTCGACGAGGATCGCCGGCGGAATCAGCGGGCGAAAGCTCTCGATCCGGACGTCACGCGTGCGATGGAACATCGGAGGTCACCGTAGCTCCGGTGACCTCTAGCATCTCGGTGCGAGTTCCACCCCGACGACGATTCCGAGCGACATCCAGCGCCCGAACCAGGCGGTGACCGTCTCTTCGGAGACGCGGTCCTCCAGGGCGGCCGTGACGTCGCCGAGGCGTGCTCGCGCGAGAAGGGCGCGCAGGCATTCCGCCTCGAGCGGCCCGAGGAGACGGCACGCGACGTCGAACCCGTCGCGGTAGACCAGGACGCTCTCGGGCCGGTCGCGGACTTCGAGATCGATCTCCTCGATCGGCGTGTCGCGCGCCTGCCAGAGCGCGTGGATGGGCCACGCCGACGCGACCACGGCCACCGAGGCGGCGAAGCGGAGCACGACGTCGCCGGTCTCTTCCGGCGCGAGCGTCGCGAGACTCTCCGGCGCGAGTGGCGCCTCCGCTCGGGCGTGGAACGCGCGCGTCATCCGCCACTCGAGCTCCGCGAGGTCGGGAAGGAACGGGAGATCCGTCGTCAACGGGTCGTCGTGCAGGAACGCCGGCAGCTCGAAGCCGACGTCGTTCAGATTGAGGGAGTGCCTTCCGGGGCCGAGTGCGAGCTTTCGTCCGTAGCGCGTGGCGAGCGCGTGCAGGGCTCCGTGTCCGATCAGATGCGCGGTCGCCGGGAAGGACTCCGCGAGCGCTTCGGCGATGCGCGTCGGGTACCCGTCGCGGTAGACGGCGAGACGGTCGGCCGCTTCTCCGCCGGGAGGCGGCGCGAGCAGCCAGTCACACGCTCGCGACGGCAGCGGTCGCGGAGCGGTGATCTGCACCGCGAGCCACTCCTGTGTCGCACGCAAGCCGAGGGGTTCGGGAATCGTGGCTTTCATCGATGATCGACTCCGCGACGAGCCGGGCCTTCTCGGCCTCGGCGTGAAGACGCTCGAACGGGGGAATGTCCGCGTCCCACTCGACGAGCGTCGGGACCGCGCCGAAGCGGCGCACTGCTCGGGCGTACAACCGCCAGACCTCGTCCGAGACGGGCGCGCTGTGCGTGTCGAAGAGGTAGGTACCCATGTCGGTGAAGCCGGCGAGATGGATCTGGCCGAGCCGCTCGGGCGGCAGCGCCTCGAGGTACGCGACCGGGTCGAAGCCCAGGTTCGTCGCGCTGACGTGCACGTTGTTCACGTCGAGGAGGATCCCGCAGTCGGCGCGCTCCGCGAGCGCCGCGAGGAACTCGCCCTCCGGAATCGTCGAGTGCCGGTAGGCGACGTACGTCGACGGGTTCTCGAGGAGGATCCGCCGGCCGAGCAGGTCCTGCACCTGGCGCGTGCGCGCGGCGACGTGCGCGAGTGCTTCCTCCGTGAGCGGGAGCGGCAGGAGATCGAAGAGGCTCCGCCCGCCGATTCCCGTCCAGCACAGGTGATCCGTCACCAGGACGGGCTCGATGCGGTCGATCAGCGCGCGCAGAGAGCGCAGATACGCGCCGTCGAGGGGATCGGTCGACCCGATCGACAACGCGACGCCGTGCAACGCGACGGGCCATTCGAGCCGGACGCGCTCGAGGATCGTGAGCGGACGTCCCTCGGTGCCCATGTAGTTCTCCGAGATCGCCTCGAACCAATCGACCGCGGGGTGCTCGCGAAGAATCGTCTCGTAGTGCTCCGCGCGCAGGCCGACACCGTAACCGGGGGGGCGATTCGGCGTCGTGTCCATGCGCGCGGAGCCCTCGTCGAGGCAACGGCTACTTCTTCTCGGTGAGACGGCCGCCTTCCATCTCGAGGCAGGCTTCCTTGCTGTCGACCTCGACGAAGCCCTGGCCCTTGCAGGCGTTCTTGCCGCCGCAGCCGTGTCCGCCGCCGGCACAGCCGCCCTGACCCTTGCAGGCGTTGGCGCCGTAGCACTTCACCTTGCCGGTCTCCTCGGCCGCCTGCGCGGTCCCTGCGACGGCGCTCGCCGCGAGCATGCTCGCCACGGCCGAAGCCAGCATCAGCGTTCCCTTGGTGCGATTCTTCATGGTCTCGTTCTCCCTTGTTCGTGCGCTCGTGAGCGCTTCGTCGGCTTGGATGCTGCCTCCCGATTACGGTTTCGCGACCGAAACGGATTCGCCGGCGCGTCATCCAAGCGAGCGATGGTCACGCGTCAGGTCCTCGAGATCACGGCTCTCGTCGGGCTCGCGGCGGCGATCCACTTCGGGCTTCGTCGTCTCGGGCATCGGCTCCCGATCGTGATCGCACGGCGCCGCGGCATCCGCCGAGCGCCGACGTGGGTGCGCTCTCTTCCGCTGGTGCTGCAGATCGCGAAGGCCGCTCTTTGGATCGCGGCCGCCTGGGGCGTGACGCAGCAGCTCGCAGGGATTCGCGCGGTACGCGACGACGCCGTCGCGACGGCGTCGAGCTTCCTCGCAGAGCCGCTGCTGCTCCTCGCGGACCATTGCTACTCGTCGCTCGAGCTCCTGGAGCTACCGGCCTACCTTCTCGGCGCATGGCTCGGGGTGCGCGTGGGCACCGCTCTCTTCAAGCGTCACGTCCTCGCCGCGGCGGGCGTCGAGCGAGGGATCCAGGAAGCCGTCACGATGCTGCTGCGGTACACGCTCATCGCGGCGAGTACGTTCATCATTCTGCGCTCGTTCGGTGTCGACGTCAGCTCGCTCGCGGTCGCGGCGGGCGTGCTCGGCGTCGGCATCGGGTTCGGGCTTCAGAACATCGCGAACAACTTCGTCAGCGGGCTCCTCGTCAACCTCGAGCGACCCGTGCAGATCGGCGACTTCATCCGTGTCGGCGAGTGGACGGGAACCGTCGAGCGGATCGGGCCGCGCTGCATCGAGATCCGGACGCTCGATCGCGTCAGCATCCTCGTGCCGAACGCGAAGTTCCTCGAGACGGAGGTCGTCAACTGGAGCCACGGCGATCCGACGACGCGCGTGCACGTTCCCGTCGGCGTTGCGTACGGGTCGGACGTCCGCCTCGTCCGGAGGGCCCTCCTCGAGGCGGCGAAGGGGCACCCGGACGTGCTCTCCGAGCCGCGGCCCGAGGTGGACCTGAACGCGTTCGGCCCGAGCTCGCTCGACTTCGAGCTACAGGTCTGGATCCGGACGCCGCGCAAGCAGGACAACGTACGCAGCGATCTGTTCTTCCGCGTCGAGGCGAGCCTCCGGCGACACGGCATCGAGATTCCATTTCCCCAGCGGGAGCTGCACCTGCGGTCTCCGAAGCTCGAGCGGATCGTCGACGCGCTCGCGAGCCGCTGGGCGCCGGAGGCGCTCGGAAACGGAGAGAGCGCCGACGCTCCCGCGGCGTCGACCTCGTTCGCTGCGGAGGACGAGGACGATGTCCCGGGCGAGACCTGGAGCGACGTGCGTCTCGAAGCGCTCGCGGAGCGGATCCGGAGCGACGACGGCGTCGAGATCTGCGACCGCCGACATCTGCTCACCGTCTACCGCGACTGCTTCGTCGGTCGTGAAGCGGTCGATTGGCTGGCGACGAACCTGCGGCTCTCGCGCGACGAGGCGGTCGAGCTCGGCCAGCGGCTCGTGGACAAGGGTTTCGTCCACCACGTCCTCGGCGAGCACGGCTTCGAGGACGGTCGGCTGTTCTATCAGTTCACGGGAGGGGCGCCGCCCCTCTCCTCCACACGGCAAAGCCGCACGGAGCCTCCTCACCCCGCTCGCTCTCGCTCGGCCGCGCGCTTCGCGCGCGGAGGGCTTTGAGGATCGCCGAGCTCGCGGACGTCGACCGTGTTCCGCTCGGCGGCGAGCGTTCCGGAGGGACGCTCCTCGCTCGTGCGCCGGCAGCGAACGGCGACGCCCTCGACGCGATTGTCGCTGGCACCCGTGAAGCGGAAGCAGACCTTCGGCGCGAGCACCTGACCTCCGACGACGCGGTTGTCGCGCGGAGCGCGTGGTGCGCCGGACGCGCCCTTCTCGGCGCGCGGGACTTCCGCGGCGAAGACGAAGCCCGAGTCGAAGAGCTCGTTGTCGGTGAAGACGTTGCCGATCGAAGCGCCGCGCACCTTGATCATCGCGCCGCGGATGACGTTGTCCTCGTACACGCCGCGGCTCGAGCTCTTGACGTCGATCGCGGCCTCTTTCGTGTCGGAGAACGTGTTCGCCGTGACGCGGCAGGCTTCGCACGACTCGACCGACAGGCCCTCGCCGTCTGCGCGCTGGATCACGTTCTCGTGGACGGTGACGCGAGCGCTGCCGCCGAGGTGGATCGCGTCCTTCGCGCTGTCGCGGATCTCGTTCCCCTGGAGGACGTGTCCCTCGCTCGTACCCTCGGAGGTCTTGCCCGCGACGTCGATGCCGCGCTCGTTTCCCTCGATGCGGTTGCCGATGATGCGGTTCTCGCTCCCGCCGCGGATCCGGACTCCGCGCGCGAAGCCGGAGACGCGGCAGTTCCGCACCTCCGCCTTCGTCACGCCGTTGAGACGGAGACCTTCGGAAGACGTTCCCGGACCTCGACCGCGGATCTCGTGCCCTGCGCAGTCGAGCACCGCGAAGGGCGCGATGCGCAAACCGCGCTCGCCGCAGTCGAGGAGATCGCGATCGAGCGTCACCTCGCCGCGCACGATCCAGCCGCAGGTCTCCTTCGAGAACCAGCGGTGCGCGGCCTTCCAGCCACCGAAGTACGCAGCGACGGCTACCGCGAGGACGAGCAGCGCCAGTATGGCGGCGACGAGGCGCGTTCTCCCCTGCACGCAGATGCTCACTTGCCGCACGCCTCTCGCACATCCCATATGCGCAGGAATCTGGCCGTGCGCGCAATTTTACCGCAGCACCAAGAGGCTCTATTGTTGCGCGCACAACGGTAGCCTCGGAGAAGATCCTGCGCGGCCTGGCCGCCGACAAACCGCCGGCGGGGATTCGCTCCGCCTTGCCGCGGTCAGTCTGAGCCGGGCCGGCGTGCCTTCCGGATCGCCTCGACGAGGGCCTCGGGAACGTCCTCCGGCACCGGCGCCGTGGGGTCGCGAAAGGCCCCTCGCGCGAGCGAAACGGTCGCCTCGTATCCCGCGAGGTAGCTCCGGCACTCCGCGCAGTGGTCGAGGTGCGCCGCGAACGACGCCCGCTCTCCCTCCGCCAGCTCTCCCTCGAGGTAGTCGGCGATGAAGTCGACGAACTCGCGACACGTCATTTCGATTCCGCTCCGCCGACGACGAGCGCCCGGCCTCGAGCCGGGACGAAGGCACGCCGCCAACACCCTTTCGATGCCGCTCTCGTGGGCAGGTTTCGCGGTCGAACGCGTCCGTGCGCCGGGAAACCCGGGTCCCCTGGCGGCATCAGACCGCGCAGCGACGACACGGCCCAGGCGGCCCGTCGCGAAGGGAGACACGCATGACGAGCAGCAACGGACGGTTCGACGTGATCATCATCGGGACAGGCGCGGGAGGCGGCACCCTGGCGCACAGACTCGCGCCGTCGGGCAAGAAGGTCCTCCTCCTCGAGCGCG
>VGTG01000136.1 GCA_016874795.1 Deltaproteobacteria bacterium | reverse complement strand
CGCCGCCGTCGCGGGGGACGTGCGACGGCCACGCCGCACCCGAAGAGCGCGCGCTTGCGTCCTGACGGATCACGTATCGCCCGAGGGCGTCGGAGACGCGGCCGGAGATCGCGTCCCCCGACCGGGTGCCGCCGTCCGGACCGCGCGCCGCGTCCTCCACGGACCCGGCCGACGGATCGACTCCCGCGCCGACGGACCGCGGGGCGCTCGCCGCATGGCCGGCGAGCGCCCCGCGGATCGCGCGCAGCGTCGCCCCGTAGACCGCATCGGGCGCCGAGAATCGCACCTCGGTCTTCGTCGGGTGCACGTTCACGTCGACGGCCTCGCCGGGAATCTCGAGGAACGCGACGACGACCGGATAGCGCCCCTGCGGCAGGAGCGCGCGATAGGCGTCGAGGATCGCGCGCATCAGGAGCCGGTCGCGCACCTGGCGGCCTCCGACGTACGGCAGCACGAGGCGCGACTGCCCGAGGCTCGTGTGCGGACGCGAAGCCCAGCCCCGCACCGAGATCGCCCCCTCCGTCGCCTCGATCGGAACGAGGTCGCGAGCGCGCTCGGCGCCGAGGACCTGGCGCAGCCGCTCGTCGTGGCGGCGCACGGCGGGATGCCGCAGGACCTGACGCGCCACGTGCACGCACTCGAATCCGACGTCGGGCCGCGCGAGCGCCATCCGCTGCAGCCACTCGACGATGTGGCCGAGCTCCGTCTCCGCGGAGCGCAGGAACTTCCGCCGCGCGGGAACCGCTGCGAACAGAGCGGACACGGAGATCGAGGTCCCGGGCGGCGCGCCCGTCGGCGCGACCTCGCGCACGACGCCGTGCTCGACGCGGACGCGCGTTCCCGTCGCCTCGCCGATCGCGCGCGTCGTGATCTCCACTTCCGCGATCGCGGCGATGCTCGCGAGCGCCTCGCCGCGAAAGCCGAGGCTGCCGATTCCCGTCAGATCCTCGATCCGGCGGAGCTTGCTCGTCGCGTGTCGCAGGCACGCGCGCTCCGCGTCCGCGGCGACCATGCCGACGCCGTCGTCGCGCACGACGATCCGGTCACGGCCGCCGGCCTCGAGGTGGACGTGCACCTCGCGCGCGCCGGCGTCGAGCGAGTTCTCGACGAGCTCCTTCACGATGGAGGCGGGCCGCTCGATCACCTCGCCGGCAGCGATCTGGTCGGCGACGATCGGGTCGAGAATCTCGATCCGGCGCATCGACGGCGCCTGCACCGGAGACGTCATCTCGGAGACCTCGTCGCCACGCTCGAGTGCTCCTATCATCGGAGGCCCGCGGCCGCGATGGGCCGGCGCGCGTGGACTTCGGGCAGCGGCGCAGTAGACTCCGCCGGATGAAGCGCGCGACCGCCTACCAGGACAAGGTCGGCTCGCTCGCACGCGTGCGTGCGCGCTTGCGGAAGGCCCGCCGCGACGGGAAGCGGATCGTCTTCACGAACGGGTGCTTCGACCTGCTGCATCCCGGGCACGTGCGCTACCTCGCCGCGGCGCGGGCGCGCGGCGATGCGCTCGTCGTCGCGGTCAACAGCGATCGGTCGGTGCGCGGGCTGAAGGGTCCGGGGCGACCCGTGCAGACCGAGGCAGCGCGCGCCGAGGTGCTCGCCGCCCTCGAGGCCGTCGATCACGTCGTGATCTTCGACGCACCGACGCCGCTCGAGGTGATCGTCGCGCTCGAGCCGGACGTGCTCGCGAAGGGCGCCGACTGGGCGCTCGAGGACATCGTCGGCGCGAAGGAGGTGCGAGCGCGCGGCGGGAAGGTCGAGCGCATCCCGCTCGTGCAGGGACAGTCGACGACGCGGCTGATCGAGCGTTCCGCGAAGTCGCCCGGGGAAGCGAAGGCGTCCGCTCGCAAGGGGAAGGCTCGCGCTTCGAAGCGCGCGGATGAAGCTGGCGGTGCGGCTCGCCGCTCAGGCCGGGGCGCCGGTCGCGGTACGTGAGCCGGTCACCTTCGTCACGCGGCCGCTGCGCAGGCAGCGCGTGCAGACGAGGATGTGACGAACGGTCCCCTCGACCTTCGCGCGCACGTTCTGCAGGTTCGGCTTCCACGTCCGCCGCGTCTTGTTGTTCGCGTGGCTGACGTTGTTGCCGACCGAGCGTCTTCTTCCGCAGATCTCGCAGGTTCGCGCCATCGAATCCGTTCCTGACTCCCCGGCTCCGGGGAAGAAACAGTTGCCGTAACGGTCCCCGGCGGGCTTGTAAAGCGACTCTCGGGAGCGTGAGCCGAGACTCGATGCTCGGGAAAATCGCTGCGTTCGGTGTGCCCGGTGCCTTCGGTGCGGGAGCCGAGAAGGGGAATGCAAGTGCGCCGGGCGCAAGACTGCGCCCGCAGTCACGCTCCGGGCGTGGCTGCCGGATCGATGAGTCCGTGGCGCAGCCAGCCCGTGCGGGCGAGCCAGGTCCGCGCGGGTGCAACCTCTGGGACTCCCCGCGGAGGGTCCATTCCAGTCCGTTGATCGCGCCAGCCGGTGAACCAGCGGCCCGACGAAGCTTCGTCGATTCTCACCGGAGGTGCGACGCCGAAACGCTCGCGCCAGTGCTTGCGCGCGTTCAGCAGGACGTAGGCGAGCGCGGATCGAACCTCGCGCGGCGTCCGCAGGAGGCGGAGATGGTAGCGACCGTCGAGGACCGCGCCCGAGCGCGCGAAAGCGCGGTTCACGACGCGCGCGAGACGCGCCGCAACCGACTTCATCCCGCGCCCGAGCGCCTCCTTGGAGTCCGCTTCGACGATCATGTGGGCGTGATCGCGCTGGAGCGAGTACTGCAGCACGCGGAACTCGCCCCGCTCGCAGGACTTCCGCAGACTCCGCTGGAACTCGAGCACGAACCTGCGGGAGCGAAGGCTCGGCAGTCCACGCCTCAAGCGGAGCGTCACGTGAGCCGGACATGCCGACAGATGCGGCCGAGCACGGTGCTGGACGCGAGGGCGCGGCCCCGGCGGCCGACCGGCGCCGGTGCGCGGCCCGCCGCGTCCCGATCGCCTCCGCAGATCGCCGAAGGAGAGCTGCTTCGACATGACGAACGCTACCGCAGCCGAAGGAGAATGTCAAGATTAATAAATGAGAATCGCGAATGAATCTGGCGCTGTTCGAAGCAACAGGTTCACCGCCGCCACCCCTTACCTGCCAAGCGTGAAGGCACCCACGTCACGAGCTTTACCGCTGGACGAGAGACCTGCCGACGGAGCTTCGTCGCATCGAGGCCACACGAGCCCGATCGCGTCGATCTCGATGCGGGCGCCCTTCGGCAGTGCGGCGACGGCGACGGTCGCGCGCGCCGGCCGGGCGACCCCGAAGACGCCCGCGTAGATCGCGTTCACCGACGCGAAGTCCGCCATGTCGACCAGGTAGATCGTCGTCCGCACGACGCGATCGAGGCCGCTCCCCGCCGCCTCGAGGACCGCCGTGAGGTTCCGCAGGACCTGCTCCGTCTCCGCGGCGACGCCGCCCGCGACGAGCGAGCCGGTCGCCGGGTCGAGGCCGATCTGCCCCGAGCAGAAGACGAAGCCGTTCGCGACGATCGCCTGCGCGTAAGGTCCGATCGCGGCGGGCGCGCGATCCGACGCGACGGGCTGCAGGGACGAGGAGCTCATGGGGAGGCGATGGTGTGCGCTCCCGCGCGCGCCGTCAACCCCGCAAGCGCTCGACGCGCATCACGCCGCGAACGCGCGTCAGGTTCCGCATGACGCGCTTCAGGTCGTCGACGTCCGCGACCATCACCTCGAACGTGTTCAGCGCCTTCGAGTCGGCGATGCTCCGCGCCTCGGCCTTCCGGATGTTGACGCCGGTCTGCGCGATCGCCCGGCTGATCGCCGCGAGAAGCCCCGGCTGATCGATGCACATGACCTCGAGCCGCACCGGACGGAGCGAGTCGGCCTTCCCGGCCCAGACGACCTGCACGCGGCGGAGCGGATCGGCCTCGAGCACCTTCGCGCAGTCGGAAGCGTGCACGGTGACGCCGCGTCCTCGCGTCATGAAGCCGACGATCGGCTCGCCCGGAAGCGGATCGCAGCAGCGGGCGAAGCGGACGAGCACGTCGTCGATGCCGCTCACGCGAATGCCGCTCGAGTCCGGGCGCCGGCCGACGACGCGGAAGAGACGGGCGAGAGGCCCCTCACGCTCGCTCGGGCGGTCGACCTCCTCCGCCGGGACGAGGCGCTCGATCACCTGGCGCGCCATCACCTTGCCGTAGCCGACCTCCGCGACGAGCGTCTCGAAATCCCGGACGCCGAGCTCGTGGGCGACGCGGTCGAGGGTGCCGTCCTGCGACAGCTTGACGAGGTCGAGCTGGAACCGCGAAAGGTCGCGCGCCAGGATCTCTCGCCCGACCTCGACGCTGCGGGTCGTCTGCTGCGCCTTGATCCACGCGCGGATGCGCTCCTTCGCACGCGGCGTCCGCACGAGCTTCAGCCAGTCGCGCGAAGGCATCTGGTGCTGCGTCGTGATGATCTCGACGGTGTCGCCGTTCTGGAGCGGATAGCGAAGCGGCACGAGCTGCCCGCCGACGCGCGCCCCCGTGCAGCGGTGTCCGACCTCGGAGTGGATCCGGTACGCGAAGTCGATCACCGTCGCGCCGGCCGGGAAGTTCAGCAGGTCCCCCTTCGGCGTGAAGACGTAGACCTCGTCCGGCGCGAGATCCTCCTTGAAGGAGTAGAGGAACTCGTGCGGGTCGCGGACCTGCTTCTGCCACTCGAGCATCTGGCGGAGCCACTGGAAGCGCTGGATCTCCTCCTGGTCGATCCCCTGCCCGTCCTTGTACGTCCAGTGCGCCGCGATGCCCTCCTCCGCGAAGCGGTGCATCTCGGTCGTGCGGATCTGCACCTCGATGCGCTCACCGCGCGGACCGATCACGGTCGTGTGGAGCGACTGGTAGCCGTTCGCCTTCGGCAGGGCGATGTAGTCCTTGAAGCGGCCCGGTACCGGCTTCCACACGGAGTGCACGACGCCGAGCGCCTCGTAGCACTCGCGCATCGTGTCGACGACGATGCGAAACGCGACGAGGTCGTAGACCTGCTCGTAGAGCAGGTTCTGCGCGCGCATCTTCTGGTAGATCGAGTAGAAGTGCTTCGGCCGTCCGGCGATCAGGCACTCCATGCCGGCCGCGTCGAAGCGCTTCTTCAGGATGCCCTGGACGTCGCGGATGTACTTCTCGCGCTCGGTCTTCTTCTTCGCGACGGCGCGCTTCAGCTGGTAGTAGACCTCGGGATGGAGCGCGAGGAGCGCGTTGTCCTCCATCTCGCTCTTCATCCAGTAGATCCCGAGGCGATGCGCGAGCGGCGCGAAGATGTCGAGCGTCTCCTGCGCGACCTTCGCCTGCTTGTCCGGGGAGAGCCCGTCGAGCGTGCGCATGTTGTGCGTGCGGTCGGCGAGCTTGATCAGGATGACCCGGAGATCCTCGCCCATCTTGAGGATCATCTTGCGGAGATTCTCCGCGCGATGCTCCTCGCGGCTCGCGAAGTTGATCTGCCCGATCTTGGTGACGCCGTCGACGAGGCTCGCGACCTCGCTCCCGAAGATCGTCTCGAGCTGCCCGAGCGTCGTGAGCGTGTCCTCGACCGTGTCGTGCAGGAGCCCCGTGACCACGCTCGGCACGTCGAGGCGGAGGTCGGCGATGATGCTTGCGACCGCGAGGGGATGCGACACGTACGGCTCGCCGCTCGCCCGCTTCTGGTTCTTGTGCTTCTCGGCCGAGAACTCGTAGGCGCGCCGGATCAGCTCCACCTGCGCCCCCGGCAGATAGCCTTGCACCTTCGAGACGAGCCCTTCGAGCTTCACGGAAGCCCAAAATAAGAGCGCTTCCGAGGTGCCGCAACGCCTGCGAGGTCTCGCCGGCCGCGGAGACCTCGGGAATGCTCGCCCCGATGAGAATCCGCGAACCGCGAGCGGCGCTCGCCGTCGGGCTGGCGCTGGCGCACGCGATCGTCCTCCTCCTCGAGACCGCCTTTGCCGCCGAGGCGCCGGACCCGCTCGCGAAGGGGCTCTGCGACGCGATCCACGGTCTGCCGGCGAGGCGAAAGAGCGAGTGCTGCTCGAACCCGGCCGCCCCGAGCCACCTCGCCGAGCTCTGCACGCGCGAGCTCGCCGCCGCGCTCCGACGCGGCGGCGTCACGATCGACGCGTCGGGGCTCGAGCGCTGCACGAAGGAAGCCGCGGAGGGGCTCGCGGGCTGTGGCTGGGTGGCCCCGCTTCCGCCGAAGCCGCCCGCGAGCCGCGCTTCGCTGATCGTGGGAAAGATCACTTCGGGGGCGTCCTGCCGGTCCTCCCTGGAATGCGGAGACGGCCTCCATTGCCGCGGCGCCTCCACCGATCGCGCCGGGGTCTGCGCTCCGCCTTCGCCTCCGGGCGGGCGCTGTGCGGCGCCCGTCGACAACCTCGCCGCCTTCACGGGCCTGCAGGGCGACGAGCGACACCGCGAATGCGAGGGCCTCTGCCTCAAGGGACAGTGCCTCTCGCGCGTCGCGAAGGGCGCGCCCTGCCCCTCCTCGGCGCTCTGCGCCCCCGGGCTCCATTGCAGCGCGGGCCATTGCGCGGAGCCGAAGAAGCTCGCGGTGGGTGCGACGTGCGAGCGTCACGGCGACTGTGCGGAAGGCGCGTACTGCGCCGCCGGAACGTGCGCGACGACGAAGCGCACCGGCGAGCCGTGCAGCGCGCCCGCAGAGTGCGGCGGTTTCGCGTGCGAGCGGCCGCAGGGTGCGAAGACCGGGAAATGCGCCGATCCCTGCAGCCCGGGAGGAAGGCTCGGCGCGGCGACCGAGCCCGCGACGACGCAAGCCAAACGACAACGGCCGGCCTCGGGAATCCCCGGGGCCGGCCGTCGCACACCGCCGTCGCCGTAGCACTCGCTCAGGGCGTATCGACCACGTTCGTTCCGCCATGGCCGCCGTTCAGACCGGAGTGCGGCGCCGCGACGAACGGGAACTCCGTCAAGTAGTTCTTGTCGTTGCTGTCGACGCCGTCGCCCGCGCCGGCGAGCGGATCTCCCGCGACGATCAAGCTGATCAGGAGGTCGCTCACGTCGCGGTGCTCGGCGTCCGGGATCGGCCCGACGAGCTGCCGTCCGTTCGGGTAGCCGCCCTCGAGGAGCCCGTCCGGAACGACGTCGGTGCCGATCGAGGCGTCGAGCGTCAGCACGTCCGCCGTGAACCCGTCTTCGACCGGGATCGGGCGCCCGAGGTTGATCGCGTTGACGATGTCGAGCCGCGGTCCCTTCAGGCCGGCCGCGTCCGGGTCGATGCCGAGCGCTTCGTAGATGCCGAGCGCCTCGGCGTCGCGGACCAGGATCGGAAAGAGGATGTCGCCGCCGAAGTTCGTCACGTCCTTCTCCGGCCCGTTCCGGAGAAACACGGTGTGCCGCGCCGCGCCGACGAGACCTGCATTGAAGAGCGGGTTCCCGTGGCGGCCGACTTGACGGTACGGGCCCGTGTAGCGGTAGCCCGTCGCGAGGTTCGTCGGATCGACGATCTCGTTCTCGCGCCGGTCCGCGCTGACCCAGATGCGCAGCAGGCTGTCCGTAGAGCCGGGCACGAACGCGCCGTTGTGCGGGATCCCGTTCGGGAAGACGTCGGTCATCGGGATCTCGAGCGCGATCACGAAGTTGTTGAAGCCCGTGAAGACGTCCTCGCAGTCCGTCGTGCGAGCGCCGGCGATGCCGAAAAGTCCGTCCGCGCAGAGGTTCACGAGGTCGAAGATGCCCTTCTCGTCGAGGTAGTACGGATCGTCGCGCTGGCCGGCGAACGCGCGGCCGCCGTTCGACAGCGGGTGGATGAAGCCCGCGGCGAAGTCGTCGTCGTAGAGGTCGACCGTACGGCTCGTCGGATCGTCGGAGCCGTAGCCCGCGAAGGACCCGAGGCCGTTCACGAGACGGTCCGTCTGCGGCCCGTGACGATTGGGCGCCGTCGCGAGCCCCGTCCCGAGGACCGTCTTCTCCTTCGAGACGGGATCGAAGCGGGTCACGCGGTAGGTCTCGGTGCCGCCGGAGATCTGCCAGAGCAGCTCGTTGCCTCCGCCAAGCCCGTCGTCCGGGCCCGGGGGATCGTCGCCCGCAACGCGCTTCCGGAACGTCACCTGATAGACGACCTTGTCGGCGATGCTCTTCCCCTTCCCGATGTGGAAGGAGAAGCGCCAGCCGTTGCTGCAGGCGCGAACGCCCTGGTTGCCCTGGCCGGGCTCGTGCAGGTTGCCGGCGCCGCCCGCACCGGTCGCGATCAAGTAGAGCTTGTCGTGCGCGCCGGGTGAAACCCACGCGTAGAGATCGGCGAAGTCCGCGCACGGATCGCCGAGCACGGCGAGCGCTTCGCGGTGACTCGATGCGGACGCCGGTTGGGCCGCAGCGAGCGCGCCGAGAGCCACGGCGGCGAGCCACAGGCACGTTCTTCGAGTGCGCATGATTCCCCCTTCGATTCGAGTCGATGGACCGCGCGGCGATGCCTTCGAGGCCGCCGACGTGCGGGTCCGGGTTGGTTTGCGGTCGTGGGAAGTGGTGTTCGAGCGGGATACGAGACGGTGGGGGGGATTGGATTCGTCGGGATGAGGCGTCCTCCGGTCGCTGGTTCGCCGGCTGGACCCGCCCGGCCGCCGAAAGACATCCGGCGGGGCCGCGAGAGGTCGCCGCCGCGCGCACCTGGCTCGCTCGGGTCGGTTGGCTCCGGCACGCGCGGATCGATCCGGGCGAGGTACCGGGATGAGCGAGAGCCGGAACTGCAGACCGACTATTCGAGGCGCGGGGGTGCGACGCGGCTCAGGCGGAGCCGCTCCGTGACGAGGATCGCGCGGAGCTCGGCGATCGCGCGGTCGCGGTCCTCGTTGACGATCCGGTAGTCGTAGATGCCGGGCTCGCGCGCGGCCTCGACCTCGGTGCGCGCGCGATCGAGACGGCGGCGGATCTGCTCCTCGCGGTCGGTGCCGCGGGCGCGCAGGCGCTTCTCCAGCGCTCCGACGCTCGGCGGCAGGACGAAAATTCCGACCGCGTCGCCGCCGTAGATCTTCTTCAGCGAGCGCGCGCCCTGGATGTCGACGTCGAGGAGGACGTCCCGCCCCGCCGCGATCGCGGCGTCGAGCGGCGCGCGCGGCGTCGCGTAGGAGTGCTCGAAGACCTGCGCCCACTCGGCGAACTCTTCCGCAGCACGGCGCCGCGCGAACTCCTCCTGCGTCACGAAGACGTAGTCCTGGCCGTCGACCTCGCCGGCGCGCGGCTGCCGCGTCGTCAGCGACACGGACAGCGAGAGCTCCGCGTCCGCGGCGAGGGCGCCCTTCACGAGCGTCGTCTTCCCGCCGCCGGAGGGCGCCGAGACCACGAAGAGGATTCCGCGGCGCCCGCTCTTTCGGTCCTTCGCGCTCATTCGACGTTCGCCACCTGCTCCTTCAGCTTCTCGATCTCGCCTTTCGCCTCGAGCACGGCCTGCGTCAACGGGAGATGGTTCGCCTTCGACCCGATCGTGTTCACCTCGCGCAGCAGCTCCTGCAGGAGGAACTCGATCCGCTTTCCCGACTCGCCCTTCGCGCCGAGGAGCTCGCCGAGCGCCGCGAGGTGGCTCTCGAGGCGCGTCAGCTCCTCCGAGACGTCGCTCCGGTCGAGCGCGATCGCGACCTCCTGCACGAGGCGGTCCGGATCGGGCGCGCGATCGCCCATCAGATCGGCGATGCGGGCCTGCAGGCGGGTCGCGAGGACCGGCTTCATCTCCGCGGCGAGCGACGCGCAACGCGCGCGGAGCTTGCCGAGCTTCTGGAGACGAGCGCGCATGTCGCGCTCGAGATGCTCGCCCTCGCGGCGGCGCTCCCGCTCGTGTGCCGCGAGGGCCGCGCGCAGCGTGCGGCGGATCGCGGGGGCTTCCTTCGCGACGTCGGGACCTTCCTCCGTCGTGCGCACGACGTCGCTTCCCGCGGAGCGGAGAAACGCGAGGTCGAGCTCGCCCGCGAGACGAAGCTCGCGTCCGACGCGCCGCCACGCCGAGGCCACCTCGCGCGCGAGCGCGAGATCGACCGCGACGTGCGCACGCCGCTCGGCCTTCCCTTCGCGCCGGATCGCGACGTCGACCCGCCCGCGATCGATGGACTTCTGCACGAGCTGACGGAGCTCCGCTTCCAGGTTCTGGTGCTCGCGCGGCAGAGCGATCCGGAGCTCGAGGAAGCGAGCGTTCACGCTCCGCACCTCGACGAGCAGCTTCCCGCCGGGAACCGCCGTCGAAGCCGCGCCGTAGCCGGTCATGCTTCTCATCGCGCTCGCTCCTTCGCTCGGCTCCTCGCTCGTCTCGGACGCGGCGCGACCGCCGCCGTGCTCGGCTGCGGCGCCGCTGCGTCCAGCGCGCCGAGCAGCTCGGACTTCCCGAGCGTCGCCGTGCCGACCTTTCCGACCACGATCCCCGCAGCCAGGTTCGCGAGAAGCGCCGCCTGCTCGAGCGAGCCGCGCACCGCGAGCACGAGCGCCGCGACGGCCATCACCGTGTCGCCCGCGCCCGTCACGTCGAACACCTCGCGCGCGGCGGCGGGGAACGAGCGGTCCGGCGCACCGCGACGGAACAGGGTCATCCCGTGCTCGCCGCGCGAGAGGAGAACGGACTCGCTCTGCCAGCGATCGAGCAGGCGTCGCCCGGCGACGCGGATCTGATCCGGGCCGTCGAGATCGAGGCCCACCGCGGCCGCCGCTTCGAGCTCGTTCGGCTTGACGAGCGTCGCGCCCCGGTAGGCGTCGAAGTTCGCCTGCTTCGGATCGATCAAGTACGCGAAGCCCTGCCGCTCGCGCCGCTCGGCGAGAAGCTCGAGGATCCCGGCGTCGATCGTCCCCTTGCCGTAGTCGGAGACGAGGACGGCGTCGACGTTGCGCAGCTTCCGCTCGAGCGCCTCACGCAGGCGCTTCGCAAGCCCCGCACTCGGCCGGCGCGCTTCGCGGTCGAGACGGACGACCTGCTGGCTGTGCGCGATGATGCGCGTCTTCTCGATCGACTCGGCTTCGGTGGTCTCGAGGATGCCGGAGGCGTCCGCGCCGAGCTCGCGGAGGAGCCGTGTCGTCGTGTGCCCGGCGGCGTCGCGTCCGACCCAGCCGACGACGGCGGGCTTCGCGCCGAGCGCGGCGAGGTTCGCGACGACGTTGCCCGCGCCGCCCGGGTGCTCGCTCTCGCGCGTCACGCGGACGACCGGGACGGGGGCCTCGGGCGAGATCCGCCGCACCTCGCCCCAGATGAAGCGGTCGAGCATCAGGTCCCCGACGACCAGGATGCGCGCGCGCGGAAACGCGGACACGATCCTGCGGAGCCTCTGCTTTTCGACTGGCTTCATGCGCGGCGTCCTCGGCGGGCCAGCGCGCGTTCGTACACCGACTCGGTGCCGCGTGCCATCGCCTGGGTCGAGAAGCGCGCCGCACGCTGGCGTCCGGCCGTCCCGAGCCGCTCGCGCAGCTCGCGATCGGCGAGCAAGCGCTCGAGCGCTTCGCCGAACGCGTGCGGATCACCGGGAGGAACGAGCAAGCCCTCGACCTCGTGCCGGATCGTTTCCGCCAGGCCGCCGACGCGGCTCGCGACGACCGGTCGTCCGCTCGCCATTCCCTCGACGGCGGCGACCCCGAGGCCCTCGGCGAGGGACGGCTGCGCGACGACGTCCGCCGCCGCGAGGATCGGCAGCACGTCCGGCAGGTGACCGAGAAGGCGGACCTGCGCGGCGATCCCGAGCTGGCGCGCGCGGGCTTCCAGGATCTCGCGCTCGGGTCCCTCTCCTGCGGCGAGGCAGAGGACCTCGCGGCCGTCCGCGCGAAGGCGCACGAGCGCTTCGAACAGAATCGCGTGGCCCTTCCGCGCGTGCAGGCTGCCGACGATCGCGACGACCGGCCGCTCCGGGTCGATGCCGAGCTCGCTCCGCGCCGCCGCGCGGTCGGAGCGTGCGAAGTGCTCGACGGCGACGCCGCTCGGCACGACGACCACCGATTCGACGGGCACGCCACGCGTCCCGAGCGCTGCGCGCGCCGCTTCCGAGACCGCGATGATCGCGTCGACCTGGCGGTAGAGCCAGCCGACGTAGGGACGCGCGCCGCGCGGCGCGTAGTCCATCCGCCGCGTGACGATGCGGGCCGCGTCCCGCGGGAGATACGCGGCGAGCGAGAGCGCCCGCGCCGTGTGGAGATGGATCACCTCGGGCCGATGGAGCCGGCAGAGACCGCGCAGCTGGAGCCCGGCACGGAGATCGTGGCCGTGCCGCGCACGCATCTCCCCCACGGGGAACCCCGCGGCAGCCGCTCGCGTTCCGAGCTCGCCGCCACGCGGCGTCGCGAGAAAGGACTGGTGACCGCGCTCGCGCAGGTGCGTCACGAGCGCCAGGACCTGCGTCTCGCCGCCCCCGAAGGTGCGCTCCGGATCGACGTGCAGCACCCGCATCAGCTCTCCTCCCCCCTCCCTGCCGGAGCGTCGTCCGGCCCCTTCTTCGCCTGCTCCTCCCGCCACCGCTCGTCGGCCTTCGCGTGCTTGACGTGGACGTAGAACGCCGACGAGAGCGCGACGAAGAACCCGGGAAAGCCCTCGAGCAGCCCTCGACCGATCACCCACGAGCGCAGGAGCCGCGCCGGCGGCCGCAGCAGGAGCCGATCTGCGCTCGCCGGACGCGGTCGCGCGCGCGCCGCGACGTCGGTGAGGTGATCGATCGAGCGGAGGTGATGCGCGACGTCGCCGTAGGTCAAGTGCCAGAGCGGCTCGTGGACGCGCCCGATCGGGCCCTGCACGATCGCCTTCTCGTGCGGGTCGACGCCGCCCCACGAGGTTCTCTCGCGCCGGAAGAGCCGGAGCCGCCGGCTCGGATACCAGCCGGCCCGCCACCACCAGCGGCCCATGTAGCGGACGAGACGCGGCACCTGGAAGCCGTCGTAGCCGGCGCCGTCGTGCGCGAGCAGCATCTCGATCTCCGCGCGCAGCGGCGCCGGCACGCGCTCGTCGGCGTCGATGTTGAGCACCCACGGCTGCGTCGTCTGATCGAGAGCGAACTGCTTCTGCGCGCGGTGGCCCGGCCACGGCCGCTGGATCACGCAATCGGTGTACTCGCGACAGATCGCGTCCGTGCCGTCGACGGAGAAGGCGTCGATCACGACGATCTCGTCGCACCAGCGAACGCTCTCGAGGCAGTCGCGGATCTGCGCCTTCTCGTTCTGGCAGATGATCATGCACGAGAGGCCCGGGCGCTCGCTCGGGGTCACTCCGGCGCGGCGCCGCCGGCCGAGGAGGCTCCGCTGCTTCCGCCGTCGCGCGCGGTCGACGCGTTTCGCGAGATCCGCGAGCGGCGTCGAGGACCCGAGCACGGCGCGATACGCCGCGAGGAACGCGACCTGCTCGCGCGGCGTCGACTCCCACGAGAGCCGCCAGTGGAGCTGCACCAGGTTCCGCAAGCGCCGGCGCGCGGACACGCCGAGGCGCGGGCGGCGCGCGCGCTCGAGATCGATCAGGACGAGGAGCGGCGCACCGGAGCGGTGGGAACGTACGAGGAGATTCTCGTGCTTGAGATCCGGAACGTACCAGCCCGAGAGGTGGAGCCGCGCGACGAAGTCTCCGAGAGCGCGTGCGAGGCGATACCGGCCGCGGCGATCGACGCGTCCGATCTGCTCGAGGAGCGTCGAACCGTCCGCGACGGCGGCGGAGATCACGTGGCACGGCGCCTTCGGCCAGCCGCGGTCGACCGCCGCGTGCACGACGGGCGTCTCGATCCCGGCCGCCCGGAGCGCGCGCGCCGCCTCGAGCTGCGCCTGCGCGGGAGGGCGTCCGATCCCCACGCGACGACCGCCGCGGCGCGCCACGAAGGTCTTCACGACGACCGGCGTGCCCTCGGGTCCCGCGTCCTCGAGCCACACGACGGTCGAGCGCGGGCCGCGCTTCAGCAGGCGATCGCCGGCGATCCCGGTCGCAGCGGGCTCGGTCGCCGTCGCCGCTTCGAGAAGCGCGACCGCTTCGGCGCGAGCGACCGCCTCCTCCGCGCTCCACGCCCGCGCGAGCGGTTTCGCCTCGACCATCGCCGTCACCGGAGCCTCATCGTGCCGTCTCGTCGTGCCGTCTCGTCCCGCCCTTCGAGGATCGCCGCGAGCCGCACACGGCACTCCGCCCGGCCGAGCCCGGGGAGCGCGAGCTTCGCGATCGAGCGCGCGAGGCGCCGTATCGCGAGACGTCGCGCGAGCGCGCCGACCGGTCCCGCGCCCGCCGTCGCGCGGTCGAAGTCGATCACGGCGACGGGCTCGGTGGGCCGCGCGCCGACCAGGAAGTTCGTCACGTTCAAGTCGGGATGGTGAATACCGGCGGCGTGGAGACGACGCACGGTGTCGGCCGCGCTCTCGATCCACGCGGCCCGCTCCTCCGGCGAGGCGGCCTCCCGCAGCGCCGCGGCGAGCGAGCGTCGGCCCTCGATCGAGCGCGTCACGAGAACCCCGCGATACGGCACCCCGAGCCACGCAGGTCCGAGCGGCTCCGCGATCGCGGCCAGGACCTCGGGAGCCTCGACGCCGGAGACTCGCGCCGCCTCGGTCGCGGCGAGCTCGCGCCAGGGGCGCGGCGGGCGGTCGAAGTACGCTTCGCCGAGCAGGTCTCCGAGAAGGCCGCCGTGGCGATAGCGGCGGACGTAGGCGAAGGCCCCGTCGCGGAGCGGCACGCGCGCGATGCGCCCGCGTCCGCCTTCCGTGTGATCTGCCCGCTCGTGCGCGCCCGTCTCGCGGGCACGCTCGAGCCAGCCGCGGACGTCCGCTTCGAACCCGCGACGCACGAGCACGCCCGGCTGCGGCTGCTCGAACCCTTCGGGAACTCTCACGGCGACGGCTCGCTCGCGTAGAGCAGCTCCCAGAGCTTCGCCGCCGCGGCGGCGTGGCGATATCCCTCGACGATCGCCGGGGTCAGCGCTTCGCGGCGCTGTCCCTCGGCACGTAGCCACCCGCGAAGGCCGACGACGAAGGGCTCGACGGCAAGGCTCCGCCAGCTCGGGCGCTCGCCGAGAGCGCGCGCGAGCTCCGCCTGCACCGTGCTCTCCGCGTTGATCGCGCGCAGGTGCGCGCCGATCGAGTCCGGCAGATCGACGTGCCACGGCTCCGCGAGCCGGATCCGCATGACCCCGGAGCGCGCGACGAGACCGGCGCCGGAGAGCCGCGCCGCCGCGGGCGTCGCGAGAACGACCGCGGACCCGAGAGGCACGCGCACCGAGCCGCTGTCGAATCGAAGCTCCGTCACGGCCACGCGCGGCGAACGGCCCGCGTCCTTCCAGAAATTCTCGACCGTCGACGCGAGCGCCGCGTCGAGCCGCAAGCGCGCGGGGAGCCACGCGATCGCCGTCACATCCGGATCGGGAAGCGCGTGCACGTCCATGCTCGTCGTCTCGCACCAGCGCCAGCCACGCGCGTCGAGCGCGGCTCGGAGCTCGTCCGCGACCGGACCCGCGGCGATCGCGGCGGATGCGCTGCCGTCGCCGCTCCTCACGAGCCCTCACGCCGCGCCGGCGCGCCGGCGTTCGCTTCGAGCAGCGTTCCGGCCGCCGCGACGACGGCCGAAGCAGGCAGGTCTGCGAGGCACTCGTGCGTTCCGATCGGACAGCGCGCGCTCCCGTGCCGCGAGCATGGACGACAAGGAAGCTCGCGCTCGACGATGCGGACGCGCGGCCCGAGCGGTGCGAATCCCTGCGCGGGGACCGTCGGGCCGAAGAGTGCCACGACCGGCCGTCCCAGAGCGGCCGCGACGTGCGCGGGGGCGCTGTCGTTCGCGAGGACGAGGTGCGCGCGCTCGAGCATCGCGACCGCGTCCGCGAAGCCCGTCTCGCCCGTCGCATCCAAGACAGGCGCGCGTCCCTCGAGCGCGCGCGCGATCTCCGCCGCGAGCGCTCGATCCGCCGCCGTGCCGATCACGACGACGCGATCGGCGCGAGCCGGCACGAGGTCCCGCGCGGCAGCGCCGAAGCGCTCCGCCGGCCACCGCTTCGTCGCCCACGCGGAGCCCGGTGCGACGA
>VGTG01000135.1 GCA_016874795.1 Deltaproteobacteria bacterium | reverse complement strand
CCTCTACTTCCTCCGCCTCGGGACGTTCGGCTTCGGCGGCCCGATCGCGCTCGTCGGCTACATGCAGCGCGACCTCGTCGAAACGCGACGCTGGATCGCGCTGAAGGACTACAAGGAAGGGCTCGCACTCGCGCAGCTCGCGCCGGGGCCGCTCGCGGCGCAGCTCGCCATCTACCTCGGTTGGCTGCGCTACGGCGTGCTCGGCGCGACGCTCGTCGCGATCGCGTTCGTGCTGCCGTCGTTCGTGATGGTCCTCGTGCTCTCCGCGATCTACCTCGCCTACGGCGGCATCGGTTGGATGCAGGGCGCCTTCTACGGAATCGGCGCCGCCGTGATCGCGATCATCGCGCGAAGCGCGTACAAGCTCACGAAGAGCACGCTCGGTCGAGACGCCGTCCTCTGGGCGCTGTTCGGCGTGAGCGCGATCGTCACGGCGTGGACGGAGTCCGAGATCCTCTGGCTGTTCGTCCTCTGCGGCGTCGTGGCTCTGGTCGCGCGCGGATACGCACCGAAGGCGGGGGCTGCGGCGGCTCTCGTCCCCGCGCCGTGGCTTCTCACGGGTCTGCACGGTCCCGCGCCGACGGACACGCTGTGGACGATCGCCTGGTACTTCACCGAAGCCGGCGCCTTCGTCTTCGGGAGCGGGCTCGCAATCGTGCCCTTCCTGCGCGGGGGCGTCGTCGGCGAGTTCGGGTGGCTGGACGAGAGGCAGTTTCTCGATGCCGTCGCGGTCGCGATGATCACACCGGGGCCGGTCGTCATCACGGTCGCGTTCATCGGCTACCTCGTCGCGGGTCCGCTCGGGGCCACGGTCGCGGCCATTGCCGTCTTCCTCCCCTGCTACCTGCTCGTGGTGATCCCGGCGAAGTACTTCCAGCGCTCCGTGCACGATCCGCGCGTCAAGGCATTCGTCGACGGCGTGACCGCGGCGGCGGCGGGAGCGATCGCGGGCGCGGCGTTCGTTCTCGGACGGCGCGCGATCTTCGACCTCCCGACGCTCGCGATCGCGGTCGTGGCGCTCGCGATCCTGCCGCGCGTGAAGGGGAGCGCCGAGCCGATCCTGATCCTCGCTGCGGGCGTCGTCGGCGTGGTGATCACCGCAATCGCCGGTTGAAGGCTCAGATCCCTTCCGGGACGAGCGGCGCGCCCGTCCGCTGCTTCTCGCGGATCTCGACGACCGTCTCCTCGATCGTCTTCGCGCGGCTCGCCGTGCTCGGATGCGCGGGCGAGGCGCGGTCGCTGATCAGCTCGGGATGCTCGGCGGCGAGTCGCCGGACGAAGCGTACGGCGGCTGCGGGATCGTAGCCGGCGCGCGCCGCGAGATAGACGCCGAGATAGTCCGCGGCGTGCTCGCGGCGGCGGAAGCCCGATCCGCCGCGATGACCGAGGATCTCGTGCGCGAGCTCGTGGCCGATCACCGCGGCGAGCTCGTCGTCGCTCTCGAGGAAGCGCAGCAGGCCGGTCGTGATCCCGACGCCGTCCCGGCTCGAGTGTGCGTTCACGAAGTCGCCGAGCGTCGCCTGCACGTCGTAGTCGCACTCCGGCACGTACGGCAGCGTCTTGCGAAGCGAGCTACCGCCGCGCTGGACCTCGACGGCCACCGGCGCTCCGGGGCGATCGTCCCCGGGATCGACCGCGACCACCTGATCGCCCGCTCGGATCCCCGCTTCGGCGGCGGGAGAATCGGGCAGGACGACGAGGACCTCGGTCCCGGGTCCGAGTTGCCACGCCGACTGCAGGGCCGTGCCGACGTCGATCCATGCGCCGTGGCGGCCGAGCTTCCTCTGCAGGCCCACGCGGCTCGCGCTCAGGATGCCGACGTACGGCTTGACGTCGCCGTCGCAGAGCGGTGCGGCCGCGACCGTGACCCGCGCGCCGACGCGCGCGACCCGCTCCATGTAGGCGAGAAGTCGATCGGCGGCCGCCGCGTACTGACGATCGCGCTCGATCGCGACGTCGACGGGAGCGGGCCGCGCGGGCACGGTGCGAACGGCGCACGCGGAGAGCAAAGCGGCGAGAAGAAGCGAGCGGCTCACCGCGAGAGAGACGCTGCGGCGATCGCGGCGCGCCGGCGTCTCGGTGGCGAGCACGGAACGATTACATACGCCGTCGCCGCGTCGGGCAAGCGTGGCTGGATCGCCGAACCTCGCGGGTGCTAGAGCCCGGGCGACGTGCATCCCTCGCTTCACGCCAAGAGCACGCCGGACAAGGCCGCGTACGTCCTGGCGCGGAGCGGCGAGGTGGTCACGTATCGCCAGCTCGACGAACGTTCGAACCAGTGTGCGCACCTGCTTCGGCGTCGGGGGCTCCGACCGGGCTCGGCGATCGCCGTTCTCCTCGCGAACGACGCGCGCTTCCACGAGTCCTGCTGGGCGGCGCAGCGCTCCGGGCTCTACTACACGCCTCTCTCGACGCACCTGACGCCGCCGGAGATCGAGTACATCGCGAAGGACTGCGGCGCCGAGGTCCTGATCGCCTCGCACGCATTTCGCGACGTCGCAGAAGCGCTCGTCGATCGCCTGCCCGGCGTGCACACGCGCCTCATGATCGGTGGCACGGCGCGCGGGTTCGAGAGCTACGAGTCCCTCGTCGCGGCGGAGCCGTCGACGCCGATCGCCGACGAGTGCGAGGGGCAGGACATGCTCTACTCGTCGGGTACGACCGGATACCCGAAGGGGATCCGCGTGCCGCTCTCGAACCGGAAGGTCGGCGACCTCGATCCGCTCGCGGCGGGGCTCGAGCAGGGCTTCTGGCAGATCCGCTCCGAGGACGTCTACCTGTCGCCGGCGCCGCTGTATCACTCGGCGCCGCTTCGCTGCACGATGGCGATGATGCGGCTCGGCACGACGAGCGTGATCATGGAGAAGTTCGATCCGGAGGAGGCGCTGGCGCTGATCGAGCGGCATCGCGTCACCGCGAGCCAGTGGGTGCCGACGATGTTCGTCCGCATGCTGAAGCTGCCGGAGGAGAGCCGCCGCCGATACGACCTCGCGAGCCACCGCATCGCGGTACATGCCGCTGCACCATGTCCGGTCCCCGTCAAGGAGAAGATGATCGAATGGTGGGGCCCGATGCTCCACGAGTACTACGCGGCGACCGAGGCGAACGGCTCCACCGCGATCACGAGCGAGGAGTGGCTCGCGCACAAGGGCTCGGTCGGGAAGCCGTTCCGCTGCGTCGCGCACATCCTCGACGAGGAGGGGCGCGAGCTCGGCCCGCGCGAGATCGGAACCGTCTACTTCGAGGGCGGAGCGAGCTTCGCCTACCACAACGATCCGGAGAAGACGGCCGGGAGCTACAGCCGCGAGGGCTGGTCGACCGTCGGCGACATGGGGTGGCTCGACGAGGAGGGCTACCTCTACCTGAGCGACCGGCGCGCCTACATGATCATCTCCGGCGGCGTGAACATCTATCCGCAGGAGGCGGAGAACGTGCTGATCGGGCATCCGCGCGTCGCCGACGTCGCTGTGATCGGCGTCCCGAACGAGGAGTTCGGCGAGGAGGTGAAGGCGGTCGTCGAGCCCGTCGACATGGCGGAGGCCGGACCCGATCTCGAGCATGACCTGCTCGAGTGGTGTCGCGCGCGGCTCGCGCGGATCAAGTGCCCGCGCTCGGTCGACTTCGAGGCGAAGCTGCCGCGCGAGGAAAACGGCAAGCTCTACAAGCGCCGTCTGCGCGACCGCTACTGGCGGGGGCACGCGACGCGGATCGTCTGATGCGCGCGATCCGCTGCAAGGAGTACGGCGAGCCGGAGAGCCTCGTCCTCGAGGACATCCCGGCGCCGGAGCCCGGGCCCGGCGAGGTGCTCGTCGACGTCCACGCGGCGTCCGTCAACTATCCGGACGCGCTGATGGTCGCGAACCGCTACCAGATCCCGACGCCGCCGCCGTTCACGCCGGGCAGCGACTTCGCGGGCGTCGTTCGTGCGAGAGGATCGGGCGTGGAGCGGCCGGCGCTCGGCGACCGCGTCTACGGGACCGTCTTCGGTGGCGCGTTCGCCGAGCAGGTCGTCGCGTCGGCGCGTGCGCTCGAGGTCTTCCCCGACGGCGTCGACTTCGCGAGCGCTTCGGCGTTTCCGACGGTGTACGGGACGGCGTACGACGCGGTGCGGACGACGGCCGCGGTCGAGCGCGGCCAGACGCTCGTCGTTCTCGGCGCCGCGGGAGGCGTCGGCTCCGCGGCCGTGCAGGTCGGAAAGGTCCTCGGCGCGCGTGTGATCGCCTGCGCTTCGAGCGCCGCGAAGCTCGCCGTCGCAGCGGCGCTCGGCGCGGACGAGCTCGTCGACTACGGGGGCGGTGGCCTGAAGCAGCGCTTGAAGGAGCTCGTGCCCGCCGGTGCGGACGCGGTGCTCGATCCCGTGGGCGGACCGCTCGCGGAGGAGGCTCTTCGCGCGACGGGTTACGGCGGACGGTTCGTCGTCGTCGGCTTCGCTTCCGGAGAGATTCCGCGGATCCCGCTGAACCTCGTTCTGTTGAAGGGCGTGATCGTGAAGGGGCACGAGTTCCGGAGCTTCGTCCAGAACGAGGCCGAGGCGGTGGCGCGAAATCGAGTCGAGATGCGCGAGCACCTCGCCGCGGGAAGGCTGCGTCCCTACATCGGGAACCGGTTCTCGCTGGAGGAGGCGCCGGCGGCGCTCGCCGCGGTGCTGCGCCGTCGAGCCCTCGGCAAGGTCGTGGTCGAGGTCCGCGCCGCACCGTGAGCACGGAGCCGCTCGCCGAGAAGCATTCGCCCGAGCGTTCGAGGATGCGCTTCGAGCCGCGGCGGGGCGGGCTCTTCGCCGCTCTTCGTCATCGCGAGTACCGGCTCCTCTTCTCGAGCTTCTGCGTGAACCAGACCGGCTTCTGGCTGTCGCACATCTCCCTGCAGGGGTTGATGGTGAAGCTGTCCAGTGGAGATCCGCTACAGGTCGGGCTGCTCTCGTTCGCACTTCTGATCCCGGCGCTCCTCCTCGCGCCGATCTCGGGAGCGGTCGCCGATCGGTTCGATCGAAGGACCATCATGCTTTCGTGCTACGCCGTCGTCAGCGCCGTGACGGGGCTGCTCGCGGCGTTGACGGGCTTCGGGGCGATGACGTCGCACCTCCTTCTCGCGTTCTCGTTCGTGATGGGAGTGACGTTCGCGATCGCGGCTCCCGCGAGCATGGCGATCGCCGCCAACGCGGTCCACATCGAGGACCTTCCGAGCGCGGTCGCCCTGCAGTCCGCGACGAACAACCTCACGCGGGTCGTCGGTCCTCTCCTCGCGGCACCGCTCGTCGCCGCAGGTCACTACGCGATCGGCTTCTGGGCCTTCGCGGGGAGTGCCTTCGTCGCCGGGCTCCTCGTCTCGCGGATGCGTGTGAAGATGGAGCCCTCGACCGAGAAGGGCGGCATGCTCCAGCGGATCCGCGCGGGCTTCGCGCACGCGCGCGAGCGGCGGCCGGCGCTCGCCGCGATCGCCACGACGGGTTGTCTCTCGGTCTTCGGCGTCGGCCACATCGCGATGCTGCCGGTATATGCGCACGACGTGCTCGGCGACGGCGGTCTCTTCCCGTGGCTCGTCGCGGTCACCGCTTCCGGAGCGATCTTCGGGGCCCTCGCCACCGGTCGGGAAGGGCGGCCGACCCTCGCTCGCGCCGCGTTGCGCCTCGTCTTCTACGGGCTTGCGTTCGGCGTCTTCGCGTGGACCGACGAGCTGTGGGTGGCCTTCGTCGCGCAGTTCGTGCTCGGCTACTTCTACTTCGCGGTGATGACGAGCCTGCAGACGCTCATCCAGCAGCTCGTCGACGACGCGAATCGCGGCCGTGTGATGAGCCTCTTCCAGGTGGCGTGGGGAGGCCTGACGCCGGTCGGCTCGCTGGGCATGGGGGCGGTCGCGGGCTGGATCGGGATCGGGCGGACGCTGCAGCTCGCGGCGCTCGGTTGCGTCGTCTCCGGGCTCGTCGTCCGGATGCGTGAGCGGCGCTAGCCGCGCTCGCCGCGAGGTTCCAACTCAGTCGACCTTCCAGCGCGGGGGGCGCTTCTCGGCGAACGCCCGCGGGCCCTCCGTCGAGTCCGGGTGCGACCAGTGGCTGTAGATCTCGCGCCAGCCGCGCTCCAGCGCGTCGAAGAGTCCGCGATCGAGCGACTGCCACATCGCACGCTTGCTCGCGGCGATCGTCGCCGGCGAGAACTCCGCGATCGTTCGCGCGAGCTCCCCGGCGCGCTCGAGGAGCCTCGCCCGGGGAACGATCTCGCTGATCATCCCGAGCTGGAGGGCGCGCTCCACGCTCATCCGCTCCGTTCCCGAGAGGAGCATCATCCGCATCACCTCGCCGAAGGGCATCTTCCGGATCAGGCCGATCGTCTCGAGCGCGAAGACCTGGCCGATGCGGACGTGCGTGTCGAAGAAGGTCGCGTGGTCCGCGGCGAGAATCAGGTCGCCGTCCGCGACGAAGTGCAGCCCGGCCCCGAGGCAGACGCCGTTCACCGCGACGATCACGGGCTTGTCGAAGCCCTCGTGCAGGAAGTCGGTCGGCGAGCCGCGGTAGTACGGCCCCTCCTTGCTGCCGCCGATCGTTCCCGAGTCGACCGTGTCCTTGACGTCGGCGCCGGCGCAGAAGGCCTTCTCGCCGCTTCCGGTGACGATCACGACGCGGACGCTCGGATCCTCTCCGGCGGAGCGGAAGGCACCCGGCAGCTCCTTCTTCAGGAGGTTCTGGTTCAGGGCGTTCATCCGCTCGGGGCGATCGAGGGTGATCGTCACGACCGGACCGTCCTGCTCGTAGCGAAGATCGTCGTAGGCCACGCTCGTCCTCCCGTCGCAGCTCGGCCGCGACCGTCCGGACCCTAGCAGATGCGCTGTCGTCCGGAACGCGCTCCCGCGAGGTCTTGCGTGCGGTTCGTCGAGCGGGCGAGACTCCTCGGATGTCTCGCGCGCTCCTCTTCCTCGTCACGGCACTCGCCCTCTTCGTGATGGTCGCTCCCGCGCGGGCGAAGGATCTCGAGCAGGAGCGCGTCGATCGGCTCGAGGCCCTCGGCTACGTGGAGGCCGTCCCGGACGATCCCGATCCGAGCCGCCGCGGCGTGGTCGCGCGCGACGACCGCGCGTGGGACGGCGTGAACTACTACTGCGGCGCGGCGTCCGTGCGCTTCCTCGACATGGACGGCCGGCTCCTGCACGAGATTCCGCTCTCGATCCCGCCCGCGGCGAACAGCGGATGCCTCGCGGATCCCTATCGAGACGGGCTCGTCGCGGTGGTCCGGCGGCCGATCCTGTCGGTGGAGGAGATGGGCGGGAAGACGGTTTGGGCGCGGCGCGGTCCCTTCCATCACGACGTCGGCGTGGACGCGGAGGGGCGGCTCTACGCGCTCACGGTGCTTCCCGGGAAGGTCCGCCGGAACGGGAAGATCCTCGAGATCCTCGGCCAGGCGATCACCGTGCTGAGCGCGGACGGACGCATCGCGCGCTCGATCGACCTGATGCCGCTCTTCGGGGACCGGATCCCGGAGGCGCGCTACGACTCGATCGAGCGCCTCTCCGCCGACCGCGGCAAGGGCAAGCTCGAGAGGAAGAAATACACGCGGGCGACCGACGTCTTCCATCCCAACTCGATCGAGGTCGTCCGGTGGCCGCACGCCGAGAGCGCCGGAACCCAGGTCCTCTTGAGCTTTCGTGACCTCGACCTCCTTGCGGTGGTCGACCTCGACGAGCCGAAAGTGCTCTGGGCCTGGGGCGCGGCCGACCTCGTCGGACCGCACGATCCGTGGCTCCTGCCGAACGGTCACGTCGTCGTCTTCGACAACGGCGCGCGACAGCACGACGCCGGCAAGGGACGGAGCTACTCCCGCATCGTCGAGATCGACCCGGCGACGAACCGGATCGTCTGGCAGTACACGAGCGAGCCGCGGACCGACTTCTTCAGCTCGAGCCGCGGCGGCGCGCAGCCTCTGCCGAACGGGAACGTCCTCGTGACGGAGAGCACCAAGGGGCGCGTCTTCGAGGTGACGCGTGGCGGCGAGATCGTCTGGGACTACTGGAACACCGACTTCCGCGAGAGCGACGGCCAGCGGCGGACGATCTATCGGATGTACCGCATGAGCCACGAGCGCTTCGCCGAGCTGCGCGCCGGGAAGATGCCTCTGCCGTCGATCGCCGCTCCTGATCGTTGAGCCTCCTTCACGCGAATCGACAGGCTCCGCCTCTCGAAGAGCGCGCGCGATGCGCCGCGGATGGCACACGCGACTGCGCCACCGTGCGCCGAGGACACACGCCGAGCGCACGGTCTGCGGGCCGGGGCTCGCGAAAAGACGCTCGCGCACGAGCGCTTGGCGCATCGACCGCCGTGCGGAGCGTCACACGGGAGCCGGTTCCACTGCAGAAAGGTGGGAAAAGCATCCACTCTCTACACAGAGCCGAGCGACGACGTGGTGTGAGGCCGAGCTTGGTACGCGGATTGCGGAACGCCTCTCTCGTGCGCCCGAAGGGGTTGCGCACGAAGAGGGAGCATACAGTGACATCCGTCGAGCTCGTCGTCGTCGTCGCCATCCTCGGGTTCCTCGCCTCGTTCAACTGAACCGCTCGGGCTCGACCGCCCGAGTGCGATCGAGCGCGCGCACGAGGCCATCGAGCCTCCGGTCGCGTGCTTTCCCGCGCCTCCGCGCACCGCACCTCGCCTGGCTCCGCCGGGTCCGTTAGAGCCGCCGCCATGGGACGACTCGACGGACGAGTGGCAATCGTGACCGGCGCAGGCCGCGGCATCGGGGCCGCCGTCGCGGAAGGTCTCGCAGCCGAAGGCGCGCACGTCGTCGCGAGCGACCTCGGCGTCTCGATGGACGGGAGCGGGGCCGACGAGAGTCCGGCCCGCGAGGTCGTCGATCGGATCCGCGCCTCGGGCGGGACCGCGAGGACCGACCACACCGACGTCGCGAGCTGGGCCGCCGCCGAGAAGCTGATCCGGTCCACCGTCGACGAGTACGGCCGGCTCGACGTCCTCGTGAACGTCGCCGGGATCCTTCGCGACCGCATGATATTCAACATGGCGGAGGACGATTGGGACGCCGTGATCGACGTCCACCTGAAGGGGACGTTCAACACGACACGTCACGCCGCCTCCTACTGGCGGGAGAACCAGGGCGGCGACTACCGCCTGATCAACTTCACCTCCGGCGCGGGGATCTACGGCGCACCGAGCCAGCCGAACTACGCCGCCGCGAAGCTCGGCATCGTCGGCCTCACGCTGTCCTGTGCGAACGCGCTCCGGCGCTACGGCGTCACGAGCAACTGCATCGCTCCCGTCGCGACCACGCGGATGACGATGGGCATCGCCTCGAGCAAGGCCGTCAACCAGTACGACCCGGCGAACGAGCGAATGTCGCCGGCGAACGTCGTCCCGATCGTGCTGTACCTCGCGAGCACCGAATCCGGCTGGCTCAACCGGCGCGTGATCGGCGCCGGCAACGGCCGGATCAGCCTCTTCCGCGAGTCCGGCGTCGAGCGGGAGATCGTCGCCTCGAGCGGCGTCTGGGAGACGGCGAGCGCGTTCGCCGAGATCGAGGGCGCGTTCCGGAGCGCGATCGAGCATCCGAACCCCTTCGATCGGCCGCGCGGGTGAGAGGAGAGCCCCGATGAGCTTCGTTCGCGTGGAGAAGCCGCGCCCGCACACGACGGTCATCACGATGAACCGGCCGGAGCGGATGAACTCGATGTCGTTCGAGCTCGTCGTGCCGCTGCACGAGGCGTTCGCGGCGGTCGCGAACGACAACGACACGACGTGCGTGATCCTGACCGGCTCGGGCCGTGGATTCTGCTCGGGCGCCGACACGCAGGACGTCGAGCCCCCGCCCAACATCGAGGGCCTGACGCTGACCCGCATCGCGACGCGCGCGATGACGATCCTCGCGCAGCTCGTCCCGACGATGCGGAGCCTGCCGCAGCCGGTGATCTGCGCCGTCAACGGAGCGGCGATCGGCGGAGGCATGTGCCTCGCGCTCGGAGCGGACATCCGGATCGCAGGCGAGTCCGCCTACTTTCGCGCCGCCGGGATCAACAATGGGCTCACGGCGACGGAGCTCGGGCTCAGCTTTCTGCTGCCTCGGGCGATCGGCTCGTCGCGCGCCTTCGAGATCGCGCTTTCCGGACGCGACGTCTCTGCGGAGGAGGCGGAGCGGATCGGCCTCGTGTCCCGCGTCGTCCCCGACGCGGAGCTGCTGGAGAGCGCTCTCGACCTCGCCGGCCAGATCAACGGGTGGAGCGCGCAGGGCGTCGCCCTCACGAAGCGGATGATGTGGGCCGGTCTCGAGACGGGCAGCCTCGCCGCTGCCGTCGAGCTCGAGAGCCACACGCAGCTCTTCGTCCGCATGACGACGCAGAACTTCGAAGAGGCGACGCGCGCCCGGAAGGAGGGGCGGAAGCCCGTCTTTCGCGACTAGCACTAGCCTGCATTTCTCACCAGATCCCTACTGCGGCGGCCGATAGCACCGAATCTTCGCGAGCTTCTCCCTCCGGGCTCCTCGACGTACTGTTCAAGTACGCCTGCGTCGCCCTCCGGTCCGAGGCTCGCGAATCTTCGGCACTCTCGACCGCCTCGCGACGTGATCTGGTGAGAAATGCAGGCTAGCCGGCCGGCTGCTCGGGAGGGAACGCGAGGGTGACGGAGTACGTACCGGCGGCAGACGGAGGGGGCAGTGCAAGCGTTCGAATCCGGGACTTCCCGGGCGCGAGTGCGAGCGGAAGGAGGACGCGGACGGGCGTCTCCAGCACGAGAACGCCCGCCGCGTCCCGCCACTCGGCCGAAGCGGAGCGCGGGGCGATGGGCTCGGGATGGACGAACGTGAGCGGTCCGCGATTCTCGAAAGCGAAGTCCAACTTCGCTTCCCGCTCACCCTCGCCGACCGTCGCTGCGACGGGCCGGGGAGGGGCGAGGCGTTCGGTCGAGGAGGACGCCTCGGCCAGAGGGCGCAGGCGATAGACGACGTGCTCGCCGCTTTCGCCGACCTGCTCCATGCGGCCGCCAGCGTTCTCGGTCGAGTCGAGACCGGCTTCGAAGGCGGCGATCATGTCGGGCGGGAGATGCTCGCGGTGCAGGACGACGGCCCCGAACCCGAGGTGCGCCAGCGCCTCCGCAGCCTCCGGCGCGGGCAACGCGGTCGCGAGATCTCCGATCTCGGGCTGCAGGGGCGAGGCGATCGAGTTGTAGCAGGCCGCCGTCGGCTGACCGTGATAGGCGGCGTCGAGGAGGTACCGTGACTGCCCCGAGATGTTCCCGACGAGAAGGGGGTAGTCGAGCACGGGCCCCTCGACGCGCGTACGCAGGAGATCGATCCACTCGCGTGGCGGCGCCGCGAGGTAGGCCTGCTGGCGGATCGGTGAGCCGAAGCTCTTCGTCGCGATGGACGGCACGAGCGTCTCCACGAGAAACGCCGCGATGAGGGCAAGGACGACCGCGTTCCTCGCGCGAGCGCTTCGGAGCCGCTCGGTCACGAGCAGGACGCCGTACGCCGCCAGGACGACGAGGGAGAGATAGAAGCCGAAGCGGAGCCCCGAAGGCGCTCGGATCACGTCGAGGTACGGGACCACTCCCTTGAGAAGCACGAAGGGCGAGGGCAGCTTGACGTCGAGGAGAGGAATCGGAACCGCGAAGACCGAGCAGGAGAAGGCGAGCGCGCCGCCGATCGCGATCGCGACACGCGGATCTCCTGCGGGTCCGGGCCGCGCGCCGCGGAGCCGATCCGCGAGGCCCACCGCGGCGAGCATGGAAAGAAGGGTCCCCGGCGAGAACTCGTAGCCGGGGAGGAACCCTCCCGCCGTCGCGAACATTCCGCCGCGCCGCTTCGCGGCATCCCAGGCTCGCGTCGTCTCGAGATACGGGCCGAGCACGAGCCAGGCGACGACGCCGGCGACGACGAGGCAGAGGAGCAGCTTCGGCGCGATCGCCGCGAGTCGTCGCCGATGCTGGACGGCGAGCCAGACGCCGCAGACGCCGAGCAGCAGCGCCGACGAGAGCACGACGTAGACGCTCTCGCCGAGGATCAGACTTCCGAAGAGGGCGAGGGCGAGCGCGCTCCGCGCGTCGGCGCGATCGAAAAGCCGGTACAGCGAAAGCAGCGCGAGCGGCGTCCAGAGGTCGCCATGCACGTAGGGATGCACCGGATCCATCAATCGGTAGCGCGCGAAGCCGAAGACGAGACCCGCGACGAGAGCGGCGGGCAAGCTCCCGGTGAACGGCAGGATCAGCGCGAACATCGACATCGCTGCGATCCACAGAGTCGCGACGAGCACGAGGTTGTAGGAAAGGATCGGATCGCCGCTGAGCCGCATCGGCAGCGCGGCGAGGAGCGCGTTCCCGATCATGTGCTCGCCGAGCGTGTAGCTCCGCGGGAACGGGTAGCACTGGTCGCCGGCGAGGAGGCGCGCGGGGGCGGAGGTCGCCGCGCGTGCGCCGCTCGCTACGGTCGCGAGCACCATCTTCTGGTCCATGCGGCCGAGCTTCGCGATCGGACGGTCCTCGGGAAGCCCGATCAGGAGCTCGCGCGGGCTCCGCCAGACGCCGTCCATCACGCAGACGGCGAGCACGAGGTAGAAGAGCCCCGCGAGCAGGTACGGAGAGCGGCTCACTCGAGGCGGGATCGCGTGAAGACGAAGTCCGAGGGATCGGGCTCGCGGATCGGTGTGGAAGATGATGCTGCCGCCGTGCCCGCGGTTCGTGTTCGGTCTTCGATCCGCTCCTCGGAGCCGTCCTCCGTGCGAAGCAGCACCTCCCAGCGCGCCTTGGCCTCGTGCCAGCGCGCGGAGACGACCTCGGTGCGGAAGCGGATCCGTGGGCGCACGCCGTACTTCGTCGCGCAGCGCTCGAAGTACGCCTGCAGCTCGCCACGACGGGAGAAGTATTCCGGCCAGCCGTGGTCGCTCTCGAGCCGGCGGGTATCGCCGGTGAGCTGGACGAGGACCGCGAGCAGGGTCGGGATGTCGGCGCTCTCGAGCGCCGCCGCGATCGTCGAGTCGTCGGCGGCGATCGGCATCGGCAGAGCTTAGCGGTCGGACGCGCTTCCGCCCAGAAGAGGGCGCGACCGCTCAGTCGCCGTAGCCGTAGCCCCCTTCGTCGATGTCGTCGAGGTAGCCGTCGCGGAAGGTCAGCTCGCGGACGAACTCGTGCGGCCCCCTGTCATACGTCCAGCGCTCGACGGGAATGACGCGGGTGAGCTCCACGTGACGGCTCGTCCGAAAGGAGACGAGCTCGCTCGAGGCGAGCCGGAAGGACGGCGGCCCGCAACGGGAGAGGACCTCCGCGGCCGTGTCGCCCAGCGTCACGAGCCGTCTCCCGCAACGCCACGTCGCTTCCGCCGAAGACGGCAAAACGGGAACCACCAGGGCGAGGGTCAACGCGAGCGTGGCGAACCGGCGAAGGAAAGGTCGCCGGCCGGCCGCGGCGGCATGGTTTGGGGGTTCCATGCCCCGACCAAACACGTCTACCCGCCGGAGGGTTCGCGAATTTTTCGAAGGCGGCTCTGCGGAGCCGCCTTCGCCGGTCAGTCTCGACCGAACACCGAAACCGCGTCGCTCGTCGACGAGGCGACGTACGCGTGACGGCCGTTCCGGGCGACGAGCACGCTGCGCGTCTCGACGAGGGCCTTGCCGTCGGCGCACGCGCCGAGGGTCCCGTCCTCGCTGACGCAGCCCTCGATCCCGGGAAGCTGGGTCAGAATGCCGGTTTTCTTGTCGCGTGAGAAAGCGACGACGGCGTTGCTGGTCTCGGAGGTCGCGTACACGTTCTCTCCGTCTCGCGTCACCGTGATCCCAGCGACGCCGAGGAGCGCCTTGCCATCCTCGCAGAGGCCGACGACGCCGACCTCGCTCACGCATCCGCTCGTGCCGGGGAGCTGCGTCAACACGCCCGAGGTCTTGTCGCGCTCGAAGGAGGTGATCGCGTTGCCGTCTCGCGCGGCGACGTACACGTTCTTTCCGTTCCGCTCGCCGCGACGGCAAAGGCGCCGAGAAGACCGCGCCCGTCCGTGCACTGGCCGCCCGTTCCGTCTTCGCTGATGCAGTCGGCGGTTCCGGCGAGCTGCGTCAGGGCACCCGTCGACTTGTCGCGTGCGTATGCGGTGACAGCGCTGCTGCCGGAGGAGGCGACGTAGACGTTCCTTCCGTCGGCCGTCACCGCGACGGAGGTCGGGAAGTCGAGCCCGATCCCGTTCGCGCAGAGTCCGCCGCTACCGTTCTCGCTGACGCACGCCCCGGGACCGGCGAGCTGTGTGAGGATTCCGGACGACTTGTCACGTGAGAACGCGACGACCGCGTCGCTGTCGCGCGAGACGACGTACATGCTCTTGCTGTCCGCGGTGATCACGAGCGAGCGCGCACCGTCGAGGACTGCCCCGTTCACGCAGGCGCCGCCGCTCCCGGTCTCGCTGATGCAGCCGCCCGTCCCCGTGAGCTGGAAGAGGTTACCGGTGGAAGGATCGCGGTCGAACACCGCGATCGCGTCGCTGCCGGGCGACGCGACGTAAAGGCTCTTGCCGTTCGCGCTGAGGGTCAGGTCTCGCGCCCCGAGAAGCGCCTTGCCGTCGGAGCAGAGTCCGCCGCTGCCGGTCTCGGTCACGCACGCGTTGGTACCCTGGAGCTGCGTGAGCGCGCCGGTCGACGGATTTCGCAGGAAAGCCGCGACGCCGTCGCTTCCCGCGCCGGCGACGTAGAGGTTCACGCCGTTCTTCGTGACCGCGAGTCCTTGCGCGCCTTCGAGCGCGAGTCCGTCGGTGCAGTTCCCGCCACTGCCACCGTCGCTGACGCAGCCCGAGATCCCCGCGAGCTGCGTGAGCGCGCCGTCTGCCGAGGACTGCGTCGCTGCGGAGAGCGTCGCGAGGATCGCGGCGAGCGCCAGCCCGCCGGCGCGCGCCGACTCCCGCGTTCGGCCCGGGCGCGCGACCGCCGCCACTTTCCGACTCCGCGTTCTCGTCATGGGTGGGTAGTGTCGTGAAGTTGGTGGAAAAGTGAAGAAGGCGTCATCATCCGGCGCAGTTGGATTCAAGTCAGCTGCACGCCCGCTTGGCGGCGGGTGCCGGAGGATGACGCCGTGGCGAGAGATAGCAGGAAGCGAGCGGAGGAAGAAGCGGAAGAAGGGTTCGGCGCGGACACGATCGAGCGAGTGATGCGCGAGCGTGTTCGCGGGGCGATCGAGGCGATCGTGGAGGAGGAGTTGAAAGCAGCGCTGGGCGCTGCGTCGTCGGCCCGGGTCGGCGAAGAGCGACGCGGGTACCGACACGGGACGCGTTCGCGGACGCTGGCGACGAGTCTGGGACCGACGAGCATCACGATGCCACGAGCACGACTCGACCTGGGCGACGGCGCGACGCAGGAGTGGCAGAGCCGCGTGGTGCCGCGCTACCAGCGGCGCACCGAGCGGGTCGACGAGGCGATCCTGGGACTTTACCTGGCGGGAGCGAACACACGGCGAGTGAAGTCGGCGCTGGCACCGCTCCTCAAGGGCGCGCCGCTCTCGAAGGACGCGGTCTCGCGCCTGGTCGGACGGATGAGCGAGGACTTCGAGTCCTGGCGGACGCGGGAGCTGGCGAACGAAGACATCGTCTACCTGTTCATGGACGGGTGGTACCCGAAGGTTCGCATCGGCAAGCGGCGGGCACGTGTTCCGGTGCTGGTGACGCTTGGCGTTCGCAGCGACGGCGAGAAGGTCGTGCTGGACATGCGGATCGCGGGCGACGAGACCACGGCCGCTTGGGGCGAGGTGGTTGCCGACCTGGCCAAACGGAAGCTCGGAGCACCGATCCTCGCGGTGATCGACGGGAACCCTGGACTGGCGGAAGCATTGCGCGAGGAGTGGCGGAAGATCGAGATCCAGCGGTGCACCGTCCACAAGCTGCGGAACCTCGAAGCGAAGGCCCCTGTGTCGCTGCGGGAGGAGCTGCGCGAGGACTACCGGCGGATGATCTACGGCAAGGCCGCCGCCGACGTCGAGAAGGCGCGGATCGCATTCGTGAAGAAGTGGAAGCTGCGCTGTCCGGCGGTGGTGAGGAGCCTCGACGAAGCAGGCGACGACCTGTTCACGTTCCTGCGCTTTCCGAAGA
>VGTG01000134.1 GCA_016874795.1 Deltaproteobacteria bacterium | reverse complement strand
AGCTTCTCCCTCCGGGCTCCTCGACGTACTGTTCAAGTACGCCTGCGTCGCCCTCCGGTCCGAGGCTCGCGAATCTTCGGCACTCTCGACCGCCTCGCGACGTGATCTGGTGAGAAATGCAGGCTAGGATCCCGCCGAATTCGCCCTCGGCCGACGCCACCGTTGCCCCGCCGGCGCTACCGCAGTGATCGGCGCTTCATTATCGATGTCGAGTGTTTTCTGAAGCGCTCGGTCTCCAAGGAGTGCCCGAATGTCAGTACGTGTTCCGGCGAGGAGCTGTCTCGTCGCATCCTTTTCCATTCTCGTCCCGTGGCTCTCGGCGGCGCCCGCCTTCACCGAGGTCCCGGACTGCCTCGTGGCGGAAGCCCACTCGGTGCCTTCCGGCGATGGAACGTTCAACCACTCGTTGACGTTCACCAACGGCTGCCCCATGCGCATGTACTTGACGACGCGTTATGCGGGCGCACCGTACTCGGGCGCACCCGACCCGAAAGCTCCGCAGCACGTCCTCGGCGCAGGAGACACGGTCACGATCAGCCTGGGCTACTACCAGCCGACCAAGGCGTTCCGCGCCCAGTACGAAGGGCGATTCGCGCGCAAGTCGGAAGCGAGCTCGAGCAGGGACCGAGTGACCCGGACGGTGCGAACCGCAGCCTCCCGGCCGCCTCGGCCGGCGGCCCCGTCCCGCGCGAAGACGCCGCCCCGTCCCGTCGAGGCCGCAAAACCATCCGTGGACGGCGTTCCCCTCGTCGAGCTCTGCCGCCGCGCCATGCGCAAGATCGGCACGAGAGAGGGCCTCGCGGAGAACGACTCGAAGATGCAGCACCTCGTCGAGGGCTGTCCCTCACGGGTGAAGCGGGATCCGGAGAAGCGACGCGCGGAGCTCGAATGCGTCCTGGAGACGAGCCCACGCGAGGACGTGGGAACGTGCTTCGTCGCTCACTGACGCTCTGCGGCTCGTGCCTTGTAGAGCCGGAGCCAGAGCGCGTACTCGACTTCGATCGATCGTCGCGCAACCGGACGGTGGACAGAGCCGGCCCGAGAGATAAGCTCGCGCCAATGATCGACTTCGACACCTCGACGACGCCGAACGGACGCGAGATCTCGATCCACCTGGCCGAGCGGACCGGCAGCTTCCTGCCGACCGAGCCGCGTGCGCGTGCCGCCGCGCTGCAACGGCTCATGTATCAAATGAGCCACGTCGGCCCGATCATCGGCCAGACCGGCGCTTCGTGATCGCCGACATGGCTACGTATCCGTGGGTGATGGCCGCCTGGGAGCCGTTCACCAGGATGCTGCCGCAGGAAGTCGAGAAGCTGCCCCACCTGCAGCGCTGGATTGATCGCTTGACGGCGCGCCCCGCGGTCGAGCGCGGCATGGCGGTGCCGAAAGTCGGCTGAGCCGCGAGGAGACCATGCAGCTCGAGGACATCGATTTCACCAAGCTCGCACAGTTCGGCGGCGACATGCCGGACCACTGGTTCACGTTTCTGCGGCGCGAGGCGCCCGTGTGGTTCCACCCTCCGGTCGAGGCAGCGGCCGAGCTGGGCGGCGAGGGCTTCTGGGTCTTGTCCCGTCACGAGGACATCTTCGCCGCGAATCGTGATCACCGGACGTTCTCGGCGGAGACCGGACCCGGCCGCGACCGCGGCGGGATCATGATCCGCGACGTCGAGGCAAAGTTCGGCGTCGGCGAGAACATGATCATGACGGATCCGCCGCGCCAGCAGCAGCTCCGCCAGCTCGTCAATCTCGGTTTCTCGCCGCGCGGCGTACGCCGTCTCGAGGAGCTCTGCCGCGAACTGGCGCGCGAGCTTTTCGACCGGGTGGTCGCGCGCGGCGAATGCGAGTTCGTGAGCGAGATCGCTGCGGAGGTTCCGCTGCAGGTCATCGCCGAGATCCTCGGCGTCCCGCCCGACGACCGCCGCCAGGTCTTCACCTGGACGAACCAGGCTCTCGACGACTCGCTCGCGGAGGGTCAGCGTCTCACCGCGATCAGCGAGATGTGGGGGTACGCGATCCGGCTCGGGGGCGAGCGGCGGGCGCACCCGACCGACGACGTGTATTCGCGCATCGCTCACGCCGAGCTTCGCGAGGACGACGGCACGGCTCGCCGCCTGAGCGACATCGAGCTCGCCCATTTCTTCCAGCTGATCGCGACCGGCGGAAGCGAGACGACGCGGAACGCGATCTCGGGCGGGTTGCTCGCCTTCGTGGAGAATCCCGAGCAGCTCGAGCTGCTGCGCCGCGATCGCTCCCTCCTGCCCGGCGCGGTCGAGGAGATCCTGCGCTGGACGAGCCCGGTCAACTACTTCCGCCGTACCGCGAAGCGAGACGTGGAGGTGCGCGGACGGACGATCCGCGCCGGCGACAAGGTGAGCCTCTGGTATTGCTCCGCCAACCGCGACGAGGAGGTCTACGCCGAGCCGTTCCGCTTCGACGTGAAGCGCTCGCCCAACGATCACTTCGCGTTCGGAGCCGGCGGCGCGCACTACTGCCTCGGCGCGAACCTCGCCAAGATGGAGATCGAGGTCGTCTACGACGAGCTGCTCCGCCGCATCGACGAGATCGAGGTGTCCGGGCCGGTGACCCGCTTCTGTCCGGCCTGGTACCTGAACGTCTTCGGGGGGTACCAGTCGCTGCCGATTCGCTTCCGCGCGCGCTGAGACGTTCCCCGTCGTTCTCGCCGATCAGCGAGGTCGTGGACGACGCGGTCGCTTCGTCGACGTGAGTCGGAAGGACCGACGAGGCGTGAAAGCAGGGACGTGGCATCGTCGAGGTCCTAGATCACTTGCGCCATGGCCCACCAACGTTGACGAAGAAGATGGTCGGCCGTTCGCGCCGCGCCGAGCGTGCCGCAGCGCATCAGCGGCGTCGTTCGAGCTGTTGAGAGGGCCTTCCCACGGAGGCTCGTTGTTGATAACCGCGCCTGGGCCGAACACGCGCGTGCGAACCTCCCGACTCTCGCTCGTCCTCGTTCTATGCTTGCCGCTCGCCGCGGCGGCCGAGCCGGCTCGCGTCGAGGCACCGAACGAGTTTCAGGAGAAGGCGATCGACGCGCCCTCGCCGAACCTGGGCGAGGAGGACGAGGCCGATGCGGCGGCGGCGCAGGCCGAGGCGATCGACGAGGGCAAGCCCACGGGGCTCGATCGAGCAGCTCGCAACCGCGTCGAGCAGATCGTCGTCAGCGCGCGTCGCCGCGAGGAGCTCCTCGAGGACACGCCGGTCACCGTGACGGCGCTCTCCGAGACGACCCTGATCGAGTCCGGGATCACGCAGATCAACCAGATCCAGAACCTCGTCCCGAACATGACCTACGTGCAAGGCATCAGCGGGCAGGGCCCACAGATCCGCATTCGCGGCGTCGGAACGACGACCGCGGAGACGGCCTTCGATCCGGGTGTGGGGTTCTACGTCGACGGCGTGTTCCTTGCTCGCGCCACGGGCCAGCTTCTCGACACGATCGACATCCAGCAGGTCGAGGTGCTGCGCGGGCCGCAGGGGACGCTCTTCGGGAAGAACACCGTCGGCGGCGCGGTGAACGTGACGACCGTCAAGCCGAAGAACGAGCTCGAAGGCTTCGTCTTCGTGCGTCCGGGCAACTACGGATCGACCCTCGTGCGCGGCATGCTGAACCTCCCGATCTACGAGGACGTCGTCGCGACGCGGCTCGCCGTCTCGGCGAAGAACACCGACGGCTACGTCGACAACGTGTACCGCGACGAGCTCCTCCCCAATGCCTCTGCGATCGACTTCCTCGGCTCGGTCCGGGTGCTGCCCACAGACGAGGTCACGATCGACGTGAGCGGCCAGTACTCCGACGTCCAGACCAATGGCCGCGGAGGGGAGTGCGTCTACGTGCAGCCGGGCGCCCTGGCCCCTCTCGTGCCGAGCTTCGAGCCGGCGTGCGAGGCGGTGTCGGGTCCGTTCCTCACCACCGCGGACTCGGCCCAGCTGATCGACGTGATGAGCAGCGGGGTCTGGGGAACGATCCAGTACCAGCCGGACGACTTCGGATTCCTCGAGGACGGCCTGCTCAAGTCCTTGACGTCGTGGCGCCGGCAGTCGTCGCGCAGCCGCTTCGACCTCGACCAGTCCTTCTATCCGGCGATCCAGCTCTCGAACGCCGGCGGCGGCGCTTTGACCGACGGCGAGGCGAGCCACCAGCAGCAGATCCAGCAAGAGCTGCAGCTGAACGGCTCGACGTGGGACGGTGCAATCAACTTCGTGAGCGGCTTCTTCTCCTACTGGGAGAGCTCGAACCTTCCGCTGATCGTCCGGGCGCAGACCGACACGTTCGTCACGACGACGGGCAACTTGATCTCGACCGACAACTTCACGTGGGCTCTGTACGGGCAGGGGACGTGGGACGTCACCGACTGGCTCGCGCTCACGACGGGCGTTCGATACACGTCGGACACGAAGTCGTTCGAGCAGGAGGCCTGGAACCCGCTCAATCCGGCCATCCCGCGCGCGACGGCGTCCGACGAGAAGACCTTCACGTCGTGGACGCCGATGGCGACCGTGGCGATGCTCGCGCCCGAGGACTGGATCGACGGCACGGTGGTCGATCACGTGATGGGCTACTTCACGTACTCGCGCGGCTTCAAGGGCGGCGGTTTCAACGCGATCCTCCAGTCGCAGGTCGGAGCGTTCGATCCCGCGCCGTTCGATCCCGAGACGCTCGACAACTTCGAGATCGGCGTCAAGACGATCGGCTTCGATCAGCTGCTGACGGTGAACCTCGCCGTCTTCCTCGAGAAGTACGACGACATCCAGGTCGCGCAGTTCGTGACCGCGATCGACGAGAACGGAATGGTCACGTCGCAACGAATCACGCAGAACGCGGCCAAGGCGACCAGCAAGGGTGTCGAGGTGGAGGTGTTCAGCCAGCCGATCGACGGCGTCGTGCTGACCGCGAACCTCGGCTACCTCGACGCGCGCTACGACTCCTACCCGGACGCCGAGAACCAGCTCGACGCGCAGCCGATCGACCGCAGCGGCGAGACGTTCGACCTGACGCCCAAGCTGCAGTCGTTCCTGGCGGCGCAGTACTCGTTCGAGGTGGAGGTGGGGCCGTACTCGTCGATGAACGGGTGGCTGACGCCGCGGCTCGAGTGGGCGTACCGGGATCACTTCCACACCGTGCCGCCGGAGGTCACGGCGGGGATCCAGCGCGGGTACAACCTGCTGAACGCGCGGCTCTCGTATGACTTCTTTGAGGATCGGGCGCAGGTGGCGCTGTGGGCGAAGAACCTGCTGGATGAAGCGTACTTCAGCGAGTCGTTCGCGTTCGTGACGACGTTCGGGGCGGTGTCGCGGTTCTACGAGGAGCCGCTGACGTTCGGGGCGGAGCTGAGCTACCGGTTCTAGGCGAGACCGGATGTAGATCGCCCGTGCCCGGACGAGTCCGGTACCGTGCGGAATCAGGCGACCAGCCGCCTGGAGGATATCCAGAGCCTCGAGAGTTCCGGAGAATGTTCTCAGCCTCGCGGCAGGCGGAAGTGGCTTCGCGACCTGCGTCTGTGGTATGCGTTTGGTATGAAATCGAATGCCAAGTCGAGCTTCACCCTCCCCGCCGAGGAGGTGAGGCTGGTCAAGAAGCTGAAGGGCAGAATTCGCGCGAAGACGAACGTCGAGGTGATCCGGCGAAGCCTCCGGCTTCTCGACGAGACGACCGAGCGCGAGGCCCTGCGCGAGGCATATCGGTCCGCTTCCGCGGCGACGCGAGACGCGCTCTCGCGAGAGCGCGAAGAGCTCGATCACCTCTCCGGCGAGGCGCTCGATTGATGCTCGAGCACGGCGCGCTCTACAGCGCCGACCTGAATCCGGCGCGCGGCACCGAGCCGGGCAAACTCCGGCCCGTGCTCGTCGTCCAGAGCGATCTCCTCAACCAGGTTGGGCATCCTTCGACCTGGATCCTTCCGTGCACGACTCGGGTCGTCGGCGAAAACCTCCTCCGCGTCGTGCTCCCCAAAGGGATCGCGGGCAATCGCGCCGATTGTGAGATCATGATCGACCAGAGCCGGTCGATCGGCAATCGGCGCTTCAAGAGGCGTCTCGGGCGTTTGCCTGCGCCGCTTCTCGCCGAGGTGAAGCAGAAGCTCCGAACGCTCGCCGAGCTCTGAGTCGATGGGGTAGCTCGCGTGAGCGCGCGTTCGTTCGCAATCGAAAGTGCGCCGGAGCAGCGAGTACACCTCCGAAGAAGCGGAGACTTCGGAGAGAGTCACCCGCCGGAATCGAACCCGCGACCTACTGACCAAGAACTCGCGGTACCCGATCCGCCGGTGTCCGTTGAAGTTCAAGGACGCCCGAATTCAGGTGTTCGCGTTCGCTCGATGTCGCGGCACGTCTCGCGTTGTTCAATGATCGCAGTGTCATCGGAAGTTCGCGGGCGCGAGCAGTATCCCGTTTGGACGGCTGACCCGTCTGTCAGTGATCTCTCTTGGGAACGCGCGTGGGCCGAGCATAGTCACCATGAACGGCCGATTTGTCAGAATGCGCTCTCGGAAGTCGAGGCTGTCAGCCGAGCCAGGTCCCTCCTATCCCGCGTACGGCGTCCCGAGCAACCGAAACGGCGGCGGGACCGATGCTCGGGGCGAATGCAGCCGGTGTCGGTCAGATGGAGGACTCCGGGCCATCGCCCTTCGCGCTCAGGACGGAGCAGGATGGCCTCCGCGACGCCGCCCGGAGCCTCGATCTGAACGTCTTGATCCGTCCAAACGGGATACTGCTCGCGCCCGCGAACTTCCGATGACACTGCGATCATGACGAACGGCTGTAGACCCAAAATGCGAATGTCCGGTTTCTCCAAAGTAGAGATGTCCGCTTTAGCCGTCCGCGGGAGGGCTGGCGGGGATGGTGGAGCTGACGATGGGGGACCGAGGAGCGGCCCGAAGGAGATCCGAGTGATGGCGGCCGCGATCAAGCTCTTCCACGACGAGAATTCGAACCAGAAGCTCGACATCGGATGGACCGGGCCCGAGGAGCGCTACGGGTTCTCGAACAGCGCACGCGGGCTGATGGGGCCTCCGGACTACGAGAAGGCGCGCTTTCAGCTTCCCGCGTCGGAGCAGACCGTCGAGATCGCGGCCAAGTAGCCACCGCGCCGAGGCGAGTCGCGCGGCTCAGATCTTCTCTAGCAGATTGCGCAAGCGGTCCAGGGTTCGCACGCGGCTGGCGACGTCGCCACCGGGAAGGGCGACGTTGAGCGTCGTCACTCCGGACGCCCTGTACTCGGCCAGGCGGTCGCGCACGAACGACTCCGGGCCGACCAGGGAGGTCTCGTCGAGGTACGAGGCCGGAACCGCCGCCTCCGCCTCCTTCTTGCGTCCGGACAGATAGAGGTCTTGGATCCGCGCTGCCTCGCCGGCGTAGCCGTAGCTCGCGAAGAGATCGTTGTAGAAGTTCTTTCCGCGCGCCCCCATCCCTCCGACGTACAGCGCGATGCCGGGCCGCGCGGCGTCGCGCAGGCGCTCCAGCCCCTCACCGATCGCCACCAGACCGCCGGCGAACACCTCGAGCTCACCACGCTCCGGAGCGCGCCTGCGCCGCCCTGCGTCGAGTGCCGCACCCCAGCAGTCGCGAGCTCGTGCCGGGTGATAGAAGAGCGGCAGCCAGCCGTCGGCGAGCTCCGCGGTCTGCTCGACGCTGCGCTGCGCGAGCGCCGCGATGACGATCGGGATCTCCTCTCGCACCGGACGCGTGAGCATCTTGAGTGGCTTGCCGAGCCCTGTGCCCTGATCCGGCGGCAAGGGCAGCCGGTAGTGGCGGCCCTCGTGCACGATGGGCTCGCGTCGCCACGCCTGGCGACAGATCGTGATGATCTCCCGGATCCGACCGAGGGGAGCGTCGAACGGAACCCCGTGAAAGCCCTCGATCACCTGCGGCCCCGACGTCCCCAGGCCGAGCACCGCCCGCCCGCCGGAGAGCGCGTCGACTCCGGCGGCGGTCATCGCCAGCAGGGACGGCGTGCGCGTGTAGATCGGCAGGATCCCCGAGGCGATCCGGACGCGCTCGGTCTTCGCCGCGAGAAAGCCCATCAGGCTCGGTGCGTCGAAGCCGTACGCCTCGGCGACCCAGACGAGGTCGAGGCCCGCCTTCTCGAGCTCGCAGACCTCGGCCGCCGCGGCATGAAAGCCGCCGGTGTAGCTCAGCTGCGTCGCAATCTTCATCCTCCGTCTCGCCCCCGTTCTCCGAGACCGACGAGCTCGGCGCTGCGCTGCCACAGCCGCGCCTCAGGGCCCGGCTGCCCGGCGAGCTTCGGAGTGCGCGCCGGCGCACAGTCGGAAAAATAGATCGTCTGGCCGGCACGCTCGAGCTCCGGCGCCGTGGCGGCGTAGACCGTCGTGGCGGCGCCGCGATCCACTCCCTTCATGAACGGCCACATGAGCAGGCCGACCGGGAGCATCCACCACGGCTGGTCGCGAGCCAGCTCCGTCTTCACGATACCCGGGTGAAGCGCGTACGCGGCGACGCCCCGTTCTCCGTAGCGTCGGTTCAGCTCGCCCGCGAACATCAGGTTCATCAGCTTCGATGACCCATAGGAGCGCATCCCGCTGAAGCGACGGGTCTCCCAGTTGAGGTCGGTCAGCTCCTCGTCGAGCGCCGCGAAGTGCATCGCGTCCGACGCGACATTGACGATCCGCGCGGGCGCGGATTGGCGGATGCGATCGAGCAGCAGGACCGTCAGCAGAAAGTGCCCGAGATGATTGACGCCGAGGTGCGCCTCGAACCCGTCCCGGGTCTCCCGCCGGTCCGGCAACATGACCCCGGCGTTGTTGATCAGCAGGTGGATCGGTCGCGAGCTCTCGATCCATGCTGCCGCGAACGCCCGCACCGACGCGAGCGATGCCAGGTCGAGCTCCGCGAGCTCGAGCTGCGTCGCATCGATCCGCCCGCCCGCGCCCGCGATGAGGCCTTCGCGCGCCACCCGCGCGCGATCCGCGTTGCGACAGGCCATGGTGACCTGCGCGCCGCACAGCGCGAGCACGCGCACGGTCTCGAGCCCGATGCCGGTGTTGGCGCCGGTGACGATCGCGTGCCGGCCGCGCAGCTTCACCCCGCGCGCGGCCTGCTCGGCGGTGGTTCGACGATCGAGGGCGACCGACACCAGCGCCGCCGACCTAGCCGCGCGCCTGCTTCGCGGCGTCCGCCGCCGAGACCCAGTGCGAGTGGAATCCGTAGGGCACGGTGTGCGGCGTGCGGATGCGCGCCACCGGCCCCGCTCCGAATCGCTGCGCGTCGATCACCCAGCACTCGGTCGCGTTCTCGCGCTCGTCGTGCACGAAGCCGACGACGTATCCGTCGTCCTCCGCCCGGCTCGCGACTCGCGGCGCAAACACGAACTCCTGACCGAACTGACCCGAGGGGAATTCCAGCACCTCGCGCCGGTCGCCCTGCCGGTCGTGCTTGACCACGGCATCGAAGAGCAGCCCGCGGGTCGGATGGAAACGTGCGGCGTAGCCATAGCGGGTCGGCACTCCGACGTAAGCTTCGTTGATGCGCGAGAACTCGACCGGAATGTCGCCGACGCGCTCCTCGCTCACCTTGCCCGACGCCAGATCGAAGCGATAGCGGTGAAAGCGCGCTTGCTCGTCCGCCTGCATGTCGCGCGAGGTCTCGAGGATCGAGGTACGAGCCGTCCGACACGCCTCCAGAACCACCTCGTCTCCCTCTTCCCAGGCGTTGAAGACGTGAAAGATGTAGCCCGTCTGTACGTCGAACCAGCGGATCTTCGATGCGTCGCCGTAGCGCGGAAGGATCCCCACGCGGCTGCCGTTCGCAGGTTCCCAGTCGAATGCAATCCCGCCGTTCATCGCGCGCTCGATCGAGAACGTGACCGGCATGTCGAAGATCAAGCTGTGGCGCTCGGTGATCGCCATGTCGTGGATCATCACCGGGGCGCCCGGAAGCTCGATGCCGGTCGTGTGCTTGACGACCCCGCGACCGTCCACGATGCCGTAGCGGACGTACGGTTGCTCCACCGGGCTGTAGCAGAAGACGATGAGCTCGCCGGTGCGCGGATCGACCTTCGGGTGCGCGGAGACGGCGTACGGCCACCCGCCGCCGAAGTCGGTCTCGTCCACCGTCTCGAGATCCGGCAGCCGGAGCTCGTGCGGGCTGCCCGCCTCCCACAGCGCGAGGAGCCGGTTCGCGTGCCAGGCGAGCGCCGTGTTGGCGAGATTCTTCATCATCGGCACGTCGGCGGGTGGCTGCACCTTGCCGATCGAGTTGAAGCCGCCCCAGATCGCCCGTCCCTCCTTACGCTCGCGCTCGAAGCCCGCGGTACGCACCCAGCGATTGCGGTAGCTCGCCTCGCCGCCCCGGATCTCGACCGCGTGCACCATCCCGTCGCCGTCGAAGGGGTGGTACGCTTCAGGATCGATCGGCTCGAACTGGTTGTTCGGTCCGGTTCGCAGGAAGAAGCCCGCGAGATCCTTGGGGATCGTGCCTTCGACTCGCGCACAGGGAAGGGAGACCTCCTCGTGCGTGGGAGCGAAGTTGCCTCGCAGGTACGGGTTCGCCGCTTCAGCCATGGGTCGCCTCCTCGGGCGGGCTCGGGACATTCGGGCCGCGCTCGCACCTGAGTCCCAGATGGGTTAGTAAGTCCTCACTAATGGACTGTGGCCGTGGCGGGCAACCCCTTCGCGACAGCCCCGCGAGACCGAGCTCCTCTACTTCGGACACGGCCCCGTGTCGTTCATCGATGCGGACGACAGGGTGCAGTTCATCGCCGGCCTCGAGTTCTACAAGCGGGCCTGGCAGGGCGACGTGCCGGCGAGCATCATCGAGCTGAAGTGAGCCCTCGGGAGCGAAGCGGAAGGAGACCGTGATGCCGAATCTGATCGAGCTCACTCGTCCGCGTGACGGGGTGGCCCTCGTCACCGTGAACCTGCAGAGCAGCGCAGGGTTCGTATCGTTCGAAGCGATCGACCAGCTCGCAGCGCGGCTCGCGGAAGCGCGGGAAGCAGGCGCGCGCATCGCGGTGCTGGCATCGGCCCTGCCGGACCACTGGTACGAGCACGCATGGTTGCCGGACCTCTGCGACATGCTCGAGGGAAGGCCCGTCACCGGCGATCCCACCGGCTGGTTCCGCGCGCTCGACGAGCTCTCGCGGACGACGGTGGTCACCATCGCAGCCGTCTCGGGCCCGTGTTCCGGCGGCGGCGCCGAGCTCGGATGGGCGTGCGATCTCCGCATCGCCGAGGAGCGCGCGACCTTCTCCCAGCCGGAAGTCATGATCGGCGTGCCGACGGGCGTCGGGGGGACGAGCCGCCTGGCTCGACTCATCGGTCGAACCATCGCCGCCGAGATGGTGCTCGACGGCGCGCCGCTGTCCGCGCGGCGGATCCACGAGCTCGGCGGCGTCAACCGCGTCGTCCCGAACGGCAGCGCCGTCACGGTGGCCCTCGAGTGGGCATCGCGGCTCGCCTCCAGACCGCCGCAGGCGCTCGCGGCGATCAAGCAGGTCCTGATCGACAGCGACGAGCTGCACCTGCGGGCCGCTCTCGAAAGCGAGCAGCGCATCTTTCAGGAGACCGCGGCGACACCCGCGGCGCTGTCGGGCATGAAGGCGACGCAGGCCCGCTTCGATGCGGGCGAATCGATCCGCGACGTGTACGGAGCTCCGCGAGGCTAGCGGAGAGGAGCGATCATCGTGGGCGACACGGGGCAGACCTTCATCCGCTACGAGACGCCTGCCGACGGCGTGGCCCGCATCGTCCTCGCGCGCCCGGAAGCACGCAACGCCCAGGACAAGCGGATGCTCTACGACCTCAACGACGCGTTCGATCGCGCGTGTGGCGATCCCGCGGTGAAAGTGGTCGTGCTGGCGGCGGACGGCCCCCACTTCTCGTCCGGCCACGACCTGCGCGACCGCTCGCGGATGGAGGAGTTCGAGCCCGTCGGGACCTGGCGCGACTTCGGCGCGCCGGGGCCCGAGGGCTACATGGCGATCGAGCACGAGATCTACCTCGGACTCTGCTGGCGCTGGCGCAATCTGCCCAAGCCGACCATCGCGCAGGTGCAGGGCAAGACGATCGCCGGCGGCCTGATGCTGATGTGGGTCTGCGATCTGGTCGTCGCCAGCGCGGACGCGACCTTTTCCGACCCCGTCGTGGCGTTCGGCGTCAACGGCGTCGAGTACTTCGCTCACCCGTGGGAGATGGGCGTGCGTAAAGCAAAAGAGATCCTGTTCACCGGCGAGTCTCTCTCTGCCGACGAGGCTCGCCAGCTGGGCATGGTCAACCGGGTCGTGCCCCGCGCCGAGCTCGAGTCCCGGACGCTCGCGCTCGCGTGCAGGATCGCCGCACGCCCGAGCATGGGTCTCAAGCTCGCCAAGCAGTCGGTCAACCAGGCGCAGGATGCGCAGGGGCTCTGGACGGCGCTCCAGGCGGCGATGTCGCTGCAGCAGCTGGGGCATGCCAACAGCTGGGTCGTCCACGGCAGCGTCGTCGACCCGGCCGGCGCCGAGGTGATTCGACGCGAAGCCAAGGCGCAGGAATGACTCGCGCGCCCCGCCCGCGGATCGTGGAGGTTCAGCGCGCGCCGCCGGCGCCGGGCCGACGTGCAGGCGCACGCCCCTACGGTGGTGGTCCCGCCGCCTTTCCGGTTGATCGGGACGCCGCACGCGGGATGGGAGGGATCTGGCTCGGCCGACCGGCCCGACTTCCAGCTTCCGAGAAGAGGCGTTCCGACAAATCGGCCGTTCATGGTGACTACGCTCAGGCTCAGGTAGACGTCTCTCTTCGCACCCGAGGGAGGTCTTCGTGACGGACGGAATACGGAGCAGCTGGGTCGGCCCGCGCGAGATTCGGCGCGCTCTGCGCGCGCTCGGCGAGGTCGCGAAGGACCCGAATCGCACCGACTCGGTCGGGGAGTTCATCGCCGCGCTCACCGGTCCCTCGGCCGTCCGGCTTTTCGAGCGGGTCTGGGACGATCCGACGGGCCGCCGCCTGCTCGAGGAGAAGTGCGACCTCAAGGCGACGCTCGACGACCGCGCCTCTCTCGCCACGCTTCCGGCCGGCTCGCTCGGCCGCGTCTACCACGACTGGACCGCCGACCGGCACCTGAGCGCCGAGGGCATCGCCGCTGCCATCAGCGCCCAAGTGCCGCGCACGCTCGAGACCCCCTACGCGGTCATGGCCGCGCGCGTCGTCGACATGCACGACATCTGGCACGTGCTGAACGGCTGGGACACCGACATCCACGGCGAGATCCACCTGCTCGGCTACAGCCACGCCCAGCTCGGCGCGTACGCCTGGCTGCTGCTCGCCCTGCCGGCGGTGGTGATCCTCTCGGCCGCGGGCCGACGCGACAGCGTGGGCTACCTGCGCAACGCGATTCGCCGCGGCCGCCGCGCCTCGCTGCTCGCCGCCGTCGACTGGGAGGCGATGTTGCCACTGCCGATCGACGAAGTCCGTCGGCGGCTCGGCATCGACGAGCCCGAATCCTACCGCAAGCTCGACTCCGCCGAGATCGCGGAGGTCGGCAGCCGGAGCCGCCTCGCGCGTCTGCTGCGCACGGTGCTCGCCAACTGACGATGGAGCCGTCGATGCCCCAAGCCCACTCCGCCGACCAATGCCGTCCGTGACGGCGCCGACTCGTCTCGTCGAGCTGCGTTTCCATGACCCGGCCGAACCCGGGGACACTCTCGCTCGGGATGAGCAAGAACGACGTGATCGAGCCGCTCGGCGAACCCGATCAGGTCCTCGCGAGCCCGGAAGCCGAGGTCCTCGGGTACGAGTACGACCGCACGGGAGACGGTCCGTACGGCGGCGCGTGGGCGTTCGTGCGTTCGTGCGACTCGAAGGTGGGAAGGTGACCTCGTACGGCGAGGACGACAACGTCGCCTACTCGGGCAACCCGGCCGCGGCGACAGCAGCCGGCATGACCGCGATCGGCGTGGGGCTCGCGGCTGGCGGCGCAGCGGCGGCTGCGTCGCAGCCACGAACGTCACGGTCATCGGGCGGTAGCGAGTCGGCCGTGAAGGTCGTGCGCGATGTCCTCGCTCCCGGAGCACACCGTCCGCGGCCGGTCGTAGAGGTGCTCGCTCGTATGTCCGCCGAAGTGCTCGAAGGCGGACTCGTGCGCGTCGAGGAACTGCGCGAGCCGCTCGTCGGAGCACGCCTGGCAGAAGCTGCGGCGGCTGAAGCCGAGCGTCAGGACGAAGATGTGCAGCTCGACCGATCGCGTGCGGAAGTGCACGCGCGCCTGGCCCCAGTCGATCTGGCTCTGCGCTCCGGGCGGCGTCTCGAAGCGCCGCTGGGTCAGATCGTCGACGGACACCTCGGCGCGCAGCGGCCGCACGAAGAGCTTCACCGTCTCGTAGCTCCCCGTGTAGCCGTGCTTCTTGCAGAGCTCCTGGAACAGGATCCGCGTGTTGCGTGGCGCAGGAAAAGGAGCAGGCGCGGATGTTCGCGTCGCCGGCGACACTCGTGAAGATGGTGCGCCACTTCGGCGTCGGCACGGTGCTCCGGTCGATGCGCGGCTCGAGTCGGACGGGTGGATCGGCCGATGGTGCGAGCGCGTATCCCGCCGTGCAGAACCTGCTGCTCGCGGCGCGTGCCCTCGGTCTTGGAGCCGTACTGACGACTCAGTTCGTCCTCGTACCCGGCGAGTTCGAAGCGGTGCTCGGCATTCCCTCGACGTTCACCCTTGCGGCGGTCGTCCCGGTCGGCTGGCCCACGGGAAAGTTCGGACCGGTGAAGCGTCCCGACCCTGCCGCAGTGGTGCGGTGGGATCGCTGGACGGACTGAAGAAGGAGGGAGACTCATGGACGGGCTTCTGGCCGATCCGGCGTTTCAGACGTATGCGGTGTGTACCTCGATCCTGGCGATCAAGATGCTTTTGACGGGTAACTACACGGCGGTGATGCGAGTGCGGAACCGGGGATTCGTCAATCCGGAGGACGCCAAGACGTTCGGCGGAGGGTCGAGCGAGCAAGAGCACCCGGCGGTCGCGCACGCGCTGCGCATTCAGCGGAACGACCTGGAGAACATCCCGCTCTTCTGGGCCGTGGGCCTCGTCTTCGTGCTGAACGGCGCTTCGCCGAGCGCGGCCTGGTGGTACTGCTGGACGTTCACGATCGCGCGGCTCGGCCACTGGCTGGCGTACCTGAATCACCTGCAGCCGTGGCGCGCGATCTTCTATGGTATCGGCTACGCCTGCGTTCTCGGGATGGCGATCCAGATCATTTTCTGAGCGCCTCAACTTGACGGTGGTGGCGAAGTGCGGTGGCGAAAGTAACCCCAGGGCTCTGATAGGCTGCGAGAGAAAGACCTGATACAGGCCGCGCCGGAGGTGGGCGTGATGAGTTCGCAGTCGAATCTGGCGACCGGTACCGACAGGGATACTCCTCTCGAGGCGCTCAAGGCCGTCGTGGAGCGCTTCTGCACCGAGCGCGACTGGGATCAGTTCCACGACGCAAAGGAGCTCTCCATCGGTGCTGCGACAGAGGCCGGCGAGCTACTCGCGCTCTTCCGCTTTCAAACGGGTCCCGACATCGAGAATCTCCTGGGTGATGCGAGCAGTCGGCGCCGGGTCGAGGAGGAGATGGCCGATGTCCTCTTCTTCATCCTTCGACTGGCGCAACGTTACGACATCGATCTAACGAGCGCCTTCACGAGGAAGCTCGCTCTAAATGCAGTCCGTTACCCCGTAGAGAAGTCGCGCGGGAAGAATCGCAAGTACGACGAGCTCTGAAGATGCGATTGTATGCGGGGCTCTCGACGCACTTCGTTCACGATGCGGTCCACAACCAGATCGCGGAGAAGCTTAAGAGCGCGTTCTTCAAGCACTACCGTTATCAGCCACCGCCGAGCGAAGTGAACGCTTGGAGAAACTCCCTCCGCGCGATGGCCGCCGTCGTCGAAGAGGGCGGGCTGGACGACCACGGTGTCATGCTCGAATATCGCCTGCCTCTAACGTCGAAGCGGCTCGATTGTCTCGTCTGTGGCAGGGATCGGGAGGGAAGGGGGATGTCCCGGAGAATGCTGATTTGAAGAGGTAGGAGCGGCGGCTCCTCCAACCGTCCTGTAGAAGGACGGAGTCTGGCAAGACAAAAAAGGAGAGAGCCGCCGTGA
>VGTG01000133.1 GCA_016874795.1 Deltaproteobacteria bacterium | reverse complement strand
CAGGCGTACTTGAACAGTACGTCGAGGAGCCCGGAGGGAGAAGCTCGCGAAGATTCGGTGCTATCGGCCGCCGCAGTAGGGATCTGGTGAGAAATGCAGGCTAGCGTCGATCGGCCCCCGTGCGAAGCCCTTTTTCCGGGAGAAATCGGCTCAGGCCGCCGGGCGGAGCAGGCTCTCGACCGCGTTCAGGTCGAACCGCGCGCCTTTGAAATTTCCGCAGAGTCGCACCCGGCCGCTGTTGACCATGTAGACGACCGTGGCGATCACCTCGGCCTCCGTTTCGGCGATTTCCGAGACCGCGGCGACGAGATCCAGCATCGTGGTTTGGCGTTCCATCGAGGTTCCCTCCCAGGCTCCTTTCGCCGACAAGACGCGCGAATTCGCCGAACGATGCCCTCTCCGGGTCGACAATCTCAACGGTGGTCCCGATTCGAACGACTTCTGCGATCCGTCCCTTCATCCGCTCCTCCTCCCGAGCACGCAACGAAGACAGCCTGTGCAACGAAAATTTGCGGATTCTGTAAACCCACCGCTCACCCGAAAGATCCTGGACGCCGTCGAAACGAATCGGCTAGGCTCCGCCAACGGCATTTCGAGCCATGAAGCGGGATCCCGAAAACGCCTCGACGCCCTTCCCCGTCGCCCCCGTCTCGAACGGCGAGTGGCTCCCCGCCGCGGACATCCCCGCCAAGGCCCGCCTCACCGAGAAGCTCATCGCGGAAGAAGCGGCGATCCAGGCCAAGCGTCACGGGATGTCCCGCGCCCAGTTCCTCCGCACGGCCGCAGGCACGGCGACCGCCTTCTGGGTCCTGAACGAGATCAACGGGCTGCCGCAGAGCGGCGAAGCCGCCGTGATCCCGCTCCAGCGCATCCAGTGCGAGGACCTCGACGCGGGACGCGAGCTCCTCGACCGCGACATGTTCGTGATGGACGTGCAGACGCACCACGCCGACACGCAGCTCTTCCCGGGCGCGGGGCTCTGCTTCCTCCGCTTCCTCGACACGCAAGGCTGCGAGCAGAATCCCGAGATCCTCGGACAGCTCAACTTCGTCAAGGAAACGTTCGTCGACAGCCAGACGACGGTCGGCGTGATCAGCGGTCTGCCGAACGGCGTGCCGCTCGGTCCCGAGGTCATGTCGCAGACGCGCGATCTCGTGAACCAGCTCGCCGGCTCGGAGCGCTGCCTGTCGCAGGTCATGATCGATCCGAAGGCGGCGCCCGGTTCGCCGACGGCGATCGACAGCATGGAGCATCAGGTCCGCGACCTCGGGGGCGTTGCGCTCAAGTGCTACACCTACAACGGCAACTGGTTCCTCGACGACGAGCAGGTGAGCTATCCCATGCTCGCCGAAGCGCAGCGGCTCGGCCTCCGCCTGATCAACTGCCACAAGGGCCTGCCCGCGATCTTCGCTCCCGGCAGCGAGGAGTCCGTGCGCACGATCGATCTGCCGAAGGTCGTCGCGGACTGGCCGAAGCTTCGCTTCTGCGCCTACCACTCGGGCTACTTCCAGGCGGGCGACCATCCGCTCGGGCTCGACGGGTTGAGCGAGTTCCTCCAGGTCGTCGGCGGCATGCCGAAGAGCCATCGCCGTCGCGTGTTCGCGGAGATCGGCAGCACGTTCGCCTTGGCCCTCCTCGCCGGGCCGGACCAGGCGGCGCACCTGATCGGTCAGCTCCTCCGCGCCCTCGGGCCGTACAACATCCTCTGGGGAACAGACTCGATCTGGTGGGGTTCGCCGCAGTGGCTCATCGACGGCTTCAAGGCGCTTCAGATCCCGCCATCCATGCAGGAGGAGTTCGGCTATCCCGCGCTGACGGAGGTCACCAAGCAACGGATCCTCGGGAGGACCGCCGCGCGCCTCTACCGCGTGCGCTCGCGAAACCCGCGCTGCAGCGTGCCGGCCGACGGCCTCGAGAAGCTCCAGCAGGAGCAGGGCGGCTTCCGCGCCGACAGGAGCCTCCGCGTCTATGGCGCGCGCACCCGCCGCGAGTTCCTCTCGATCTTCGGCCGGGGCTGACGGATCCGGTTGCACGATCGGCGGGCCGGACGGTAGAAGGACGGTATGTTCAACCTCGTCCGAGCCGCCGCGTCCGCCGTTTTCTTGACCACGTCCAGCGTCCTCCTGCTCGCGTCGATGCCGACCGACGCCCGAGCAGCCGCGGCGTCGTGCAACGATTTCGACTCGTGCTTCGCCAACCCCTCCAGCCCTTGCGCTACGTCGGACCTGCTCACGGGCGTCGCCATGGGCGCGGTCGACGGGCTCGGCGACCTGCTCTGCTTCATCGGCGACCCCAAGTGCTCGTGCTTCACGGCGCTCACCGACGAGCAGAACCCCGAATCGAAGTTCGACGCCTGGTTCGCGAAGGTGAGCGAGATCGCGAACACCTGCGGCGGCACGGCGTCCGGTGGCCGATCGCTCAGCGGCATCGCCTTCGGAGCCGCGAACGACGTCTGCACGCCGACGTTCGCGGCCGACGTCGCGCCGGTCCTTCAGACCGCCTGCGGCACCTGCCACATCTCGAGCACGCTCGGCCAGTTCAACTTCGCGGCGGGGCGAAGCGCGCTCGTGAACGTGCCGTCGAAGGGGAGCCCGCTCGTCTACGTCTCACCGGGCAACGTGGCGGGCAGCTACTTGTTCCACAAGATCTCCGGAACGCAGCTTTCGGTGGGAGGCATCGGCGACCGCATGCCCCAGGGCGGGACGCTGCCGCAGAAGGACATCGACACGATCGAGGCGTGGATCGTCGGCGGCGCTCGGCCGTAAGTCCGAGCTCCGCCCGCTTCGACGCATCCGCTCGTCAACGCAGCCAGCGCACGGCGACCGAGCGCTTGCCGCCGGGGAGCTCGACCTCGATCTCGTCGTCGACGCGGCTGCCGACGAGCGACGCTCCCATCGGCGCGTGCGGCGTGACGACGAGGACGAACGCGTCACCGACCGGAACGCGCTCGCCGCCGCCGGCCGGAGCGAGGAAGCAGACGGTCTCGCGCTCCTCTTCGTCGCAGAGCCCGACGAGCGCGCCGAGCTGGACCGCGTCCTCGTCGCCGAGCTCACGGATCTCGAGCCGGCCCAGCGCGGCGATGCCTTCACGCAGAGTCTCGACCCGTTCGGCGAGACCGCGTGCGAGGTAGCTCGCCTCGATCGCGCGCGTGTCCTTCGGATTCTCCTGCTTGGTCTCCGCGTGGAAGGCGCCGGATTGCGTCGTCTTCTGCGAAGCCGTCAGGCCTTCGAGTCGCTCGGCGAGTCGCTGTCGGAGCAGCGCGAGCACCTCGGCCTTGTCCACGGTCGCCTTCACCCGAGCCAGCTCAGGCCGACTGGAGAGACTCGAAGCCACATTCCTTCACGTACAGCACGCATCCGCCGGCCGTCGAAGGCGCGTGGCTCGAGCCTACCGGGAAGCGCAGCCACACACCGGCGCCGAAGCGGCCGGTCTCGTCTTCGAGCGTCCACTCCATGCGCGCCGTGTCGACGGCGACGCGCACCGTGAGCGCCGTTCGACTCACGTCGGCACGTGCGCGCTCGTCTCGTCGGCACGTGCGCGCTCGTCTCGTCGGCACGTGCGCGCTCGTCTCGTCGGCACGTGCGCGCTCGTCTCGTCGGCACGTGGGTGCTCGTCACGTCGGCACGTGGGTGCTCGTCACCTCGGCCAGAACGCGGTCGCCCTCCCCTCGCACCTCCGTCCGGATCACGGTGACGCGCCGGCCGACGCGTACCGGCCGGGCGACCGCGCGCAGCGCGCCTCCCTGCTGATTCGCCAGCATCACGGCGTGCAGGTCGACCGCGACGAGGAAGCGCTGCTCGCCCGTCTTCGCGAGGTACGCCCGGTTCGCGACGCCGGTCGCGAGATTGTCGGCGAGAGACAGGATCACCCCGCCGTTCACGTTCCCGGTCGGATTGCAGTGGTGCGCCTGGACGGCGAGCCGGGCCACCAGCTCGCCGCCCTCCTCTTCGAACTCCATGCCGACAAAGCGGTCGAACGTCATCGCGCGACCGTACTCCGCCTCGGCGATGCAGCAAAGAATCAGCGACGCTGGAACCGGCTCGGCGCTCCGAACGGCCGCGTGCTCTTCGGAGGCGACTTCTGGATGAAGTCGAGATCGATCAGCTGGTCGACCTCGTCGCAGACCGTGATCTGATCGGCGCCGGAGCCCGACGTCTTGCAGCAGTAGGCGCGAATCCCGTCGCCGCGGATCTCGCCGCCTTCGGCCCAGCACATGGCGGCGACGTCGCAGGAGACCACGACGCCTCCCGTCCTGTGGCACGGGATCTGCCCCGTCGGAGCTGCGGACGTGGGCGCGGCGTACGCCGCGAAGAGTGCGGTCGCGGTCAGAAGAGCCGAAAGGAGCTTGCTCCCGATCGAGTGGTTCGTGCGCTGGTTCGTGGTCGTTCCTCCTCGCTTGGCCCGCGCTCGGGCGTTTTTGCCGAGCCGGATTGCAACGCCGATGCCACGCTCGTGAAGACGGAAGGGCGCGATTCTTCTCGCAAAGGGAGTCCAACGGCCGTCTTCGTCAGATCAAAGCGGAATATCCCGCGGATACGACCGCTTCATCGCGACGCCGAAGTCCCGTACGACGACCGCCGTGCCGCGGCGTGCCGTCCTGGTCCTGGCGTCGCTGTGCGTGACGCTCGCGGCGCTCGCGGGAGCGCTCCGCCTCTTCGATCTCGCGCCGCCGGTTCCGACGCTCTACGGCGACAACGTCCGCGACGAGCGCATCGTCTTCCGCCGCGAGCCGCACTCCGTTCAGCGTCAGAAGAACCCCTCGGGCGAGCTCGAGGTCGAGTACGCGCACAACAGCCTCGGGTTTCGCGACACCGAGCACTCGATAGAGAAGCCCCCCGGCACGTTCCGCATCGTGGCGGTCGGCGACAGCTTCACCTACGGCGTCGGCGCGAGCTTCGAGGAGACCTACCTCCGCCGCGTCGAGCAGCAGCTCGAGGCGCGCCCCGGCGTGCACCGCGCGTCGAGATCGTCAAGCTCGGGCTGCCGCGACAGTTCCCGCTCCTCGAGCGCCTGACCCTGGAGCACCATGGACTGCAGTTCGCGCCCGACCTGATCCTCGTCGGCGTTCTTCCCAACGACGTGGTCGACACGCACCCCGGCCTCGACGGGCTCTGTGCGTCCAGCTCCGGGTGGCTCCTCTCGTGCGCCGCGGAGCGCTGGTACGCTGATTCCGACCCTCCCGGCGCTGCGCGCCGCCTCCCTCACTTCGGAGGAGCCGCTGTATTGGGAGCACGACGGGAATTGCACGCCCGTGGGCTATCGAGTGATCGCGGACGCGATCGTGTCGGGTCTCGCCTCGAACGGCCTCGTGCCCTGAGCGGGCAGCCTGTCGCGCAAGAGCCTCGGGCGGCCGAAGACCCGTCCGAGCTTAGGTCCGACCGCAAGCAAGGATCGCCTCCGTGCGGCGTCTATTCGAAGTAAGCACGAGCCGTTCGCGCCGTTTCGTCTTGCCCAAGGCCGTGCGTGCCTGATAGCGAGCCGCCGAAGACCAAGCCGACTGGAGGGAAGCGTCGATGACGATCCGCTCGATTACGCCGCTGCTGGCCGTCTCGCTGGTGTTGTTGGCCGCGTTCCCGACCCGAGCCCAGGAGTCTCCGGACGGCTTGACGAGCCGCGAGTGGCAGTGCACGCGGCGAAGCGCGCGCGAGGTCTCGGAGTACGCCGCTTTCGCGACGGAATGCCTGCTCGAGTGCAACGAGGCGGCGAAGACCGATCCACTGCGGTTCTGCGGGCCGTTCGGCTTCGATGCCGCGACCGATTTCTGCCTCTCGCGGGGACGCGTCCTGTCGCAGATCCGCATGCTGAAGGCCTGCGTCGGGGAGGACTGCCCGGAGTGCTATTTCGGCGGGAGCTGCGAGGACTTTCCGCGCTCGGTCCTGTTCAATACGGAGCGCAGGACGGCCATCCGCCTCCGGCCTCTCCTGTGCGACGACGGCTCGTCTCCGGACGGATCGAGCGCCGCGGAGGAGCGCTGCGTGAGCCGACTCGTCGGTGCGAGCAGCCGGTTCCAGAGCCATCTGCGCCAGTGCTTCCAGGACTGCCAGCAGAGGCGACAGAAGGGCCGCGTCGAAGCCGAGGCCTGCGGAGTCGGCGCGCTCGACGGAAATGGCGCCGACGGAGCCCTGCAAACCTGCGTCGACCAAGCGCGCGTCCGGTTCCTGCGATCGTGCCTGAAATGTGGCGACACACCCGAGTGCTGGCAAGGCACGAGCCCGCCGCTCACCTGCCCGAACGCGATGGCGCTCGTCGAGCAATCGTGGGCGCCGCAGGAGCCGACGCTGTTCTGCGCCGATCAGCCGATCTGCGGAGACGGCAGAATCAGCGGGGAGGAGGAGTGCGACTTCGACACCTTCCCGTCCGGGTGCGGGCCGGACGACTTCTGCAACTCGCAGTGCGGCTGCGAGCCGTTCCCCATCTGCGGTGACGGACAGGTCACCGGCTTCGAGCCGTGCGACTTCTCCGCCGACCCGGACGGCTGCGACGAGGGCGAGGTCTGCAACGGCTGCTCCTTCTGCGCTCCGGATCCCTGCGCCGACGTCACGGAGGTCGAGCCGAGCGGCGGCACCTTCTTCGGCACCACGTCCGGCGACAGCGGCGCGACCAGCCGCTGCGGCGGCGCCGGCCCGGAGGACGTGTACGCGTGGACTCCGGTCCAGAGCGGCGTCGCGCGCTTCGAGACCTGCGGCTCGTCCTTCGACACCGTGGTGCACGTGCGCGCGGGATCGTGCGGCGACTTCGCCGAAGCCGGCTGCAACAACGACGCGTGCGGCGAGAGCTCCCGGCTGTCCCTCTTCGTGCAGGCCGGCACGACCTACGTCGTGTTCGTCGATGGGTTCGGAGGCGCCCAAGGCTCGTACCGGCTCCAGATCACTCCTCCCGGCACGATCTATGGATCGCCCCAGCGCGCGTTCCTGCAGGGGACGACCGACTGCCTCTTCGAATAGGAGGACCGCCGTGAGGACGACCCAGCTCGCAGCGTCGATCATGCGCCGCGTCGCGGCCTTTCTCTTCTTCGCGACGACGCTCCTCACCGCGACCGTCTCCAGCGCGACGTTCGAGAGCGGACACGTCCGGCCGCTCGCGCTGTCGCCCGACGGCACGCGTCTCTTCGCGGTGAACACGCCGGACCACCGCCTCGAGATTTTCGACGTCGGCGGAGCGGGCCTCGTGCACGCGGCCTCCGTGCCGGTCGGGCTCGACCCCGTCGCCGTCGCGGCGCGCACCGACGACGAGGTCTGGGTGGTGAACCAACTGTCCGACTCGATCAGCATCGTCGACACGAGCGCGGATCCGCCGCGGGTCGTCCGGACCCTGCTCGTCGGCGACGAGCCGCGCGACGTCGTCTTCGCGGGCCCCGACGACGGCAGCGGGCACTTCCGCCGCGCCTTCGTCACGACGGCGCGACGCGGTCAGAACGCGCCCGTCGATCCCCTCCTCACGACCGAAGGGACGCCGCGCGCTCTCGTGTGGGTCTTCGACGCGACGAACCTCGGCACGACTCTCACGGGGACGCCCGAGAAGATCCTCGCGCTCTTCGGCGACACGCCGCGCGCGCTTGCGGCCACGGCCGACGGTGCTGTGGTTTACGCCGCCATCTTCCACTCCGGCAACCAGACGATGACGGTCGGCGACGGGATCGTGTGCAACGGCGGTGCGAGCGCCCCGCCCTGCGCGCTCGACGGAGTCCAGGTCCCGAACGGCTTGCCCGGCGCGGTCGTGCCCGGCGGGCTCCCCTTGCCGAACGTCAACGTGGAGGGCGTCCTCGGGCCGGAGGTCGGCCTCGTCCTCCGCTTCAATCGAGGGACGGGGATCTGGGAGGACCGGCTCGGCCGCAACTGGACGAACGGCGTCCGCTTCGACCTCCCCGATCTCGACGTGTTCGCGATCGACGCCGACGCTGCCGACCCCGTCGAGACGCAGAGCTTCGCTCACGTCGGAACGATCCTCTTCAACATGCTCGTCCATCCGACGAGCGGCCGCGTCTACGTGACGAACACCGAGGCACGAAACGAGGTGCGCTTCGAGGGTCTGGGCATCCTCGGCACGACGGTGCGCGGTCACCTGCACGAGGCCCGCGTCACCGTTCTCGACGGCACGAGCGTGCAGCCCCGGCATCTGAACAAGCACATCACCGCGCTGCCGATGGGCTACGGCACGAGCCCGATGCCCGCAGCCGTCGAGGACGCGAGCCTCGCGACGCCGACGGGCATGGCCCTCTCGACGAGCGGCGCGCTGTACGTCGCCGCGTTCGGATCGAGCAAGGTCGGCGTCTTCGACGTCGCCGCCGTCGAGAACGACTCGTTCGTTCCCAACGCGGCGAACCACATCGAGCTCTCGGGCGGTGGCCCGTCGGGCCTCGTCCTCGACGAGGCGAACGAGCGGCTCTACGTCCTGACGCGCTTCGACAACGCGGTGAAGGAGGTGGATCTCGCGACGGCGACCGAGATCGCCGCGCACTCCCTGCACAGCCCGGAGCCCGCGGAGGTCCGCGACGGACGCCGCTTCCTGTACGACGCGCGCTTCACGTCGAGCAACGGAGAAGCTTCGTGCTCGAGCTGCCACGTGTTCGCGGATTTCGACAGCCTCGCCTGGGACCTCGGCAATCCCGACGACGTCGTGATGCCGAACCCGAATCCGTTCCCGGTCGTCGGCTTCTCGGACGACTTCCATCCGATGAAGGGTCCGATGACGACGCAGACGCTGCGCGGGATGGACCACCATGGACCGATGCACTGGCGCGGCGACCGCACGGGTGGGAACGCCGCTCCACCGGGGAACCCGCTCGACGAGAAGCTCGCCTTCGAAGCCTTCAACGCCGCCTTCGACGGCCTCCTCGGACGAGACGAGGGAGAGATCCCCGACGCCGACATGTCGGCGTTCGCGGACTTCATCCTGAGCGTCGAGCTGCCGCCGAACCCGATCAAACGGCTCGACAACCAGGACACGGCAGCGGAGGCGGCGGCGCGCTCGACCTATTTCAACCAGATCACGGACATCATCGAGACGTGCAACGGCTGCCACGAGCTCGACCCCTCACAGGGCTTCTTCGGCGCAAACGGCGGCTCGAGCTTCGAGAACGAAAGTCAGGAGTTCAAGGTCGCGCACCTGCGCAACGCCTATCAGAAGGTCGGCATGTTCGGCGCAGTCGGCGTCGCTGCCTTGAACGTCCCGCCCGCCGAGCGCCAGCATCTCGGGCCGCAGGTGCGCGGGTTCGGCTTCCTGCACGACGGCGCCATCGACACCGTCTTCCACTTCCTGGGCGCGAACGTGTTCTCCTTGACGGACGTCCAGAGAAGGCAGCTCGAGCAATTCGTCATGGCGTTCGACACGACCTACGCGCCGATCGTCGGACAGCAGGTCACGCTCGACGGTACCAATGCCGCGGTCGTCGGGCCGCGCGTCGATCTCCTGATCGCGCGCGCCCTCACTCCCTTCGCTCTCGTGGGGCAGCCGGAGGCGACGGAGTGCGACCTGGTGGTCAAGGGCATCGTCGGCGGAGAGGCGCGAGGCTTCTTGCTGAACGCGGCCGGCTCCTTCGATTCCGATCGCGAGCTCGAGCCGCCGCGAAGCGACGCGGCCCTCCGCGCGCTCGCGGCCGCATCCGGTCAGGAGCTGACCTACACGTGCGTGCCGCCGGGCGAGGGTTTGACGACGGGCCTCGATCGCGACGGCGACGGCGTCTTCGACCGCGACGAGATCGACGGCGGAACCGACCCGGCGGATCCGAACGAGTTCCCCGGCAAGCCGAACGACACGTTCCTCGAGGCGAGCCTCCTACAGATCCAGAACCAGCTCGCCGACGACGAGTCGAAGAACCGGATCGTCATCGCCTCGAAGGACGGATCGATCCGCATTCCCGTTCCGGGAAGCGAAGACGACCCGCGTTGCGGCGCCGACCCGAACGGGACGGTGAGAGCGCGCCTGATCGTCGCGAGCGCCACGAGCGGCCAGCGGCACGAGACCGATCTCCCCTGCCAGAACTGGTCGCTCCAGGGCTCGGAGGTCAAGCCAAAAGGATTCGTCTACCGCGACCGCGAGCGCGACGACGGCACCGCGCAGCAGATCGAGTGGCGCGCGGGAAAGACCTTCAAGGCCGTCCTCCGGGGCGACGGGCCGACGACCCTCGACTACGACCTCCGGATCGCGGTCTCCGAGGGCGAGGTCGAGGCGTCGATCCAGAGCGGCCTCGAGCGGCTCTGCCTCGCCTGCACCGCGCCGCCGGGACGCGACGGGATGCTCGGCAAGCTCTTCCAGGGAAAGGACTGCCCCGCCCCGACGGGGTGCGTGGAATAGCCAGGAAGCTCAACCCTCCTGCCAGGCGAGCTGGTAGCCGCGCTTCACGAGCCGGTGCCGCGGCCGTAGCGCGAGGGTTGCGTCCCATCCCGTTCCGTCGAGAGCGGCGAGGACCGCTTCTCGCTCCGGCTCCGAGAGCGCGGCCCACGCGTCGAGCGTTCGCTGCACCATCCACAGCGTGTACGTCCGCGCGAACGCCTCGATCTCGACGTCGCGGTACGGCGTCTTGAACGCGCCCGCGACCTGCGGCGGATCGCCGGCCGTGCCGTTCTCCGCAGCCCAGGTGTCGATCGCCTCCACCGAAGCGGCGACGAACGGCACGCCGTCCGCCATCGCGCGCAGCACCGGCTTCAGCGTCTCCGCGATCGCGTCGTCCGCGAGAACACAGGCTGCGCCGCGCGCAGGGCCTCGTGGAACTCGAGCACCTCCGGCGCGCATTGAACGTCGTCCTCGCGGATCGGCCGTGTCAGGCGGATTCCGCCGAGAGAGCGACAGCGGCTCAGAGCCACGTAGACCTGCCCGGGAGCGAAAGCGCCGCTGCCGAGATCGATGACGACCCGGTCGAGTGTCTTCCCTTGCGACTTGTGGATCGTCACCGCCCAGGCCGGCATCAGCGGGAACTGGCGATAGTGGCCGATCGGCACGGCCACGACGCTCCCGCGAGCCGGGTCCCACTCGTACCGGTGCGATTCCCACGTCTCCCGTGATACGGCGTGCAGCATCGTCTCGCCGGACTCGGCGGCCTCGACGAGAATGCGATCGCCTTCGAGGCCCGCCACCGTCCCGACCGTGCCGTTCACCCACCCCGCGGTCCGATTGTTCCGCGTGAACATGACCTGCGCTCCGACCTTCAGCGTCAAGTCGTACGGCGACGGGAGCTTGTCCTGCGGGACGTTGAACTGTCCGGCAATCTCGCCGACGTACGTCCGCTCCGGCCCGGAGAGCTGCCGGAGCCGCTTCGCATTGATGCGCCCCGCGACGGCGTTCGTGCAGGCGAGCGTCACGACGCCGGGCTCGTACGGATCCGGCGCCTCTTCGCTCTCGCAGCACGCTGCATTGAGCGAAGCGATCGCGTTCGCGGGCTCGACCGGCTCGCGGATCTCGTTCAGCAGCGAGAGGAAGCGCGCGTCGCGCTGTCGATAGACGCGCGTCAGCTCGATCACGTGGAGCTCGACCTGCTGCAGCGAACGGGCGGAGAAGAACCACGGGCTCGCGTACCGGTGCGCGAGGAGGAAGGCCTCCTCGTCCGTCGCCACGACGGGAGGAAGCTGGAACAGGTCGCCGACGAGGAGGAGCGGAACGCCGCCGAACGCCTCGCTCTCGCGGCCAGTATTGAGACGGAGCGAGCGGTCGATCGCGTCCATCACGTCGGCGCGCACCATCGAAACCTCGTCGACGACGAGGAGGTCGAGCTTCTCCCAGAGCTTTCGATCCCGGCGCCGCTCGATCGAGTCGAGGTCGATCGGACGCGGAGGAAAGCCGAAGAACGAGTGGATCGTCTGCCCGCGGGCGTTCAGCGCGGCGACGCCGGTCGGCGCCACGACGGCGCAGTTTCGAGGCTTCGTTTCGCGAACGAGATGGATCAGCGTCGACTTGCCGGTTCCCGCGCGGCCCGTGAGGAACACGACGGGCACCCGCGAGTCGATCGCATCGAGAGCGCGACGAAATCCCTCGTTGATCTCGATCTCGTGCGGGCTCTCCACGTTCTCGCTCGGCGCCTCGATCCTGATCGGGTCGGCGCATGGGAGACCCCGTTCGCCTTCCGCCGCCGCCCGAGCTGACCATGCCAGTCGGCGAAGCGATGTTCACGCAGCGCGCGATCCGCAGGTTCAAGCCCGACCCGATCCCCGACGCGCACCTGAAGCTGATCCTCGACGCGGCTTCGAAGGCGCCGAGCGGCGGGACGACGCTGCACGAGGACGTGATGCCTCGCGTTCGGAGATGCTTCGCGTGCCGGACGCCGCGGAGCTCCACTGCTGCATCCCGATGGAGTACCCGCGCGGCCGGTTCGGCAACACGCTTCGCCGGTCGACGTCGGAGACCACCTACTGGAACGACTGGAAGTCGCCGCCGCCCTGGTAGGTCCCTCGCTTCGGATCAGAGCGAGCGCAGGAATGTGAGGAGCGCTTCCTGATCCGAGGCGGGCAGCGACGCGAACGCGTCGCGTGCGCGCTGGCCCTCGCCTCCGTGCCAGAGAATCGCTTCCTTCAGCGTGCGCGCACGACCGTCGTGCAGATAGGTTTCCCCGCCGCTCGGGCCGGCGGTGAGGCCGATGCCCCACAAAGGCGGCGTACGCCACTCCGCACCCGACGCGTTCCCTTCCGGCAGCGTCGCCGCGAGGCCGGGGCCCATGTCGTGCAGCAGGAGATCCGAATACGGACGAATCGTCTGACCCGCGAGCTCGGCGAACGGATGGAACGACGTCGTGACGAACGTCGGCGTGTGACAGCCCGTGCAGCCCGCAGCGGCGAACAGCTCCTCGCCGAGCTCGACCACCGGATCGTCCGAATCGCGTCGCGCCTGCACGCCGAGGAGCGCCAGATACGCGGCGAGGTCGTCGAGATCGACGTCGCTCACCTCGACGCGGCGAGCACCGCAACCGACCTGCGACGTACCGCAGTCGGGATCGGGGAAGACGCGTGACGTCACGCCGATGTCCGAGCGGAAGGCCGCTGCGGCCTGATGCCGGAGCGTCGCCTGCGCCGCCTTCCAGCCGAAGCGGCCGAGACGCGGAACGCCGCTCTCGGGATCGGTCACGACGCTCGCGCGACCGGAGATCCCGTCGCCGTTCGCGTCGCCGGGATCCTCTCGCGCGAGGACGGCGTCTTCCGGGATCGCCTCGAGCAAACCGAGCCCGACGAGCGGTGGCGCGATGCGCGCGGAGAAATGGCTCGGCGAAGCACCCGTGAACGCGAAGCGCGGACTGCGAAGTCCGCCCTCCAGGGTCCAACCCTGGAGGATCGCGTCACCCTCGCCCGGTCCCCCCACGCCCCGCGGCTGGAGCACGAAGCCGAGCAGCGGATCCGGGGCTCCGCTCGCGTCGCCGACGCGGACGACGTAGCGCTCGAGCGCCGCGCCGACCGCCGGCGGCAGCGCGCGCCCGTTGTTCGGGTGACACGCAGTGCACGACTCGTCCACGTAGAAGGGACCGGCCTTTCCGGCCTGCGTGGTCCACGCGGGATTCGCAGGCGACTCGTCGTGCGCGCCGTCGACGAAGCTCGTGTGCTGCACGCGGCGTCCGCGGACGAACCGCTGCGCGTTCTGCGGAGAAGCGTTCTGCGTCAACTGGAGAAACACGTTGTCGGGCTCGGCCGACTCGCTCCGATGGACGGTCGTGCCTCCTCCGAGGAGCTCTCGTTCCGGGATCGGCCGCGAGTCGCGAAGCGGTCCGCTTCCCTCCCACGGCACGAGGCCCTTCCCCACCACGTAGAGCATCGTCGTGCCGTAGTAGTTGTCGCGCCCGCGCGGCGGGGAATCGAGGAACTGGCTCAGCTCGAACTCCATCGCGTCGCCGATGCGGAGCGGGCGGTGCTCGCGCGAGTTGTACGAGACGTCGTGCGTATAGTGCAGGTCGTCGATGCGCGTCATCGTCCGGTTGTCGGAGTACTCGGCGACCGTGTTGATGCCCCGGAAGAAGAGACGGAACTCCTCCTGGCCCTCCTTCAGCTTCCACTCCGTCGTCACGTGGAACGTGATCGTCGTCCCGCCCTTCGCAACGCGATCGACGATCTCGACGGCCGCGGCGCGATGCTCCCAGTAGTGGCTCAGGTAGTGCTCGTAGGCTTGGAACTGGCTCTCGCGCGCGTGTCGGTCCCGCGCCCGGTCCCCCCATCGCGAGACGAGCGCCGTCGCGGTCTCCTCGACGAGGGGCGGCTCGAGTACCGTGCTCCCGTCGTAGAGCGGGACGATGCTCCCGCACGAGTCGCTCGCAGCGTAGGTGCACGAGCCGTGCTCGCAGCGGTCTTCGGTGCAGAGATTCCCGTCCTCGCACTCCTGATCGCCGGCGCACCCGGCGGGTGACGGGGACGGCGCCGGTGACGGAGAAGGGGACGGAGCGGGGCCCGGCGACGGGGACGACGTCGGCGACGGAAGCGTCGCGCCGAGCTGGGCGTAGTCGAGGGCGCCGATCCAGCCCGTGCCCACGCCGACGAGACAGAGCTCGCCCGATCCCTGCTGCGCCGGGATCTGGGTCGACGCCGTTCCGCAGGCTCCCGCCCAGGGTCCTCCCGCGATGCAGTTCGGAAGAGCGATGCGTCCGATCGCGGCACCGCGGTACGTCACGTCGACCGCGTCGCCCGCTCCCTCGCCGTTGCTGTATCGCACCGTGAGCTTCCCGATCCCACTCATCTTCACGTCGCGCCAGCACACCGAGTCTCCCGCGGAGTCCATCACGCCGCCGAAGCTCCGCGCGAGGAGGCCGTGCTGCGTTCCGGCCTCGACCTCGAGGCGCGGCCCGCTCTCCTTCGGGCAGCCCGCGAGGACGAGCGCGAGGAGGACGGCGCCGACGGCGCGCGAAGAACGCGAGGTCGCGTGTGCGTATCGAATTCGCCTTGGGGCGCGGGGCGATCGGCGGTGTGCGAGCATGCTCGGCTCCTTTCCTCTCGTCTCGTCTCGTCTCGTCTCGTCGAGGAAGGGTCCATGCTGGGCGGACCCGGAGAAACCGGACGACCCCGAATCGACCGAAAAACGACGAGAGCGAGCGTCACCCCTGGCAAGCGCGCTGGCGCGCGCCGACGCAAGCCGCCCACGAGCCCGTTTGCTCAGCAGACGACGCGCGCCGCTTCGGCGAACGCATGCTGCGCCTCCGGCGCACGGCGGATCTCGACGACGTCCTCGAGCTTTGCGAGCTGTCGCATCACCTGCTCGAGCCGCTCCTCCTCGTTCGCGACGAGCAGGATCACGCTGCGCCGGCCGTCGCCCGCCGGCACGCAGAGAATCGCTTCGAGGTTGAACGCCCGCCGCGCGAACAGCCCGCACACGTGCGACATCACGCCGGGGTGGTTCCTCACGACGAGCCGCAGCACCGCGCTACTCGAACAGTCCATCGCTTCCTCCAAGGGCGCTTCCTCCAAGGGGGTCCGGTTCGTTACAGCGCATCTGCACCCAGGCTCGATCGAGCCTGGGTGCAGATGCGCCCAAACGAACCGGACCCCATGATCATGTCGCGGTTGGCGGCGCCCGGGGGGACCATCGGGTACACGTTCTCCGCCGCCTCGATCGGGATGTTGACGAGGCACGGGCCGTGTCGCGAGAGCGCGCTCTCGAGCGCGTCGCTCGGGTCCGCGGTACGGCCGAGGTCGAAGGCCTCGACGCCGAAGCCGCGTGCGATCGCTGCGAAGTCCGGCGCAGCGTGGAAGCGAGAGGCGCAGTAGCGCTCGCCGTAGAACAGCTCCTGCTGCTGGCGCACGAGGCCCAGGTGCCCGTTGTTCAGGAGCACGATCGCGACGTTCACGTTCTCCTCCGCGGCGGTCGCGAGCTCCTGCACGTTCATCAGGAGGCTCCCGTCGCCCGTGAAGCAGACGATCTTCTTCTCCGGACGGGCGAGCGCCGCGCCGATCGCCGCGGGAAGCCCGAATCCCATCGTGCCGAGACCGCCCGAGGTGAGCCACTGCCGCGGCGACGAGAACGGATACGCCTGCGCCGCCCACATCTGGTGCTGCCCCACGTCGGTCGTGACGATCGCGTCCTCGCCGGCGAGTGCCGCGGTCTCGCGAATCGCGCCGTACGGCTGCAAGGGATCGTCGCTCCCCGGTGTCGCGAGAGGATGCTCCCAGCGAAGCCGAGCGACGCGGCGGATCCACGCCTCGCGCGGCTGCGAGGCGCCCGACGCATCGCGCCGGGCATCGCGCCGCGCATCGCGCCGCGCATCGCGCCGCGCATCGCGCCGC
>VGTG01000132.1 GCA_016874795.1 Deltaproteobacteria bacterium | reverse complement strand
GACCGCCGAGAAGACGCGCGGGTTCGAGAGGCCGATCGCGAGCGCATACGTCGCGCCGTCCGAGTAGCCGATCAGCGACTGATGCGCGTGATCGATCCGGTAGCGCTCGTAGATGCCGCGGTACACGCGCATCAGGAAATCGAGATCGTCGCGGTTCGCTCCGACGAAGAGGTCCCACGTCGCCTGCGTGGAGCGCGGCACGAGGAAGAGCGCCTGTCGCCGCGCCGCCTCCTCGCGGTACGCGCGGACGAGGATCTCGTCCTGACGCCCGGCGCCGTGCAGCACCGTGATCAGCGGATAGGCGCGCGCCGGATCGATCGTGTCGGGCGCGAGGAGGATCGCGCGGGAAGGCCCGCCGTCGAGCTGGATCACGCCTCCCGGCCCCGGCGGTGCTTCGTTCGTCGGCGCGCTCGGCTCGATCGAGAACTCGAGCGTCTCCACGGAAAACTGTCTACCGCGCGGGCTCCGCGACTCCAAGACGGGAAGCCCCGTTGACTGGGCTCCGCCCATACTTGTAGATACAAGCCGTGGCCCGTACGAGCGGTGCGGAGCGGATCCCGGCGGCGGTCGCGTCGTCCCTCGGCGACTGCGCTTGCTTCAACGCAAGGAGCGCCGCGCGCGCCATCACGGACCTCTACGACCAGACGCTCGCGCCTTCTCGCCTCCGCGCGACGCAGTTCGCGATCCTCGCCGCGATCCACCTGCAGGCGGGCGGAGCGATGCAGACCGTCGCGAGCGAGCTCGGCCTCGATCCGAGCACGATGACGCGCGTGCTGAGGCCGCTCGAGGAAGGTGGCCTCGTCACCGTCGAGACCGGCGCGGGCGGACGTGCGAAGCAGGTCGAGCTCACGTCGCTCGGAAGGAAGAAGCTCGCCGAGGCGCACCGGCTCTGGGAGAAGGCGCAGGAGCGCTTGCGCGAGAAGCTCGGCGATCGCGTGTTCGAGCGAGTCGTCAAAGATCTCGGCGCCGTGCAGAGAGCTCTCGCAAAGTAAGTCCACTCGAAAACGCCAGGCAACGCCTTGGCCAAGGAGGCAACGCAGTGAACGTCCCGCACGTCCACGTCCATCCTTCGGTCTCGAAGAAGCCGATCGCGCTCGACGGAAAGGACCTCCCGACCGTCTGCGTCCTCTGCAGCCACAACTGCGGCATCCGCGTCGACGTCGAGGGCGGCCGCATCACGAGCATCCGCGCCGACGAGTCCAACCCGATCACGCAGGGCTACATCTGCAACAAGGCGGTGACGGTCGGCTCGTACGCACACCACGGGCAGCGCGTGCAGCATCCGCTGCGACGCCGCGAGGACGGCTCGTTCGAGCGGATCTCCTGGGACACGGCGATCGCCGAGATCGGCGCGAAGCTGAAGGAGCTGCGCGAGACGCACGGTCCGCGCTCGCTCGCGCTCGTCGGCATCGGCGGCCAGGCGAACCATCTCGACGCGCCCTACGCCTCGTCGTTCCTGCGCGCGACCGGCTCGCGCCGCTGGTTCAACGCGTTCGCGCAGGAGAAGACGCAGCACATGCTCGTCGACCAGTGGATGTTCGACGCTTCGCCGACCTGCTTCTTCCATCCCGACCTCGAGCACGCGCGCTACCTGATCGTGATGGGCACGAATCCGCGCATCTCGAACCGCGGCCACAACCCCACGGACACGTTCAAGGCGCTGCGCGACCGCGAGGACTGCACGGTCGTCGTCGCCGATCCGCGCGAGACCGAGACGACGCGCGGCGCCGACCGCCACCTGCGCGTGCGGCCCGGCTCCGACGCCTATCTCCTCCTCGGCATCGCCGCGACGATGGTGCAGCGCGAGCTCTACGACGTCGCGTTCGTCGGCGCGCACACCGTCGGCTTCGGCGAGATCCGCGACGAGCTCGCGAGGATCGACGTCGCCGACATGGCGGCGCGCGCCGGGCTCGAGACGAGCGAGATCACCGAGGTCGCCGAGGAGTTCGCGAAAAAGGGCGGCGCGATCATGTTCGACCTCGGCGTCGAGCAGACGCCGTTCTCGACGCTGATCTCGTACCTGATCCGCTTGAGCTGCACGCTCGCCGGCTCGATCGGCAAGCCCGGCGGAAACGGCTTCATCGAGACCGCGCTGCCGCCGGGTTTGAGCCCCGGGCGCCACGCCGAGCCCGAGCGAGCACTCGTCTCCGGGATCCCGGCGATCCGCGCGCTCGGCAACGCCGGCATGTTCTCGCCGACGCTCGTCCCCGAGGAGATCCGGAACGACCACCCGGAGCGGATCCGCGCTCTGATCGTCGAGGGCTCGAACCCGCTCCTCTCCTACTCCGACACGGGCGCGTGGCGCGAGGCGATCGAACGCCTCGACCTGATGGTCGTGATCGACCCGGCGATGACGGAGACCGCGCAGCTCGCCGACTACGTGCTGCCGGTGCCGTGCGGCTACGAGAAGTGGGAGACGGCGCTCTTCCCGAAGCGCCATCCCGAGATCGACATCCAGGTGCGGCCGCCGGTCGTGCCCGGGCCCGAGGACGCACTCCCCGAGGCCGAGATCTACGTGCGGCTCGCCGAGGCGATGGGCATCAGCGCGCCGCTTCCCGACGACCTCGCGGAGATCGGCAAGCCGGAGACGGCGGCGGCGCGCGGCGCGTTCCTCGCCACGGCGTTCGGCAAGCTCGGCGACGTCGCGGCGATGGGCCTGAACGGCGAGTCGCAGATCCTCTTCTGGGGCTACCGCGGCATCGGCCACCACTTCCCGGCGCCGTCGCTCACCGCGATCTACGCGAACTGCCACGCGAACGCGATGGGACGCCGCGAGTCGGTGCTGCGGACGTTCGGGCCCGACTGGGCCGAGACCGACCCCTTCTCGCTCGCCGAGGAGATGTTCCGCCGCATCCTCGCGCATCCCGAGGGCGTCGAGATCGCGCGCACCGATCTGGAGGCGGGGCTCGAGGCGTACATCGGCCACGAGGACGAGAAGATCCGCATCGCGCCGCCCGAGATGGTCGGCGAGATCAAGCGGGCGCTCGGGAGCCGCGCCGAGGCGGATCCGGAGTACCCGTTCGTCCTCGCGAGCGGCCTCCGCACGCGCTGGACCGCGAACACGATCCAGCGCGACCCGGCCTGGCGGAAGGGCCAGGGACCGCACTGCGAGCTGCATCTGGCCCCCGCGGACGCGGACTCCCTCGGCGTCAAGAAAGGGGACGTCGTCCGGATCGAGACGCACCGCGGCGCGATCGAGCTCCCCGCCGCGATCGATCCGAAGTGCATGCCCGGCCACGTCTGGATGCCGAACGGATTCGGGGTCGAGTACGCCTCCGAGCCCGGCGGCCGGCGCGAGATGCAGGGCGCCAATTGCAACGAGATCACCGATGCCACCGATCGGGACCCCTTCACGGGGTGCCCGCACCACCGCTATGTTCCCGTACGGTTGACCCGTCTCGCGGCACAGAGCGCCGCCGCCTGAAGACGAGGGAAGCGCGAGGAGGATCCGATGCGAACGCGAGAGCTCCTGAAGCTCGACAACACCGGCCACCCGGGAATCGCCTCCATCTTCTCGAAGGCGCACTCCGCCGACTGGGACATCGATCGGGACGTCGACTGGTCGACGCCCGTCGGGCGCGACGAGTCGATCGTCGACCACGAGTGGACAGCCTTCGGCCGTACGCCCACGTTCCGGGCGCTGCCGGACGAGGTCAAGAGCCATGTGAACCGGCGCGGCGCCGGGCGCATCCTCAACATCCTGCAGGTCGGCGAGAGCGTCGCGCAGGACGTGTGCGCGAAGCTCGCGCTCACGCTGCGCGCCGAGGACCATCGCAACGCCGCGGTCGCGCAGGCGATGGACGAGGCGCGTCATCACCTCGCCTACCGCCGCTTCATCGACAAGATGGACGAGGAGCTCGAGGACATCGATCCGATGACCGAGGGGATGTTCGACGAGCTCCTCGCGACGGACGATCCGCTGCGCATGATCGCGACGGAGCAGTTCTTCCTCGAGAGCATGGCGATGAGCATCTTCGAGGGGCTGCACCGTCACGCAACGAATCCGCTCCTGAAGGACATCCTCGGCCTCATCACGCGCGACGAGAGCCGCCATATGGGCTTCGGTGTCCTGTACGTCGCCGCGTGGATGAAGGAGGCGTCGCTCGACGAGCGGATCGGCTTCACGCAGCGCTGGCTCGGACAGATCCTCTTCTCGGTGACCGATCGCCCCGGCCCGCTCATGCTGCAGCGCGTCCTACGAAGAATCCGCGAGGCCGGGTACACGGACACGGACTCGATCGCCCCCGCAATGCTACGCGAGCAGGAGGAGATCAATCGGGCCGATCAGGAGGCTCTTCTGTCGGGTCGCGCCACGCCCCAGCTCCTGAAGAGTGCTCGTAACGTGGGCATGCTGGCCCCGGATATCCTCGAAGCGCTCGGTGCGAGCGGCCACCCGGTGCTGCGCGCGGCCCTGCGAATGGAAGAAGCGCCCGTCCTCTCCTGAGCCCGTCCGACCCTGCGGAGCGCGGCTCCGCTGCGCATCGCGCAGTGTGTCAGACTTTTCTTTGAAGTCTTGGTTACGGCCGCGCGGAACGCGCGATCAAATCCTCGTTGCGCCTTGCGGTCCCCTGGGGGCTGTCGTATTCAGGCCGCACCGGCACTCCGCCGGTCTTCCGCTCGAGAGAGACGATATGCACGACACGTGGAAATCCGCGCGGACCCTCGTCTTCGCGGTGTCGTCGGCGGCCGCTCTCCTCGGTCCTGGCTCGATCGCGAGCGCCCAGGATCAGGGAAAGCTCGACGCCGTACTGAACGAGCAAGCTGCCGCGGACAAGAGCGCCGCCGAATCGCAGAAGCGAATCGACGAGCTCTTCGACGAGGAGCAGGACGCGCTGTCCAAGTACCGCCAGGCCAAGGCGGACACGGACAGCATCAACGCGTACAGCACGCAGCTCGAGGCCCAGATCAAGGCGCAGCAGGCCGAGATCGAGGTCATCAACAAGCAGCTCGGCGAGATCGAGACGACCGCGCGCGACGTCCTGCCGCTGATGCGGCAGATGGTCGAGACGCTCGATCAGTTCGTCCAGCTCGACCTGCCGTTCCTTCCGGAGGAGCGCGCGAAGCGCGTCGCTACGTTGACGGAGCTCCTCGATCGTGCCGACGTCACGACCTCGGAGAAGTATCGGCGCATCCTCGAGGCGTACCAGATCGAGATGGAGTACGGCCGCACGCTCGAAGCGTACGATGGCAAGATCTCCGACGAGAACGGCGAGCGCACGGTGAACTTCCTCCGCGTCGGCCGCGTCGCGCTGATGTACCAGACGCTCGACGGCGGCGAGACCGGCTACTGGGACGCCGCGCAGAAGAAGTGGGTCGTCGATCCCGAGTACGAGCACGCGATCAAGGACGGCCTCCGCGTCGCGAAGAAGCTCGGCGCGCCCGACCTTCTCGTCGTTCCCATTCCGGCTCCGCAGGCGAAGGACAAGGAGGCCGCGTCATGAAGCGTTTCCTGAATGGCGCTCTCTTCCTCGCCCTCGCGGCCCCGCTCGCCGTCGCCGGCGGCGTGCACGCGCAGGAAGCGAAAGCTCCCGCAAAGGAGCCGACGCAGGCGCAAACGGCGGCTTCCGGCGCCGCTTCGCTCGACGCGCTTCTCCAGCAGACGCGCACGGCGCGCCAGCGCGAAGCGCAGGTCAACGCCGAGCGCGAGCGCGAGTTCAAGGCCGCGCGCGATCAGCAAGCCGGCCTCCTCGCGAAGGCGATCGCCGACCGCGACGCGGCCGAGGCGCGCAGCCAGGAGCTCTCGAAGCAGTTCGACGCGAACGAGCTCAGGATGAGCGAGCTCCAGACGATGCTGCGGGCGCGCGAGGGCAACCTCGGCGAGCTCTTCGGCGTCACGCGCCAGGTCGCGGGCGACATCGCCACGATGCTGCCGCTGTCCCTCACGAGCGCGCAGTATCCCGATCGCGAGGAGTTCCTGAACAAGATCGCGTCCTCGCGCTCGCTGCCCTCGATCGAGGAGCTCCAGCAGCTCTGGTTCGAGATGCAGCGCGAGATGACCGCGGGCGGCCAGGTGGCGAGGTTCACCACGAAGGTCGTCGAGCCGGACGGTGCGGCAAACGACAAGGAAGTCGTTCGCGTCGGCACGTTCACGGCCATCTCGGACGGCCGCTACCTGAACTACCTGCCGGCGGTGGAGAGTCTGGCCGTGCTCTCGCGGCAGCCCACCTCGAAGCTCACCAACGCGGCGGAAGGCGTCCAGGCGACGACCGAGGGCTACTCGGCCGGCTTCATCGACCCGTCGCGCGGCGCCCTCCTCGCGCTCTACGTCGAGCGTCCGACCGTGATGGAGCGCATCGAGCATGGCGAGCTCGTCGGCTACGTGATCATCGCCGTCGGCTTGATCGGGTTGCTCGTCGCCGTCTATCAGTTCTTCTACTTGCTGAAGGAACGGATGGCGGTGAACAACCAGCTCAAGCACCTCGAGCAGCCGACTCCGAGCAACCCGCTCGGCCGCGTGCTCCTCGCCTTCAAGGGCGATGCCTCGACGATCGACGAGAGCGCCGACGTCGCAGAGCTCCGCATCTCGGAAGCGGTCCTCCGCGAGATTCCGAAGCTCGAGCGCTTCCAGCCCTTCCTCCGGCTCGCCGTCGCCGCCGGTCCGCTCCTCGGGCTGATCGGAACGGTCATCGGCATGATCATCACCTTCCAGAGCATCACCGAGTCGGGCTCCAGCGATCCGAAGCTGATGGCGACCGGCATCGGACAGGCGATGATCGCGACCGTCCTCGGCCTCGGCATCGCGATCCCGCTGCTCTTCATCAATGCGGGGCTCGCGACGATGTCGCGGCAGATCGTCCAGGTCCTCGACGAGCAGAGCACGGGGCTCCTCGCGGAGAGCATCGAAGCGAAGCGCGGCGGGGCAAAGCGCGGCGTCGCCTGAGGTCTCGCCGTGGAGTGGATCCTTCTCCCCGTGCGCAGCGTCACCGACCTCATCCGCGAGGGCGGGGGCTTCGTGGCGTGGATCTTCGCCTGCGGCGTCGTGATGTGGACGCTCGTGATCGAGCGCTACTGGTACTTCCTGCGCGTGCTTCCCGTCGTCTCGAAGGAGATGCAGGAGCGCTGGAACAGCCGCACCGACCGCTCGTCCTGGTGCGCTCGCCAGATCCGGCAGGCGATGATCTCGCGGCTGAACGCCGGCATGACGTCGAACCTGACCCTGATGCGCACGCTCGTGCCGCTCTCGCCGCTCCTGGGCCTGATCGGAACGGTCAGCGGCATGCTCGAGGTGTTCGACTCGATGGCGCTCCGCGGCTCGGCCGACGCACGCACGATGGCGAGCGGCGTCTCGCACGCGATGATCTGCACGCTCACGGGCCTCGCCGTGAGCATCACCGGCCTCTACCCGGTCTACTACTTCACCTCACGTGCGCGGCGGGAGACCGAGCTCCTGGCCGACCACTTCGAGTTCTGAGATGCGACTCCGTCGTCACGGCCAAGGACCCTCGCTCGAATCGTCGACCGGCATCGACCTCGCGCCGATGCTCGACTTCGTGCTGAACCTCCTCATCTTCTTCATCATCACGGCGGTGTTCGCGAAGGAGGTCGCCCTGAGCATGAACCGCGCGGGCGGCGGAGCGACCGCGGGAACCGCGGAGTCCGACAGCCTGCCGATCAGCATCATGGCGAACGGCGACATCTGGCTCGACAACCGCGTCGTCGACGTCCGCGCCGTCCGCGCCAACGTCGAGCGTGCGCACGCGACGAAGCCGAAGCTCGGCGTCCTCGTGATCGCGCAGGAAGAAGCCGAGGCGGGCGTCGTGATCCAGGTCGTCGACCAGATCCGGCTCGCGGGCGTCGACAACATCAGCTTCAGCAGCGCCGCCGGCACCGGCGGGTGAGTCGGGAATGCTCGCGCGAAGCCATTCGGACCACGAAGGTGACGATCACGGCATCGACCTCGCGCCGATGCTCGACTTCGTCCTGAACCTCCTCATCTTCTTCATCATCACGACGTCGTTCGTGAAGGAGACCGGCGTCGTCGTGACGAAGCCGGAAGCGCAGACGGCCGCGCACAAGGAAAGCGGCAACATCCTGATCGCCATTCGCGAGAACGGCGAGCTCTGGATGGATCGCCGGCAGGTCGAGCTCCGCGACGTGCGCGCCAACATCGAGCGCATGCACGCCGAGCGCCCCGAGGACACGGTCGTGATCGTGGCCGACAAATCCGCGAAGAGCGGCCTGATGGCCAAGGTGATGGACGAAGTCCGCCTCGGCGGGATCAAGGACGTCTCGGTCGCAGCGGCGGCACCAGCCGGATGAGCAACTCTCTCGCACTGCGGCTACCGGTCTCGTTCGTCCTCGCTCTCGCGGTGACGGGCAGCGTGTTCTGGTTCCTCGCGAGCCTGATCGCCACGGACTTCCACATCGACGAGCTCGCGATGCCGACGCGCATCGAGTTCACGCGCCTCCGCCGCGACACCGAAACGGCGGTGAAGCGCCGCGAGAAGCCCGTCCGCCAGACGGTCGTCGGCCAGCCGGGCGCTCCGCAGATGCAGGTCGGCCGCATCGGCTTGAACCCCGCTCCCGCGGCGATCCCGATGATCGGCCCGACGGTCGACGGCGGCGCCGTCGCGCCGACGGGGATCGGCCAGATCGGCGGCGGCGCGGGCGGCTCGGATCGCGACGTCATCCCGCTCGTCCGGATCAACCCCGAGTACCCGATGCGCGCGCAGCAGCGCGGCATCGAAGGCTGGGTGCTCGTCGAGTTCACGATCACGCCGGCGGGCACGGTCTCGAACGCGCGCGTGATCGACTCGGAGCCGAAGGGCACGTTCGATTCGGCCGCGCTCCGCGCGATCGGCCGCTGGCGTTACAACCCGAAGGTCGAAGGCGGCGTGGCCATCGAGCGCCACGGCGTCCAGGTCCTTCTCGACTTCAAGCTGGAGCGTTAGCCGTGCGCCGCCGACCGACGACGATCGCAGCCCTGGTTGCCCTGGCCCTCGTCTTCGCCGCCGGATCCTTCGCTCCGCCGAAGGCGCAGGCCCAGGAGGAGAAAGACGAGAAGAAGGAAGGCCGAAAGCCGCCGACGAAGCCGGGCCAGTCGATCGACGAGCGCACCGGCAAGCGGCTCACCGCGGCTCTCGATCTGATGAACGCCGAGAAGTACGACGCGGCACGCGCCGAGCTCTCCGAGCTCAGCATGTCGAGCCTCTCGCCGTTCGAGCGCGCGCAGGTCGAGCGCATCCTCGCCTCGATCGACCACTCGCAGGGCAAGTACGCTTCGGCACGCTCGCACCTCGACAAGGCGATGGCCGAGAAGGCGCTCTCGGACGAGGACCAGCTCTCGATCCAGTTCCAGATCGCGCAGCTCCTCCTCGCCGAGGAGAAGTGGGGCCAAGCGGTCGAAGCCCTGAAGGCGTGGTTCGCGAAGGCGCCGGAGCCGAACTCGACGGCGTACTATCTCCTCGCGATCGCCTACTTCCAGATGGAGAACTACGGCGCCGCGCTCGAGCCGGCGCAGAAGGCGGTCGACCTCACGCCGAATCCGCAGGAGAGCTGGCTGCAGCTCGTCCTCGCACTCCGGCTGCAGCGCGAGGAGTATCGCGCGGCGCTGCCGCTCCTCCGGCAGCTCCTCGCGCTCTATCCGAACAGGAAGACGTACTGGATCCAGCTCTCGTCGGTGCAGGCGGCGCTGAACGATTACGGCAACGCGCTGACGGCGCTGCAGCTCGCGTACAACCAGGGGCTCCTCGGAGACCAGTCGGACCTGCGGCGCCTCGCCGAGCTGCTCCTCTTCCGCGAGATCCCGTATCGCGGCGGCGAGATCCTGAGCACGGCGCTCGAGCAGAAGAAGGTCCCCGGCGACGCGAAGACGTACGAGACTCTCGGCAACTGCTGGGTCGCGGCGCGCGAGTTCGACCGCGCCATCGGCGACCTGACCAAGGCCGCGGAGATGTCCGGGTCCGGCGACCTCTACCTCCGCGCCGGCGAGATCTACGTGCAGCGCGAGGACTGGCCGAAGGCCTCGAAGGCGCTCGGACAGGCCCTCGGCAAGCGCGGCCTGAAGAACCCCGGCCAGGCGACGTTGCTCCTCGGCATCTCGTACTACAACCAGGACAACCTGGAGCAGGCGAAGAAGTACTTCGGGCAGGCGATGGCGCACGAGAACGTGCGCTCGCAGGCGGAGAGCTGGTCGCGTCACGTCGATCAGAAAACGGAGGCGCTCGAGGACGAGGAGCAGCAGAAGCAGGAGCAGGCTGCACCCGCCGTCCCGGCCGCGAGCAAGGACGAAGGCACGAAGGCTCCGCCGGAGTCGCCCGACGCGTCAGGCGCCGGCGAGAAGTCGACGGCCGGCACCGTCGAAGGGTGAAGCTGCTCGGGCGACGCTCTGCGGACGCCCGTCGAGCGCGAGGGCGAACGACTGAAGGATCGCGGCGGCTGGGAGAAGGAAGTCGCGGAGATCGAGGAGCGCCGGCGGCGCGCTCTCGAGCTCGGCGGCGAGGAAGCCGTCGCCCGCCAGCACGAGCGCGGGCGCTTGACGGTGCGCGAGCGCATCGAAGCGCTCGCCGACGCGGACTCGTTCCGCGAGGTCGGCGCGATCGCGGGGCACGCCGAGACGGACGCGGACGGGAACCTCGTCTCGTTCCAGCCCGGCAACTACGTCCTCGGCACGGCCAAGCTCGACGGACGTCCGGTGATCGTCGGCGGCGAGGACTTCACCAGGCAAGGCGGATCGCCGACCGCGGCGGGTCTCCGGAAGAGCGTCTACGCGGAGGAGATGGCGCTTCGCTGGCGCGTGCCGCTCGTCCGCTTCCTGGAAGGAGGCGGCGGCAGCGTTCGCGGCGCCTCCGGGCGCGGTCCTTCGCCGGAGCCGGTCTTCGCGACGCATCGCTTCGTCTCGATCGCGCGCGTGCTCGAGACGGTGCCGGTCGTCTCCGCCGCGGTCGGCGCGGTCGCGGGCTTCCCTGCGGCCCGTCTCGTCGCTTCGCACTTCGCCGTGATGACGCGCGGAGCGCAGGTGCTGATCGGCGGACCCGCGCTCGTCGAGCGCGCGCTCGGCGAGAAGAAGACGAAGGAGGAGCTCGGCGGCGCGCAGGTGCACGAGCGAAGCGGGGTCGTCGACGCGGTCGCGGAGGACGAGCGCGAGGCGATCGGAATGACGCGGCGGTTCCTGTCGTACCTTCCTACGAACGTGCTCGAGCTGCCGCCTTCGGGTTCGCCCGACGGGAGCGGCGTGGCGGCGGACGATCCGCAGCGCACGGAAGAAGCGCTCCTCTCGATCATCCCGCGGAACCGCCGCCGCGGCTACGACATGCGAAAGCTCCTCTCCCTCGTCGTCGACCGCGGCTCGCTCTTCGAGCTGACGCCCTTCTACGGGCGTCCGCAGATCACCGCGCTCGCACGCCTCGACGGCACGCCCGTCGGCGTCCTCGCGAACGATCCGCTGCACCTCGGCGGCTCGATGACCGCGGACGCCGCACAGAAGGTGCGGCGCTTCGTCCGTCTGTGCGAGACGTTCCACCTGCCGATCCTGAGCTTCGTCGATCAGCCGGGCTTCATGATCGGCTCCGAAGCGGAAGCATCGGCGACGATCCGCCACGGCATGGAGGCGATCGCGGAGACGGTGCGCTCGACCGTGCCGTGGGCTTCGGTGATCGCGCGGCGCTCGTACGGGGTCGCCGCCGCGGCGCACTACGGTCCGGGCGGCACGGTGTACGCGTGGCCTTCCGCGGAGCGCGGCGCTCTGCCGCTCGAAGGCGGAGTCGCGGTCGCGTTCCGCCGCGAGATCGCCGCCGCGCCGGATCCGGAGGCGAAGCGGCGCGAGCTCGAGGAGCAGCTCGCGAGGGGACGCACACCCTTCCCCGCCGCCGACTGGTTCTCCGTCCACGACCTGATCGACCCGCGACGCACGCGGCCGACGCTCTGCGGCTGGCTCGATATGGTGCGCCCGCTCCTGCTCTTGCGGACACGCGTCGCACTTCAAAGGAGCTCGAATTGAGCTGGAAGACCTATCCGCACGTCGCCCCGTGGGGCGATCCGAAGTGGTTCACGTTCCCCGATTGCGACGGCGACGGACGCCGCCTCGCGACGCAGACGTACTTCGTCGACGGCTTCCTGCGCGGGAAGGAGACCGGCACGCAGTACGCGTTTCTCACCGTGTTCACCGACGCGCGTCTCTTCGACCGGACGCAGCGCTTCAGCTTCTTCTCGCTCGCTTTCTTCGATTGCGACCGCGGGCGCTACGGCACGTCGACGGACTTCGACTTCCCGCACCCGGAGTCGGCGGAGCACGACCGGCTCGCGGCGGCGCCGCAGCACCTCGACCTCCGCTGGAAGAACGCGGCGGGCATGCCCCCGAGCGTCTGGCGCAATCAGCGAAACGCGGACCGCAGCCTGCGCCCGTTCGCATGGACGGTCGAGCTGCACGCCGTCGATCATCACGGCGCGCGCATGGCGCTCGAGCTCGAGATCGAGGCGGAGCGCCCGCCCGCGCCGCTCGGCGGACCGGAGCTCGGCGGCGAGATGATGTTCCTCGGCGAGGAGCAGACGTTCTCCTACTTCCAGAGCGGCCTCCGCATGCGCGGCCGTCTCGGGTGGGGCGACGTCGCCGAGGAGGTCGAGGGAACCGTCGGCTGGATCGACCGGCAATGGTCCGAGGAGAACTTCGCGCGACATCAGGATCCGGGCAGCTCGCGCTACCGGAACGAGTGGCGCGTGATCCAGCTCGACAACGGCTGGGACCTGAGCTGCTTCCATCAATATCGCCGCGACCACCGGAACGCCGTCGTGCCGTGGACGGGCGTTTCCGCGCAGGGTCCCGAGCCCGGCTTCGAAGTGCGCGGCACGCACCGGTTCGAGATGACCGTGCCGGAGTTCATCCGGAGCCCGGGCGTCGTGCGCGCGCTCCTGATGCTGAGCGAGGGGCCGCGCTGGTTCCCCGCGCGCTACCGCCTGCAGGTGCCCGAGTGGGACCTCGATCTCGAGGGCGAGCCGCTCGTCGAGGCGCCCGCGCACGGCTTTCCGATCGAGTGGTGGAGCGGACCCGTGCGGATCGAGGGTCGCATGTTCGGCGAGCGCGTGAGCGGCCTCGGCTTCGACGAGCGCGCGAATCCGCGCGTCCGCGGCTTCGAGATCGCGGAGGCGCTGCGGATCAGCGCGGATCACCTCGGCGGCGTGGACATCGGTGCCGCGGCGGACTCGCGGCGCGCGCGCAGGAAGATGCTCTCGTATCGCGCCTGGGAGGTCGAGGCGCTCTGCTTGCGCGGCGATCCCGGTGCGGCCGCGAGGCATTTCGAGCGGTTCGTGAACCCTTCGCTCGACGTCGCGGCGGACGGGCAGCGGATCGGGGATCTCGCCGCGGATCTCCTTGCGGTGCTGCGGAGCGAGGAAGAGGTGAAGTAGCGGCGCGGACGTCTGAGATGGATCCTCTCCTCAGCATCTGTCTCGGGATCGGTCTCGCGGCGGCGTGCGGCTTCCGCGTGTTCGTGCCGTTCCTCGCGCTGAGCGTCGCGGCGAGCTCGGGGCACGTCGCGCTCTCGCCCGGCTTCGAGTGGATCGGCACGGAGGCGGCGCTGATCGCCTTCCTGGTCGCCGCCTTCGTCGAGATCCTCGCGTACGAGATCCCGTGGCTCGATCATCTGCTCGACGTGATCGCCGCACCGGCGGCGGTGATCGCGGGCGTGCTCCTCACCGCTTCGGCCGCGGCGGGCGTCGATCCGTTCCTCCGCTGGTCGCTCGCGCTGATCGCAGGCGGAGGCGTCGCGGCGACGGTCCAGGGCGCGACGAGCCTGGCGCGGGCGACCTCGACGTTCGGGACCGCGGGGCTGGCAAATCCGCTCCTGGCGTTGGTGGAATCGGGGACCGCCGTCGCGGTCGCCATGGCGGCGCTCTTCGTGCCGGTCCTGACCGCGCTCGCCGTCGGGATCGCGCTGTTGGTGGTGGCGCGCTGGCTCGTGCGTCGATCCCGGCGCCGACCCCCCGTATCCAACGCCTCGCCCGGTCCGTCCTGACGGTCGAGAAAGGAGGGCACGAGATGCCCGGAGGCGAGATCCCCCAGGAGCTTCGCGACGAGCTGCGAGCGTCGTGGCAGCGCTACGTCGACCTGACGGCGCCGCTTCGGCCGGTCCTGCACGGCTACTGCCGGCGCTTGACGCGGGACCTGTGGGACGCCGAGGACCTCGTCCAGGAGACGCTCGTCCGCGCCTTCGCGACGCTCGGAAGCCTCGGGCATCCCGTCGCGAGCCCACGCTCCTATTTGCTGCGGACCGCGACGAACGCGTGGATCGACGTCCTGCGGCACCGCGAAGCGGAGAGCGAGGCGTTGCGCGGCGTCGCCGCGGATCCGGCGCTGCAGGCGGCGCCGGCGCCGAATGCGTCGACTCCCGGATCGGCGGCCTCGATGAGCTCGGTGCGCTCGGTGCGCGAAGCCGGCACGACGCTGCTCCAGCGCCTCTCGCCGCGCGAGCGCGCCGCGGTGATCCTGAAGGACGTGTTCGAGATGACGCTCGAGGAGATCGCCGACGTGCTCGCGACGACGACGGGCGCCGTCAAGACGACGCTGCACCGCGGCCGCGAGCGCCTGCGCGCCGCTGCCGCCGAGGATCCGCCCGTGACGCAACGCCCGCTGCCTTCCGTCGAGCTCGTCGACCGCTTCGTCGAGCGCTTCGAGCGGCGCGACCTCGCGGGGCTACTCGCGCTCGTGACGGAGACCGCGCAGGTCGAGAACGTCGGCTGCGGCCTCGAGATCGCGCGCGCCGGTGAGCCGACGCGGTTCCAGTTCTTCGTGAAGGCGATCGAAGGGCACGAGGAGTGGCCGCCCGAGTTCCGACCCGATGCGACGCGCATGGAGCGGCGGCTCTTCGAGGGCGAGGCGATCGTCCTCGGCTTCGTGACGCGAGGCGGGAAGGAGGCGATCGAGCAGGTGATCCGCATCGAGGAGCGCGAGGGCCGGATCGCGCGCCTCCGCGGCTACGCGTTCTGTCCGGAGACGATGCGCGCGCTCGGCGAGGCGCTCGGCGTGCGCGTGCGGACGGGGCTCTATCGGTACCCGACGCCGGCGCCGGGGAAGTTCTACTGAGCGGTCCCGACTGCGGTCCCGACTGCGGTCCCGACTGCGGTCCCGACTGCGGTCCCGACCGCGGTCCCGACTGCGGTCCCGACCGCGGTCCCGACCGCGGTCCTGACTGCGATCCCGACTGCAGTCTCGACTGCAGTGCGGTCTCGCTCTACCGCCTCGACATGAGCTTCTGCATCTCCATGTGGCCGAGGCGCGTGGCGAGGACGCTCGTGTCGCCTTCGAGGAGCTGCTTCGCCGCGTGCTGCGCGGCCGCGTAGGAGATGCTCGCGACGGCGCCGCCGGCGCTGATGCGGCGGACGCCGACCTCCGCGAGCTGCGCGATCGTCGGTCCGCCCGCCGACAGAAGGATGTTCACCGGCAGCGAGGAGCGCGAGACGATCCGCGCGATCGTCGGGACGTCCGCGAGGCCGGGGACGAAGAACGAGTCGGCGCCGGCGCGCTTGAATGCTTCGCCGCGCTCGAGGGTCTTCTCCTCGCGCTCGGCGGGGTCTCCGACCGAAGCGAGGAAGACGTCGGTGCGTGCGTTCAGGACGAAGCCGATTCCTCTTCGGTCCGCGACCGCGCGCGCCGCGGCGATGCGCTCGCACATCGCGTCGAGAGGAAAGAGCGGATCGCCGCCCGCTCGTTGGCGGTCCTCGAGGTTCGCGCCGACGGCGCCGGCGTCGATCAGCGCCTCGACGGTCGTCGCGACGTCCTTCGGAGACGGGCCGTAGCCGGCCTCGGCGTCTCCCGAGACGGGCACGTCGACCGCGCGTGCGATGCGCGCGATCGCGGCCATCATGTCGTCGCGCGAAAGCTCCTCGCCGTCGGGCACGCCGAGGGACCACGAGATGCCGCTGCTCGTGGTGGCGATCGCCTTCGCGCCGGCGGCGGCGATCACCGCGGCGCTCGCGGCGTCCCAGGCGTTCGGGAGGACGAAGGTGCCGGTTCGGTGCAGGTCCTCGAAGTGCTTCGCGCGGTCGCTCTGGGTCGTCGTCATCGTGCGGCCTTCCTCTTCGGGGTGTCGGTGCGTCGCGTGGCGGCGGACCCGGTCTTTCGGGGTAGAGCGCGAGGTTGTGCTCGGATCGCGGTCGCGGCCGCGGTGCTTCGCGGTGTCGATGCCTCTGCCGTCGCAGCCTCTCGTGCCGCGGCCGGCTTGGTCGCGGTTCTCGTGAAGTCCCACGTCCAGAGATGCTGCGCCGTGTACGCGCGCCACGGGCGCCAGGCCTCGGCGCGCTCGAGCAGCTCGGCGGGCGTCGGTCTCGCTTCGAGACCGTCGCCGGCCTCGAGAGCGCGCAAGAGCGCGACGTCGCCCGCGGGGAACGCGTCGGGCTCGCGCAGCGCGCGGAGCGCGATGTACTGCGCGATCCACTCGCCGACGCCGT
>VGTG01000131.1 GCA_016874795.1 Deltaproteobacteria bacterium | reverse complement strand
TTCTCCCTCCGGGCTCCTCGACGTACTGTTCAAGTACGCCTGCGTCGCCCTCCGGTCCGAGGCTCGCGAATCTTCGGCACTCTCGACCGCCTCGCGACGTGATCTGGTGAGAAATGCAGGCTAGGGGCCGCGCGGCTTGCTGTGCTCGTCCGGATCGCCGAAGACGACGAGCAGGCGCCGAACGGCCGAGTCGATGGTTGTCGTCTCCGCCGCCGTGAGGTCGGCGAGGAGCTCCGCGCGCGCTTGCTCGTAGCGCTTGCTCGCGCGCCGCGCGGTACGGAGGCCCTCCTTCGTGAGAGCGACGGTGACGCGGCGGCGATCCGAGGGGTCGGGCGATCGCTCGACGAGGCCGTCGCGCTCGAGCCGGTCGAGGATCTGCGTCATCCCGCCGGTCGGTCGGAGCACGATCTCGCTGAGCCGAGTGGGCGACATGCGATGGGGCCGGCCGGAGAGCTCGAGCACGCGCAGCACCGAGTAGTCGATGAACTTGAGCTGGAGCGGGCCGAGGCAGCGCTCCTGGAACGCCTGCAGGCGCAGAGCCACGCGCGTGAGACGCGTGAAGAGACCGCTCGCGCCACGCGCTTCCAGGTGCGCAGCGACGTGCGGCGCGGCTCGCGGAGCGGCTGCGCTCACGAGCCGCGGCGATCTTCGAGCCAGTCGGGCAGGTCGATCGGCGGATCGGGAAGCTTCTCGATGCCGCGCTCGCGAAGGAGACGGTCGAAGCCCGCTTCGTCCGCGCCCCACGAGCGCGGGTCGCCCATCATCACCTCGAAGAGCTCGACTCCCTCCGGTCCCGCGGTGAGCGGTCCGAACGCGGCTCCCTTGCGCAGCTCGATGTGCGTTCCGGCGGCGCATCGTACGTCGCCGCAGATCAGCTCGCCGCGAAGCACGAACAGGACGTGGTCGCTGTAGTGGCCGTGACGGCGGACGACCATGCCCGGATCCCAGCGCGCATAGAGCGACAGGTATTGCGGGTCGCGTCCGAAGGCGAGCCACTTCTCCCGCACGGACTTCTGTCCGTCGCCGTGCATCTGCGTGCGGACGTGCTGCCAGCCGACGTCGTCGAGGTGCCGGAAGACCGGCTCGAGCCCGGGGATCTCGGGAGAAGCCGGCGGCGCTTCGTTGCCCATGGGGAGACTCCTTTCGGCGAGGCTTTGCTCGTAGATCGCTAAGGGCTTAGATATCAACTCGTGAGCGAACGGTCGAGCGACGAGATCCTTCTCGACACGCACACGCACGTCGTCGCCGCCGACCGGGCGGCGTACCCGCTCTCGCGGACCGGAACGGGGCGGTGGATCGACGAGGCTCCGCACGACGCCGAGGCGCTTCTCGCCTGCATGGACGCCTCGGGCGTCGCCGGAGCGGTCCTCGTCCAGGGCGTCGGCGCGTACTCGTTCGACAACCGCTACGTCGCGGACAGCGCTGCGCGTCATCCGGATCGCTTCGCGAGCGCCTGCTGCGTCGACCCGAACGGCGAGGACCCGGCCGCGACTCTCACGTACTGGGTACGCGAGCGCGGCGTGCGGGGCGTGCGGCTCTTCGCGCTCTCGGCGGGGCCGTCCTGGCTCGACGAGCCGCGGACGTTTCCGATCTGGGAGCGCGCAGCGGAGCTCGGGGCGCACGTCATCGTGACGGCCTTTCCCCATCAGCTTCCGCAGGTCCGCTCCGTCCTCGCGCGCTTTCCGGACGTGCCGGTCTCGCTGGACCACTGCGGCTTCCCGCCGCCGGGCAGCGAGCCGAGCGAGATCTACGCGCTCGCGGATCTCGAGAACCTGCATCTCAAGTTGACGACACTCGTCCTCGACGGCGTGTCCGCTTCGGGCGCGGATCCGGCCGCGTGGGTCGAACGGATCGTCGCTCGGTTCGGCGCGTGCCGCGTGATGTGGGGCTCCGACTTCTGTCAGACGCACGATCGGACCTACGCCGAGCTCGTGGCGCTCGCGCGGCGCGCGTTCTCGCGTTTGACGGACGAGGAACGCTCGTGGTGCCTCGGACGAACCGCGGCACGTCTCTGGCCGTCGCTCGCGAGCGCGGCGAGCGACGCGAAGCGCTGAGCGCGTCGATGCACGGACTCCCACTCGCGCGCGGCTCGATGTCGCTGCGAGTGAGCGACCAGATCGAGCGTGTCGGCGCGGAAGCCCTGCCGCGGCTGCGTGAGCTCCTCCCGGGGAAGCCGAGCCCGTGAGCGGCGCACCCGGAGAAAAGGGCTGGACCGGAGCCCTGCCGGCGATCTATTGAGTATCCCGCGTGCACTCGACCTGCCGAATCCTCTTCCTGAGCGCGCTCGCCGTCTTCGCCTCCGCGGTCGTCGCTGCCGCAGATCCGGACCGGCCGAACGTCGTCATCATCGCCGGAGACGACGTCGGCTGGCCGTACCACGGCTTCATGCCGAGCCCGCAGGTGCTGCAGACGAACGCCGGCCCGCTCGCGGTGCAGGAGATCGTCCAGACGCCGAACCTCGACACGCTCGCGAGCGAGGGCGTGACGTTCACCCGCGGCTACTCGACGGCGAGCCTCTGCCAGCCGTCGCTGATGAGCTTCCTCTCTAGCCACGGCTTGCACGCGTTCCAGTGGCGCGCTCGCGAGCTCGAGCTCGAATCGGTTTCGCAGATCGGCGACATCCCGTACCGCCGCGAGTCGCACTACCTCCGCACGCTTCCGCGCGAGCTCGAGCGACGCGGATACGTCTCCTGGGAAGGCGGCAAGATGTGGTACGGCACGTACGAGGACGCAGGCTTCACCGACGGCCTCGCGACGTCCGTTGGCGGCTTCTTCCAGACCATCGGTGACCACTTCGGGCGCGACGACTGGGACACCGCGCTCTGCGGCTCGACGGCACCTCCGGAGGCATCCTGTCCGGCGCTCGATCCGATGCGCGAGTTCCTCGACGGCACCGACGGGCGGCCGTTCTTCCTTTGGTTCGCGCCGCTCCTCCCGCACACGCCGTTCGATGCACCGCAGGAGTACCGGGATCCCTACGAGGCCCTCGGGTTGCCGTTCTGGGCCGTCAACTACCTCGCGAACATGACGTGGTTCGACGAGCTCGTGGGCGAGCTCCTCGCCGAGCTCGAGGAGCGCGGTCTCGCCGAGAACACGCTCGTGATCTATGCGTCGGACAACGGCTGGGGTCTCGGCTTCCAGTTCTTCCCCGGCCAAGGAAAAGGCAAGGGCACGCTCTACGACCTCGGCTTCCGAACGCCGATCCTCTTCCGCTGGCCGGCACGCATCCCGGCCGGTGCCACGTACGACGACCTCGTCTCGACGAGCGACATTCCGGCGACGATCCTCGACTACGTCTTCGGCAAGGATGCGCCGGCGGGCGCTGTCGGTCTGAGCTTGCGCGAGCGCCTGGAGGGCGGCGCACCGGTCGGGCGGAGCGAGATCGTCACGTACGACGCGGGCAAGGCGCTCGTGAACGACACGTGGCGCTACCTTCAGTTCCCCGACGGGCACGAAGAGCTCTATCGGATCGATCTCGATCCGTTCGAGGAGGTGGATCTCGCCGCCGCGAATCCCCAAGTCCTCGATCAGCTCGCCGCGGAGATCGAAGCGCATACGGACGCGCTCGAGGCGCCGCCGTCGCGCACGGAGATCGTCGGCCGCCTCGTGCACTGGGAGACGGGCGAGCCGCTCGAGGGCGCGGAGGTTCGCCTCGACGGCGGGCCGAGCACGCTCGCCTCGATCGTCGGTCCCGGCGGCTGGTTCGAGTTCGGCCCGCTCGATCCGTCCGTCGACTACGGGCTTCGCCGCAACCGGAACGTCGCGAACGACTTCCGCGACGACCGTACCGGAACGCTCTATGCAGGGGTCGAGCCGTCGACGAGCACCGGCATCTTCCACACCTTCGAGGCTTCGCCGACGACCACGCTTTCGGGCGAGTTCGGTGCGACGCTCGTTGGAACGCTCTCGGAGGAGGGAACCGGGGATCCGCTCGAGGGCTTGGTGGTGATGCTCTCCGGCCGGGTCGCGGGAAGGAAGAGCACCGCGCGCGTGGTGACGCAGCCGGACGGGCGCTTCCGCGTCGCGAACCTGGGTGCGCCGGCCACGTACCGGATCGCCGTCAAGTCCACGAAAACGCATCGCACCGTCGTGCGCAAGATCGAGGTCGCGACGCCGGAGGACGAGATCTCCCTCGATCTCGCCGCCGCACCGAAGTAGCTCTCAGGCCGGCTCGGCCCAGCCCATGTAGACGACCGACGTGATGGGCGAGGGGCCCATCACGGCGAGCGCCGAGTCGCGGTCGGCGGACCCGAGGACCATCTTCGCGATCGCGGGCGCCAGCCGGAGCGGGTTCGGGTCGATGCTGAGCCCGGTCATGTCGCGAACCGCGAGACCGGCGCGCTCGAGCGAAGCGCGAAGCTCGTCCGGCGTGATGAACATGTCCCAGTCGTGCGTCCGCCGCGGGATCGCACCGACCCACTCCTCGAACATCTTGATCATCACGAGCCAGGACAGCCACGTCCGGTTGATCGTGTCGAAGAAGTAGAAGCCGCCGGGGCGCAAGAGCCGCGCGACCTCGCGCGACACCGTGTCGAGGTCGTTCACGTGCTCGAGCACGTCGCAGCACGAGACGAGACCGAAGGAGCCGTCAAGGAGCGGGATCGACTCGCCCGTTCCCTGCTCGTAGCGGATCGCGAGACCGGACAGCTCCGCGTGGGCGCGCGCGGCGGCGAGCGAGCCGGCGGACGGGTCGACGCCGGTCACGCGCGCGCCACGGCGCGCGTACGCCTCGCTCATCAACCCGCCGCCGCAGCCCAGGTCGAGGACGTCGATTCCCGCGTACGCCCGGCCGCGCGCCTCGAGGATTCCGTCGAGGTAGGCGAAGCGGCCCGGAATCAACGTGTTGAGCGCCGACAGAGTACCGCCCTTCGCCCACCACGTGTGGGCGAGGCGGTCGTACATCTGGTTGTCGACGGCCATGTCTATTCGAAGAGAGGGGCGCCGCCCCTCTCCTCCACGCGGCAAAGCCGCGTGGAGCCTCCGCTCCTCGCTCGCTCTCGCTCGGCCGCGCGCAGCGCGCGCGGAGGGTTCTTGTATCGGGTCATGCGATTACTGCGCGCCCGGCTCCTCGACGGAGATCGCGACGGCCTCCGTGTAGCTGAACTCGACGACGTCCCCGACCTGCACCGCTTCGAGCCGCTTCGGGTCGCGGACCTTGATCTCGTCCGGCTCCCCGTCGGGGCCCGTCAGCGTCACCGTCGAGCTCTTGCGGTCGATCGCGGTGATCTTCGCCGTCGTCGTCACGATCGAGACGCCCGCCGCCGCCGGCTTCGCGCCGGGCTCGGTGCCGACGCCGCCCGCGATCTGCGTTCCCATGTCCTTCTCGCCCGGCTCGAGGATCCGATAGGCGAGCGACTCGTAGTAGCGCGCGACGACCACGTCTCCCGGGACGACTTGATCGAGACGCTGCACGGAGTTGTCGACGCGGAACGAGATCTTGCTGCCGTCCTCGCGCTTCAACGTGACCTGGCGCGTCTTGTGGTCGATCTTCTCGACGGTCGCATGGATGGTCGCGACGCCTTCCGCGATCACACCGGACGTGATGGGCGTCGGCGCCGGAAGCGGCGCTTGCGCCGCCTTCTGGGCGGCGGTCCTCCCGCACGCGGCGAGCATCAAACAAGCAAGAGCAACGATGGAATTTCGAACTCGAATCTTCATTTTGGGGCCCCTCCAGGTGCCGCCGTATCCCGATCCGTTCCACCTTGGCAAGGAAAGGTCGCCCTACACCATCGAGATGGTGACCTCGGGGGTGCCGCCGCTGCGATCGATCTTCGGCTCGCCGAGCCGGAGCTGATCCGTCGGGACCCCGTACTCCTTGCTCATCACGTCGCGAAGCCGCTCGGCGCGCGTTCTCGCGAGCTCGCGGAGCTGATCGTCCGTGATCTTCACCTCGGCGATCAGCTCGTTCAGCTTCGCCTCGTCTTCGGGCTCGAGCTCTGCAGCCTCGCCGCTCGCGCGCGCACGCAAGGCGTCGCGGATGGCGGAGCGCGAGCCGCCGCTCGCGAGGTTGCGGATTCCGCCGAGGACGCCGCCTTCGCCTTCGAGCTTCGCGAGCACCGCCGCTTCCTCGAGCGCGCGCACGTCGCTCGCGGCGGCGATTCCGGCGAGCTCGAGATGCAGGTCCGGCACGCTCGCGAGCACGCCTGCCGCTTTCTGCACCTGCTCGCCGGCGCTCGGGTCGATCTCCGTCGAGCCGGGCCGGAAGCGAACGGGGGAAGGCGCGATGTCCTCGACCTTGCCCCCCGAGAGAGTGACCGCGCCCAGGATCTTCAGCGGCGACAGAACGGCGCCGAGGATGGCCTTCGTCAGCGCGGACACGAGGATCGGCGCCAGCTCGACGCTCGCTCCTTCCTCGAGGCTTCCCTTGAACGGGACGCTGAGGCTGATCTGCCCGCCGACGTCGCGCATCAGCGCGAGAGCCGCGGCGAGCGAGATGCCGAACTGGTCGCGGAAGAGCGACTCGCCCTTCGAACCGCCCATCTCCAGGTCGTCGAGCTCGAGATCGTTCTTGACGGTGTACCGCGCTTCGCTCCAGCGGACGCGCGAGCGGAGGCTCGCGGTTCCCTCGCGGACGGTGAGCCCTGCCGCCTGCGACGCGTAGGGGTTGAACTGCGGGAGCCCGAGCTTCTGGAGATCGGACTCGACGGTGATCTCGTTCGCACCCGACTCGCCGCGGATCGCGAGCGGTGCTTCGCCGGGCAGGTCGAACGAGAGAGTGAAGCTCTCGAACGTGCCTTGCGGATACGCGAGCGCGCGCGCGTCGAGCTTCATCTGCGACAGCTTGCCGCGGTAGAACGGCTGCACCGTCCGGTCGACGACGGCGATCGTGCCGCCGTCGATCGAGAGCTCGCGCAGGGCGAGGGCGAGGGGAGAAGCGGGCTCGGGCGCCGCGGCTTCCGCCGCCGTGGGCGCGGGCAATGCCTCCGGCATCGCGGCTTCCGCCGCCGTGGGCGTCGGCAACGCCTCCGGCATCGCGGCTTCCGCCGCCGTGGGCGTCGGCAACGCCTCCGGCGTCGCGGCGGGTGTTGCGGTCGGGACTTCCGCGCTCGCGGCGGAACCCTCCGGAGCCGCGTCGGACCGCGCCGCTTCGCCTCCCGGCAAGACGACACCGGTCGCGGTACGGGTCACGCGGATCGACGGCGCGTGCCAGCGCACTGCCGCGAGATCGATGCGCGGAGCCTCTTCGCTCGCCGGTTCCGGCGTCGCTGCTTCCGGCGCGGCCGGCGCCGGCGCGGTCGCCGCCGGCCCGGCCGCCGCCGGCCCGGTCGGCATGTGCACCCGGTCGACGTCGACCTCGAGCCGGTCCCACGCGACGCCGAAGTCCTTGCCGCCGTCCGGCAGACCGGCGGCGACGCCTGCGACGGCGAGCGACCCCTTCAGGTCGAACGCGGCCGGGGTCAAAGCGATCTCGACGTCGCCGCCGAGATCTCCACCTTCGAGCGCGATCGGAACCGTTCCCGCCGCCTGCACGAGCGGCGGGAGCGCCAGCTTCTCGATGCGAACGCGCGCTCTCACGTCGAGCGGATCCAGGACGGTGTCGCCTTCGACCTCGATCGTGCCTTCGCCCTGGCGCACGGTCGCGACGACGTGCGCCGGCGTGCCGGGAGCGCTCGCGAGCCCGGTCACGCTCGCGCGCACGAGCTCGACCTCGAGAGGAGGTGGCGCGAGCGTTACCCTCGCACGCGCGTCCGTGAGCTCGACCACGGCGACCTTCCACCGCCACGGCTTCGCAGGCACGGCGTCGGGCGAGATCGTACCCGCGGCGTCGTTCGCCGCCTCGGCAGCTTCGTCCGCGGGCTTTGCGTCCCTCGACGCGGCCTCTTCCGTCCCCGTGAGCCCCGCGAGGAGGGGCAGCGGCACCGGCTCGAGCGGATGGGCGACGACGCGAAGCCCGTCGAGCGCGACCTTCGTGACCTCCGCCCGCCTCTCGACGACGTTCACCTCGTCGAGGGAGATCGCGAGGCTCTTCCACGCGAGCACCGGCTCCTTCTCGCTGGCGACGCGGATCGCGAGATCGCGAAGCCCGAGGTCGCCCGCGACGACGATCCGTCCCGTGGTCTCCGCGTCGACGTGAAGGCTCGCGTCGAGGCGTCCGCTCGAATCGCTCCAGCCGAGGATCGGCTCGTGCGCGTGCATGCGGTCGAGCGGCACGTCCTTCACGTCGATCTGCGCGTCGACGGTGAAGCCGTCCGCGACGGTCGCGAGCTTCGTCTCGACGCGGATCGTTCCGCCGGAGAGTCCCGCCTGCAGCACCGCCGTCCCCGTCTCCGCAGCGTCGCTCGCGACGAGATCGAGGCCCTTCACCTCGAGCGACGGCAGCTCGACCTCGCGCTCCGCGGGCGGGTCGGGGATCTCGTCGCGAACGCGCACGACCGCCTCGCGTAGCGCCGCGTGGTCGATCTTGACGCCCCACGGCGGCGAATCCTCGACCGGCTCCTCCACGGGTGCCGCCGGCTTCGGCTCGGGGAGGACGAGCGTTCCGTCCGGGAGGCGCGTGACGTTCAGCGCGAGGCCGTCGATCTCGAAGTCCTCGATTCGGGCGGTGCGGTCGAAGAGCGGAAGCCAAGCGACGTTCACGTAGAGCCGCTTCCACGACACGAGGGGCTGCACGTCGGCGGGCGCGGGATCCGGCGTTCCGGCGGGCAGAAGAGCGACGTCCTTCAGTGCAACGCCGCCGCCGAGGATCCAGAGATCGACGTCGCCGAGCGTGAGCCGACCTTCGAGCGCCTCGCCGACCTGATCCGGGATCACGCGCTGCAGGATCGCCGGCAGCGCCAGGCGCAGCGCGATCACGAGCAGGAGGAGACCGACGAGGGTCCACCCGCGCCACGAGAGAGGCCACCAGCGCCGTGCCGGCGAAGCCGCTTCCGGTTCCGCTCCCACGGCGTGCTCCGCTCAGCCGGAGCTCGCCTCGAGCGCAGCGGAGTCGGAGAAGTGCAGCGTCGGCGGCTCGTTCGCGACGAGATACTCGAACTCCTTGCGGAACTGCTCCACCGTCAATCCCGCGGTCGCCGCGAACTTCGCGAGCTCGTGCGGATCCTCGAAGTCGTCCTTGCGGAGGCGGATCATGTAGCGCCGCGCGATCGCGTAGCGCGTCGAGGACGTGTCGACGAGGCGGATCACCGCGCGGCCGGTCTCCGGGTCGATCATGTCCTTGAACGGGATCGGCACGAAGTGCCCGCCCTGCATCGAGATCATCGCGGCGTTCCCGTCCTCGAAGAGGTACTTCGCCGCGCAGTAGCCGAGGTCGCGCGTGTACTCCATGTCGAACGGGATCGGATCGGCGCAGCGGAGCTCGTAGCCGATGTTCTTCGCGACGACGGACATCTTGACGCCGATTTGCTTCAGGCGCTCCTGCACCTTGTGCTTCAGGATCTCGCCGAGGTCGACCTCCGCGATGCGTACGTTGCCGTGGCTGTCGCGCTCGACGTTCTCGAGCTCCGCGAGCTCGCCCGGATCGAGCGCGAGGACCACGCCCTCGGCGACGACCGCGACGCCGTCGCGCCGGCCGCCCGCGAGCCGCTTCAGGATCGCGCCGACGAGCGTGTCGACGAGGGAGCGGAGCCGCAGGTGCTCCGTCCCGAACTCCTCGGGGATCAGCGTCAGCGTCGCGCCCGCGGACTTGCCGATGCCGAGCGCCAGATGGCCGGCCTTCCGGCCCATCGCGATCACGAGGTACCACTTCTGCGTCGTCTCGGCGTCGACCATCAGGTTCTTCACGATGTCGACGCCGATGTGACGCGCGGTCTGGAAGCCGAACGTGTCGACGTACGGCGGGAGCGAGAGGTCGTTGTCGATCGTCTTCGGGACGTGCACGACCTGAATGCGGCCCGCGGCCTTCTCCTCGAGCCGCATCGCCGAGAACGCCGTGTCGTCGCCGCCGATCGTGATGAGCTGGGACACGTTCAGGCGCAGCAGCGAGATGACGGTGCTCTCGAGGTCGTCCGGGTTCTTCGTCGGGTTCGCGCGCGAGATGCCGATGTACGAGCCGCCGCGAAAGTGGATGCGGCTCACGGCGTCGAGGGTCAGCGGGCGCACGTGCTCGATGTCGCCCTTCATCAGCCACTCGAAGCCGTCCCGTACACCGATCACGTCGACGCCCTCGAGAATGCTCCGGATCGTCGCCGCCCCGATGACGCTGTTGATTCCGGGAGCAGGACCCCCCCCGACCAAGATCGCCAGCTTCTTCCGTTGGCTCAAAGGCGCCTCCTTTGTGCCCCGCCTGTCTCGAAGCGTACGACCCGCGGACTCCACACGCAACGACGCCTTCCTCTCGCCTCGCCGCTTCGCGTGGGGTAACCCGGGTGCGCGTGAGGCGGACGCTCCGAATGGACGGGGACGGCCGGGCGAAGAGATGATCGCCTACGTCCTGCGGCGGCTCGTGTACGGATTCGCGACCGTCCTCGGCGTGCTGCTGTTCCTGTTCTTCCTGTTCTTCCTCTACGCGAGCCCGGAGGACATCGCGCGCCGCGCGATCGGCGAGAAGGCGCCGCCCGCCGCGATCGAGCAGTGGATCGCGAACCACGGCTACGACCGGCCGCTCGTCTGGAACCCGGAGGACCCGACCGACTCGCTCCTCGTCGAGCACTTCCGCCGCATGCTCACCTTCGACTTCGGGCGAAGCGACGCGGATGACGTGCCGATCCGGCAGCGCCTCGCCGAGGGCGCCGGGCCGAGCCTCGCGCTGATGGTCCCTCTCTTCCTTTTCGAGCTCCTCGTGTCCGTGACGCTCGGGCTCTTCGTCGCGACGTTCCGCGAGACCTACATCGACCGAGCCGGCGTGGCGATCTGCGTGTTCGCGATGAGCGTCTCGATCCTGCTCTACATCATCGGCGGGCAGTACCTCGTCGGCCGCGTCCTCAACTGGTTTCCCGTCTCGGGCTGGGACGCTTCGCCCTCCGTGATCGCGCGTTTCCTCGCGCTGCCGGTGATCGTCGGCGTCCTCGCGAGCTTCGGCGAGCAGGTGCGCTTCTACCGGACGGTCTTCGTCGAGGAGACGGCGCGCGACTACGTACGCACCGCGCGCGCCAAGGGCTGCGGCGACGCACGCGTGATGTGGCGGCACGTACTGCCGAACGCGATGATCCCGATCCTGACGCAGGTGGTCGTCGCAATTCCGTTCCTGTTCACCGGATCGATCCTCCTCGAGTCGTTCTTCGGGATCCCCGGCCTCGGCTCGATGACCGTCGACGCGATCCAGGGGAACGACTTCGCGACGCTCCGCGTGATGGTGTTCATCGGCTCGCTGCTCTTCATTCTCGCGCAGATCGCAACGGACGTGCTGTACACGCTCGCGGATCCACGCGTGCGTCTCGAGTGAGCGCGTGGAGCCTCACGTCCTCTCGAACCTGATCACCGCGGCGCTGGCGATCCTGCTCGCCGCAGCACTGCTGCGCGCGCGGCGAGATCCGCTCTGGCGCGGGGCAGGGCGGGAGCTCGCGCGGCGGCGACCGATCGCGGTCTCGGTCGTCGCGCTGTACGTGCTGATCGCGGGGCTCGACTCGATCGCGTGGGTCGACGGCCACGCGCCCGGAGCGAAGGCGGAGTCCGGAACGCTGCAGGGCCAGGCGCGCTCCGTGATCGATCGTCTCTTCCCCGCCGACTTCCAGGAGCGGAGCTACTCGGCGCCGCTCGCGACGCACGAGCTGTACGGCGAGGAGCCGCTCCTCCATCCCGGGAAGCATCTCCTCGGCACCAACATGATCGGGCAGGACGTGCTGCACCTGACGCTGAAGGGCGCGCGCGTCGCTCTCGTGATCGGCGGCCTGACGAGCGCAATCGTGATCCCGCTGGCGCTCCTCGTCGGCGTCTCCGCGGGCTGGGTCGGCGGACGGCTCGACGACGCCGTCTTCTTCGTGATGTCGACCCTCGCCTCGATGCCGACGCTGCTCTTGCTGATCGCGCTGATCATGGCGCTCGGCACCGGGACGACGCAGGTGTGCCTCGCGCTCGGCATCACCGGCTGGGTCGGGCTCGCGCGTCTCGTGCGCGCGGAGACGTTCAAGATCCGCGAGCTCGACTACGTCCAGGCGGCGCGCGTTCTCGGGACCTCCGAGCTGCGGATCGTCTGGCGCCACGTGGTCCCGAACCTGATGCACCTCGTGCTGATCACGTTCGCGCTGCTGTTCTCCGGCCTCGTGCTTTCGGAGGTGATGCTGTCCTGGCTCGGGATCGGCATCGACGGCTCGTGGGGCCGCATGATCGACCAGGCGCGGAGCGAGCTCTCGCGCGAGCCGGTGATCTGGTGGAACCTCCTCGCCTCGTCGACGGCCCTCTTCATCCTGATCCTCGCCGTGAACCAGGTCGCGGACGCAGTGCGCGACGTGCTCGATCCGCGAACCGCGCTGGAGGCGCTTTGAGCGAAGCGCGAGCGCGAGCGCGCGAGCTCGTGCTCGAGGTGCGCGACCTCTCGACGAGCTTCCCGATCGACGGGGCACGGCGTCGCGTCGTCGATCGCGTGAGCCTCGAGGTCGCCGCGGGCGAGACGCTGGCGCTCGTCGGCGAGTCCGGCTGCGGGAAGTCGGTGACCGCGCTCTCGGCGATGCGCCTCGTGCCGAAGCCCGGGCTCGTCGAATCCGGGACGATCCGGATCGGCGGGAAGGACGTGCGCACGCTCCCCGTGACGGAGATGCGGCGCGTCCGCGGCAACGACGTCTCGATGATCTTCCAGGAGCCGATGACGAGCCTGAACCCCGTGCAGACGTGCGGCGCGCAGGTGGTCGAGGGGATCCGCCTGCACCACCGGGTCTCGAACGCGGAAGCGCGACGGCAGGCAGGCGCGCTCTTCTCGCAGGTGGGAATTCCCGACGCCGAAGCGCGGCTCGACGCGTATCCGCACCAGCTCTCCGGCGGCATGCGCCAGCGCGTGATGATCGCGATGGCGCTCGCTTCGCGTCCGCGGCTCTTGATCGCCGACGAGCCGACGACGGCGCTCGACGTCACGATCCAGGCGCAGATCCTAGAGCTCCTGCGCTCGCTGCAGCGGGATCTCGGCATGGCGATCCTGCTCATCACGCACGACGTCGGCATCGTGAACGAGCTCGCCGATCGCGTCGCGGTGATGTATGCGGGCCGGATCGCGGAGGAGGGCCCGCGACGCGACGTGCTCGGCGCGCCACGGCATCCGTACACGCAGGGGCTCCTGCGCTCGCTTCCGGGGCGCGCGGCGCCGGGCGAGCGGCTCGAGGAGATTCCGGGCGTCGTTCCACCGCCTTCGCAGTGGCCGTCGGGATGCCGGTTCTCGAATCGCTGTCCGATCGCGTTCGAGCCGTGCGATTCGATCGAGCCGGAGCGGACCGCCGTGAGCGCGGTGCACGGCGTCTGGTGTCACGCGGTCGCGCGCGACCTCGGTGCTTCCGAGCCATGAGCGAAGCCGTTTCTCCGCCGCTTCTCCGCGTCGAGGGCCTCGAGACCTACTTCCCGATCCGCTCCGGTCCGCTGCGGCGGATCACCGGCTGGGTGCGCGCCGCGGACGGCGTCGACCTCGCCGTTCCCGCGGGGAAGACGCTCGCCCTCGTCGGCGAGTCGGGCTGCGGCAAGAGCACCGTGGGACGATCGATCCTCCGTCTGGAGCAGCCGCGCGCGGGCCGCATCTGGTTCGACGGCGTCGACCTCGCGACTCTCGCGGGACGCGCGCTCCATCCGTACCGGCGACGCATCCAGATGATCCTGCAGGACCCCGCGGCGGCGCTCGATCCGCGCATGCGCCTTCGCGACGCGATCGCGGAGGGGATGCAGGCGTTCGGGATCGGCGCGAACGAGGCCGAGCGAACGGAGCGCGTCGCCGAGCTGCTGCGTCAGGTCCGCCTCGACCCCGGCCAGATGGGGCGGTACCCGCATGAGCTCTCCGGCGGACAGCGGCAGCGCGTCTGCATTGCGCGCGCTCTCGCGGTCGATCCCGAGCTGATCGTCTGCGACGAGGCGGTGTCCGCGCTCGATGTCTCGATCCAGGCACAGATCCTGAACCTCCTCGCGGACCTGCAGCAGGAGCGCGAGCTCGCGTATCTCTTCATCACGCACGACCTCGCGGTCGTTCGCCACATCGCCGACCGCGTCGCGGTGATGTACCTCGGGCAGATCGTCGAGGAGGGGCCGGTCGAGCGCGTCTTCGCCCTTCCGGCGCATCCGTACACACGCGGACTCCTCGCCGCCGCACCCTCGCTCGACGCGGGTGCGCGCGGACGGCCGGCGCCGGTCCGCGGCGATCCGCCCTCTCCGGCGAATCCGCCCGCGGGATGCCGCTTCCACACACGCTGTCCGGACGTCTTCGATCGCTGTCCACGCGAGTCGCCGCCGTCGTATGCAGTCGGCGACGGGACGAGCCGGTGCTTCCTCTGCGATCCCGAAGGACCGTCGCGATAGCCGCGGGTCACTCTTGGAGGTCGTCGACGCGCATCATCACTTTCTCGATCCCGAGCGGATCGAGTACCCGTTCCTCCAGTTCCTCCCCGAGCTGCGTCGCTTCGTCGGGACTTCCGATCTGGCGCCGATTCTCCGCGAGGCCGGCGTCGCGCGCACGGTCTGCGTGCAGGCGGCGGACACGGAGGACGAGACCGCGTTCCTGCTGGAGCAGGCGGCGGGCGTCGACTGGGTCGCGGGCATCGTCGGCTGGGTGCCGCTCGTCGATCCGGAGGCGACGGAGAGCGCGGTCGAGCGTCATCTTGGGGGAGGCGGCTCGCTGCTGCGCGGAATTCGTCACTTGATCCACGACGAGCCCGATCCCGACTGGCTCCTGCAGCCGAGCGTCCTCGAGTCGCTCGAGATCCTCGCCGAGAACGATCTCTCGTTCGACGTGAGCGCGTTCCAGCCGCGGCACGTCGAGCACGTCGCGACGCTCGCGGAGCGCGTGCCGGATCTCCGCGTCGTCCTGTGTCACCTCGGCATGCCGCGCGTCGATCAAGGCGAGTGGGAGCCGTGGGCGAGTGCCTTCGCACGTGCGGCGGAGAACCCGCGTGCGGTGGTGAAGATCTCGGCGATGGATCTCTTCGTCGGCCGTGTCGATGTGGCGCTCTTCCAGCGGTACGTCGATCATGCGCTCGAGTGCTTCGGGCCGAGCTGCATGATGTGGGCGTCGAACTGGCCCGTGTCGCTGCAGATGCGCGGGTACGGGGAGCTGCTGGCGGGCGCGCGCGAGCTCGTGCGCGGATGCTCCGAGGCGGAGCAGGCGGAGATCTTCGGCGGCACGGCGCGCCGCGTGTACCGGCTGGACCCGCGCGGCTAGCCTGCATTTCTCACCAGATCCCTACTGCGGCGGCCGATAGCACCGAATCTTCGCGAGCTTCTCCCTCCGGGCTCCTCGACGTACTGTTCAAGTACGCCTGCGTCGCCCTCCGGTCCGAGGCTCGCGAATCTTCGGCACTCTCGACCGCCTCGCGACGTGATCTGGTGAGAAATGCAGGCTAGCGGCTACAGGTCTTCCGAGATCAGCTTCCGGACGCGCTCGATCTCCGGCGCGCGCAGGCGGCGCTTCGTCGTCGCGAACGGAAGCGCGTGCGCGGAAGCCGCCGCCTTCGCCGCCTCGCGTGCTTTCGAGAGGAGCTCATCCGGCGTCTTGGCGAGGCCGTGCAGCGCGCCGATTTCGAACGCGCGCTTCGGCGAGAAGACGTCGCCGAAGAGGAGGAGATCGGAGAGAGCCACGGTCGGGAACGCTCCCGCGCAGATCGCGACGGCCCAGCTCGGCACGGGGAGGTGGACGAGGACCTCGTTCATCTGGATCCGGAGCTCGCCGTCGAGCGCGAAGCGGCGGTCGCACGCGCAGGCGAGGATGCAGCCGCCCGCGATCGCGTGGCCGGTGATCGCGGCGACGGTCGGACGCGGGAAGCCGTAGAGGCGGAGCATCGTCGTGCCGAAGTCGTGCAGCATGGCGCGGAGGCCGTCGCGATCGAGCGTCGGGAGCCACTTGATGTCGAGGCCGCCGGAGAAGACGCCGTCCCGGCCGCGGAGGACGACGGCGGTGACCTCGTCGTCCTCGGCGCGGTCGAGCGCCTCGTTCAGGCGCGCGAACCAGTCGGTGCGCATCGCGTTCGCCTTCCCGTCGTCGATCGCGATCTCGGCGATGCCGTCGGTCAGGGTGTAGGTGATGCTCATGGCGACTCCTCCCTTCGCTGGCGCGCCTCTAGCAAGCGGCCCCGCGCCGGATCGAGCCGGCCGCTCCGGTTCGCTGGAGGCCGGTTGACGCTACCGAGCGCGGGGTCTAAGAGCGTTTCAGAAACTCTGGCGGGCGTAATTCAGCGGTAGAATGCCAGCTTCCCAAGCTGGACGTCGCCGGTTCGATCCCGGTCGCCCGCTCTCCCGGAAACCCCTTACTCCGTAAGGGGTTTCTCGCTGTTGGGGTGTCGGTGGGAGCGAGAGATATGACCGAAACCTGTGGATCCTGGATGGCGTGAAAAAGGCGGCGTACCCTTCCTTGTGAATCCCAAACCACGAGGCCCTCGGCGCCAACCGAGGG
>VGTG01000130.1 GCA_016874795.1 Deltaproteobacteria bacterium | reverse complement strand
ATCATGCCAAGTTTCCGCTCCCGCTCAACCTAGCCGCGAGCCGCGCCCAGCGCGGGTTTCCGAGCGTTCAGGCTCCCGTTTCTACCCACTCAAACGCCCGAAGACCCTTCGTTCATGTAGGTCTCGATGAACGCGAAGTCGTCGTCCGTCAGCCCTTCGACGTAGCGCCGGCTGGCTTCGCTGTCGTCTCCGACGATCGGGTAGACGATCGCGCGAACGGTGTACCTCCACTCGGCGATCCGCTGTCTCTCCCGCCAGGCGCCGAGCGCGACCGCGACGAGGAGCAGCACCATCGGCGTCTTGCGGACCGTCCGGAACACGCGAGCCCCCAGGCTTGCTTATCGGCACGATCCGGGTCGCCCTGAATCCCGCCGCTCCGGACCGCGCGGGCTCGACATCCGCCCGCGCGCACGGCAAAGACAGGAGCGCGCCCCGGGGGCGCCGGGGAAGGGCGGAGGACCGCTACGGTGGAGCGATTTGCACTGACGGAGACCTGCGCGCTCGTGGTGCAAGAAGGAGACCTCACCCAGTCCGCGACCGATGCGATCGTCAACGCCGCGAACGAGCGGATGCTCGGCGGCGGCGGCGTCGACGGCGCGATCCACCGCGCCGCGGGTCGGGAGCTCGCGGAGGCGTGTCGCCGGGTCGCCGAGGTGCGGCCCGACGTCCGCTGTCCGACGGGCGAGGCGCGCATCACGCCGGGGTTCCGGCTGCGCGCGCGCCACGTGATCCACACCGTCGGGCCGGTCTACCGCTCCGCCGAGAAATCGGCGCCGCTCCTGCGGTCGGCGTACCGCTCGTCGCTCGAGCTCGCCGTGGAGAATGGGCTCGCTTCGATCGCCTTTCCCGCGATCTCGTGCGGCGTCTACGGATACCCGCTCGAGGAGGCGGCGCCGCTCTCGCTCGAGACGTGCCGCGAGCACGCCGGTCCACTGAAGGAGATCCGCTTCGTCCTCTTCGGACGACCCACCTACCGCGTCTGGTGCGACGCCGCCGAGGAGCTGCTGTGACCGTTCCGAATCTACGAACGTGCCGTTCGGCCCTCCGGGTCGTGCTCGCGATCTTCGCCGCTGCGCCCCTTCTGGTGTCGACGGCGTTCGCTCTTCCGCCGGACTCGACGCTGCGCGCCTGGGTCGCGGACATGAAGACGGCGCCGCGCGGCCCGTTCGTCGCGATCCGCTGGTTCTGCAACGACGGTACGGTGCGCATGCCGCGCTCCGACTGCGAGAGGAACGGCGGCGGCCTGCAGCACGGCCTCCGCACCGAGCGCGTCGATCAGATGCGCGACGGCGGCTTCGAGATCGTCAACATCATCGCGGAGCTCGACGGCCGCCCGTTCGTCGGCCCGACCGCCGACCTGCCGCGCCTGAAGCAGATCCTCATGGAGCGCTTCCTCATCGGAGTCGACAATGGCTGGGTGATGCGCGTGACGCGGACCTACCCCGGCTCGCTCCAGGCGGAGGACGAGGAGGTCGGCTCGGAGCGGATCCTCGCGGCGATGTTCGCCGATCCGCTCTGGGCGCAGGACGACCGCTTCTATCTCTTGCGCGAGACGGTACGGCTCCTCCCGAGGCTCGCCGTCTCCGGCAACGTGACGGCTTCCGACGTGCGCGCACGAGCGATGAACATCGCGCAGGCGGATCGCACCTTCGAGACTCTCCGCGTCAAGATCCACAATACGCCGGATGCGAGCGATGCCGACCGGGTGCGCGAGTTCGCGGCGAGTCGAGGCTCCCGCTCGCTCTACGGGAACTACATGCGGCTCGCGGAGGACATCGATACGCTGTACTCGAGCGGCGCCGCCGCCGAGGTGAAGGGCGCCGCGATGCTGCTTCCGCAGGGCCGTCTCCGCGAGCAGCTCCTGCAGCGTGCCGAGCTGCTCGCGACGGACACCGATCCGGAGGAGCGCCTGGGCAACGCGAGCGACCTGATGGCGCTGATCCGGGAGCGTCATTCCGCCTGGAAGGGCCTGCAGGCGCAGCGTGCGATGTTCGAGGCGAGCCTCGCGCTCGAGGACGAGGTCTACGCCGCGAGCACCGAGCTGACGAGCCGGGTCGCGTACTCGACGCGGCGCCAGCGCCTCGAGTGGCTCTGGTATCTCAACAGCGCGCTCTATGGCTCCGGGCTTCTCTCTGCGAGCCAGGTGGCGAGCCTGCGTGAGAGCACGACCCGCCTCGCGGAGGGCGGTGCACCGAGCGTCGGACGCTACAAGGAGGAGGTCTCGTATCTCGGGCGGGCACCCGAGTGGGCGGGGCGCACTCTCGCCTACCACTTCGGCGACACGCAGCGGCAGTTCGCACGAATCGAGCCGCTCGCGAACCTCTATCCGCAGGACCGCCTGCGCGGCAGCCCGATGCTCTTCTACGGACGCGTGATCGACTCGCTCTCGCACGACGCGACGGCCGATGCGAGCGCGAGCCACGAGCTCTTCGGCAAGAAGGTCGGCGTCGGTCTTCGTGCCCTGAACCCGGGCCTCGCGCGCGGCACGCTGCGCGTGCCGGGCTATCGGGAAGCTTCCGGCGACTACGATCCGAACGGCATCTATCTCCTGCCGGAGACGACGGCGGATTTGCCGCCGGTCGCGGGGATCCTGACGGAAGGCGAGGGCAGCTCGCTCTCGCACATCCAGCTCCTCGCGCGAAACCTCGGCATCCCGAACGTGGTCGTCAACCGCGACCTGATCGCGCAGGTCCGTGCGCGCGCGGGCGATCCCGTCGTGCTCGCGGTGAGCCCGGGCGGCATCGTGCAGCTCGCGCTCGACGGGCCGCCCTGGGACGCGATCTTCGGCGCGGAGGCCAAGTCGGAGTTCGTGATCCGGCCCGACCTCGGCAAGCTCGATCTCGAGACGACGACGATCGTGCCCCTCTCCTCGCTGCAGGCTTCCGACTCGGGCCGCATCGCCGGTCCGAAGAGCGCGAACCTGGGCGAGCTCCGCGGCACGTTCGGTGAGACCGTGCCCGACGGGTTCGTGATCCCGTTTGGTGCCTTCCGGAAGCTCCTCGATCGTCCGATCGAGCCGGGTGGTCCCTCCGTCTTCGACTGGATGAAGGAGGAGTACCGCTACCTCGCGACGCTGAAGGGCGACCCGGAGGCGCACAAGCGCGCGACGAACGCCTTCCTGGCGCGCATGCGGAGCTGGATCGAGAACGTCGAGCCGGGTCCGGAGTTCCGCGCGGAGCTGCACCAGGCTCTCCTCGACCACTTCGGCGCCGACGGCACGTACGGCGTCTTCGTGCGTAGCGACACCAACGTCGAGGACCTGCCCGGGTTCACGGGCGCGGGCCTCAATCTGACGGTTCCGAACGTCGTCGGAGAAGCCGCGATCGTCGACGCGATCCGCCGCGTCTGGGCGTCGCCTTTCACGGAGCGCGCGTATGCGTGGCGTCAAGCGCACATGCCGCAGCCGGAGTACGTGTTCCCCGGCGTCCTCGTGCAGCTCGCGTTCCCGTCGGAGAAGTCCGGCGTCATGGTGACGGCGGACGTCGACGGAAGGCGCGCGGGCTTCCTCTCGATCGCGGTGAACGAGGGCGTCGGCGGCGCCGTCGACGGCCAGGCCGCGGAGTCGCTTCTCGTGAGCTCGAGTACGAGCGAAGCGCGGCTCCTCTCGAGCGCGACCGCGACGAAGCGGCGCGTGCTCGCTCCGAGCGGCGGGATCATCGAGATTCCGGTCCGCGGCGGTCGAGTCCTGCAGCAGGGCGAGATCCGCCAGCTCGTCGAGCTCGCGAAGAAGGCGGAGACGTTTCCGGCGTTGCAGGAGGAGGGCAAGGTCATGCCCGCCGACATCGAGTTCGCCTTCCGCGACGGTCGCCTGGCGCTGCTGCAGATCCGCCCCTTCGTCGAGTCGAAGGGTGCGTCGGAGAGCGGCTATCTGAAGAGCCTCGACGCGGCGAACCGTGCGCCGGGGGGAGAAGCGCGCGTCGCGCTCGACGCGGTGCCGGTGGGGGGATGAAGACCATGAGCCGAAGGCAGCCACTCGCCGCGCTCGCGACTTCGCTCGCGATGGTTCTCGCGACGTCGACGCTCGAGGCCTGGGCATATCCGCTCGACGGGTACGAGGAGAGCGGGATCGCGCGCGTCGAGGCTTTTCGCATCGCGCAGAAGAACAAGGTCCGCGGCAACGTGGTGCCTCCGGGCGCCGAGCTGAAGAGCGACGAGATCATCCTCTCCTTGCGGAACAAGCCGTACTTCCGGATCCCGGCGCCGGATCCCGTCCTGACGTCGCGCATCCGTGGTCTCCTCGGCGGCGCCGCGGGCGCTTACGGAATCGCAGTTCTCGATCTCAGCGATCCCGATCACCCGCGCTACGCCGAGGTGAATGCGGATCGGACGATGAGCCCGGGTAGCGTCGGCAAGATCCTCGTCGCCCTCGGCATCTTCCAGGAGGCGGCGGACATCGCGCCCGACCTCGAGAAGCGGCGCCAGCTCCTGAAGGAGAAGATGATCGTCGCCGACGACATCATCATCGAGGACGATCACGAGATCCCGATCTGGAAGCCGGGCGACAAGAAGGTCACGCGCGGTCCGATCGCCCTGGGCGACCAGGGAAGCTTGTACACGTACCTCGACCACATGATGTCCGTGAGCTCGAACGCCTCCGCGGCCATGCTGATGCGCGAGGCAGTCCTCATGGAGCACTTCGGCAAGGGCTACCCGAGCCTGACCTACGCGGAAGGGCAGGCCTACCTGACCAGCGCGAGCAAGGACCGCCTCGCGCGCGAGCTCGTCGCGTCGATCAAGGAGCCGGTCGGACGGAACGGTCTCGACCGCTCGAAGCTCAGCCAGGGAAGCCTCTTCACGAAGGAAGGCAAGAAGCAGATCCCCGGTGCCGGCAGCTACGCTTCCGCGCGCGAGCTGCTCGAATTCCTCGTCAAGATGGAAAAGGGTCAGCTCGTCGATCCGTGGTCGAGCCTCGAGATGAAGAAGCTCATGTACCTCACGGACCGGCGCATCCGGTACGCGGCTTCACCGGTCCTGCGCGACTCGGCGATCTACTTCAAGTCGGGCTCGCTCTTCAAATGTCGGCCGGAGCCGGGCTACGTCTGCGAGAAGTACCACGGGAACCTGTGGAACTTCATGAACTCCGTCGCGATCATCGAGGAGCCGCATCGCGATCCGCCGCTGCGCTACATGGCGGTCGTGATGTCGAACGTGCTGCGGCGGAACTCCGCGGAGGAGCACGAGCGCCTCGGCGCACAGATCCACAGGATCATGGACGAGCTCCATCCGGAGGTGGCGAAGCCGGCTCCGACGCCGAAGGTCGAAGCCGACGAGGAGGAAGAGGAAGACGACGATGGCTGGTTCTTCTGAGGCGGAGTAGGATCGGGGCGTGAGAGGGCTTCTCGCCGGTCTGCTCCTCGTGCTCGCGGTCGTGCTCGCGGTCGCATTCGCCGGTCGTGCGAGTGCGCAGACGACGCTCGAAACGCCGCTCGTCGTCGGTGACCAGCTCTTCTTCGTCTACGACACCTCGGGACCACGCGTCGCGTTCGTCAACCTGAGCAATCCCTCCGCGGAAGCGGTCGAGCTCGAGGTCTCGTTCTACCCGTTCGGCGGCGGGCGTCCGGAAGCGCGCTTCGCGCTCGGGCCCTTCGCGAATCACGTCGTCAATCCACTCGACGTGGCCGGAGTCGCCGGCACGCGGGGAATGATCGTCGTGACGCCGGTCGCCGGACCGGAGAGCGCGCAGCCGATCGTGCCGCCCGCACCGCTCGCCGGAACCTTCACGCAGGCGAACACGACCGCGGGCGCGGCCTTCGGAGGAAATCCCGTCGGACGGCTCGCCGTGCTCGCTTCCGGCGAGCGCGCGGCTCCGGGTGCTCCCGTCGACGGGACGACGGTGCGGTATCAGCGCTTCACCCCGCCCGCGCTGACGATCGCGACGTACTACGATCCGACGACCCTCGACCCGCCCGAGGTCGACGGCAACCGCGTGATCCTCGTGACCTTCGAAGACGGCTACGGCGCGCGGTTCGATCCGGTCGCGCCGGCGACCGCGCGGAATCTCGACTGGGTGTTCTTCGACAACGAGGGCGGCGAGGTCGGCCGCGGAGGCGCGCTCGCGACGGCGATGATCCTCGACAGGTCGCTCCGGGATCTCGCCGCGCCGCGGACGCTCACCTCGAGCGGCAAGGCATTCTTCGCCTACGACACGAGCGGCGGGGGGAACGTCTTCGGCTTCTTCCTGCAGTCGCTCGCCGCGTTCGGCGCCGGCGAGCACATGCCCGCGGTGGCAGAGTTCCCCGGCTAGGGGCGCGCTCCGCCTACTTCTCTTCGAAATCGAGGTGGCTCGCGAGGCGGACCAGATCGCCCTCGACGACGAGGGCGTCGAGGACGTGGAAGATCCGCTCGAGCCAGCGTCCGCCCTGGGGATCCTCGCAGAGCCCGACCGCGATGTAGCGGTGCCCGGCGCGCTCGACGATCGCGCCGTCGGCGTGCCAGTTCTGCCAGGTGCCGGACTTCCGGTAGATCATCGCGTCCGGATCGATCCGGCCGAGCGCCTTCACGAACTTGTGGTCGATGGCCGAGTCGGACATCAGGTCCTTCATCTGCTCGCTCTCGACGGGTCCGACGAGAGTTCCGGTCTCGAGCATGTAGAAGAAGCGAGCGACTTGCATGACGGTCGCAGCGTGCGAGAGGTTGTGCAGCGGATCGCGCTGCCACAGGCCTGCGGCGCCGTAATCCTTGCCCGCCCAGAGCCCGCCGTTGTGCTCGGCGTCGTACAGGCGATACCGCGGTGACGTCAGCACTTGGGCGATGAAGGGCTTGCCGACACGCTCCATCATCAGGGTCGCGGCGATGTTGGAGGAGCGCTGCATCATCGAGTGCATCAGCGCGCGGTTCTCTCCGTCGAGGGTCAGCTCGCCGCGATGGATCCGCTCGAAGGCACCGAGAAGGATCGCGATCTTCGGCAGGCTCGCGGCGTAGATCATGTCGTCGCCGTTCACGGCGGCGACGCGCGGCGAGTCGAGGTCCGTGATGTCGACGACGGCGACCGCGAGACGCTTCTCCGCGATCGGCTGTGCGAAGCCGAGGATGTTCAGCCGGGTCGCGAGCTCGCGCGTCATCAGGGGATCGACCTGGTACCAGAGCGGTGCCGGATCGCGCTCGCCGACGAGGATCTCGTCGGCGTCGATCGCGTCGAGCGGCGCTGCGGCGGCGAGTCCGGACTTCGGAGCGAGCCCCGTCGCCACGGAAGGAGCAAGCGCCGAGTCCAGACCGGGAGAGAGCGCAGCCGTCACGACGGGTGCGGCGAGCCCCGCGGGAGCAGACTCGACGACGACGGCCGTCTCGGGAGTGATCTTCGTCGCACCGGGCGCGAGGCGGACGATGCATCCGGCGGGAAAATCCGCCGTGCCCTGAGTCACACGGATCAGCTTGCCTTCGCCCGAGCCGAGCTGCACCGCGGGAGCCGTAGCGGGAGCGGCGAGCGAAGTGCTGCTCCAGGAGAGCGCCGCGAGGACGCCTGCAGAAAAGATCTTGCGGCTACGCGACCGCACGCTCGGCAACGCTCGTCTCGACCATTCGTCCATGATCACGCACCACCACCACCGCGAGCCCGAGCCAGATCAGGACGAGCGCGGCATTGAGAAGAAAGAAGGAGCGCGTCGACATCTCGATCAACTGCACGCCCACGAGCGCCGTCACCGCCGCGAGACCGTCGCCGAACCGGACGCAGAAGGTCGAGATCGCCGGTTTCGCCTTGAACTTCATCTCTGCGGTCGTCGGGAGCCAGAGCACGTGCGACGCGGTGTTGTTGATCGAGTAGTCGGTGGCGTTCTCCGCGATCTTCATCACCCTCACCACCCCCAATATCGGGAGAAAAGCCATGGTCGTATAGCCCAACAGGGCCACAGTAGGAAGCAGCAGAAGGATCGTGCCGAAGCCGCCGTACGCGAGAAGCCGGGACGCGAGGAACGCCTGCATCAGGAGCGCACAGAGGTTCACCCAGAAGAAAAGATTGCCGTAAAAGGCGGTGGTCCCCTCGCGGACGTAGAGAAGCACGTCGGTCGGATCCGAGATCTGGAGCTGGGTCACGTCCGTCTCGAGCGACTCCTGCAGCACGCGGAAGAGCAAGTTCTCCCCGTTGGTGTTCACCCAGGCGTTCAGGAGGGTGATCAGGGCGACGACGACGAGATAGCGATGCTGCGAGATCAGCCGGAACGCGCCGCGCCCGGCGGCCTCCGGGCTCGGCGGAATGCTCGCGGTCGGGTCCGAGCCGGTGCCGAGCGGACCGCGCTGGTCGGCGCGCTGGGTGAGCCAGATCGAGGTGGCGAGTGGGACGGTCGCGAGAAGGAGGAGCGTCCCGCTGTCGAACGGGCCGCTCTGCACGACCGACTCGACGATGAACGAGCCGAAGGTCGCGCCGCCGGTCGCGCCGATCGCGATCAGCGGCAGGAGCCGGCGGCCGCGCTCGTCGGTGTAGAGGTCCGCCGCGAACGCCCAGAACTGCGCGACGACGAAGAGGCCGAACATGCCGACCCAGAGGTAGAACGCGATGCCCGAGCCGGGGAGGTTTTCGAGCAGGAACCCCGGCTGGAGCATCCAGAAGATCACGAGGTTCGACATGCAGAAGAGCGTGCTCCGCCGGATCAGCACGGCGCGCGGCCAGCGCGCCGAGAGGCGCGCGTACACCGCGATCGCGCTCAGGAAGAGCAGGCTCTGCCCGAAGCTCGAGTAGGCCTTCACCTCCATCTTGGAGAGGCCTTCGATCGACGAGATCGCGATCCAGCCGTCGCGCAGCGGCTTCACGAGATAGTACGCGCAGAGGATCAGGAAGACGTTGACGAAGAGCAGGATCGCGGTCTGCCCTTCTCCGGAGCGCACCTCGGTGAAGAGCCGCAGGAAGCGCTCGGTCGGCGAGAGCGCGGGCTTCACGGACGCGATCTCCGCCCGACCAGCGGGGAGATCGTCCGCTGCAGCTCGTCGGCGAGCTCCTCCGCGGAGCGCGCGGAGCGGGTGACGGCGCCGTCCCGCCCGACGTATCGCCAGAGAGCGCGATTCAGCGCGTCGGGGAGGACGTTCTCCAGGTACTCGATCGCCGTCCCACGGAGGTTCGGGTCGGCCGACGAGAGGCCGAACAGGGAGAAGCGGAGCGTGTCGCGGTCGAGCACCATCGAGAGCAGTGTAAAGACGTGCTCGGCCGTCCGCTGCACACGCGTTCTTTGCGGCGGATCGAGGAGAACCGAGCCGGAGTGGACGTCGGGGACTTCCTGGCTCGCCCACGCCGCTTCGTCCACCTCGGCTTCTCGCAGGGCGAGAGCGAAGAGAAAGTCCTCCTCGGGACGGAGCTCGGGCGCCGTGCGCACGAGGCGGGCAAGCGATTGCGCGCACCAGAAGCGCACGCCGAACTCGGGCTCCTCGAGCCCGCGGAGCAGCGCCTCGGCGGAGCGTCGCTCCGGCCAGCTTTCGAGCAGGGAAGGGATGCGTGCTCGTACCGGCAGGGCGACCGCGGCGTCCAGCAGCGCGTCCTCGAGGGTCCCGATGATCCTCGGTCCGAACCCGCGCAACGCCGCGGCGGCCGCCTCGCGGAGCTCCGGATGCGCGATCCAGCGGAGCACGAGCGCCGCGAGCCGTGCGTCGAGCGCCTCGCTCGCGAGCGCGCTCCGGACCTTCTCGGGATCGCGCGACAGCAGGTCACGGGCGAGCCCGGCGAGGCCCGCGCGCGCCGAGGCCGCGCTGCCGGCGGCATCCGCCCCCGCTCCGTCGCTGTCGCCGTGGTCTCCGGCATCGGCTGCGACGCGCTCCGTCTCGGCTTCCGCGAGCCATTGCGCGCGATAGCGTTCGACCTCGCGCAAGAGAGTCGGGCGGTCCATTCCGACACGGGTCTGCGCGAGCGTCCGCGCGGTCGTGGCGTCGACGATGTCCTGGCTGTCGAGCGTGATCACGCCACGGCGCAGGCTCTCGGCGAGCTGGCTCACGTAGCCTCGGTGGAGACGGTTCACGACGTACAGGGTGACGAGGCAGAGCGCGGCCGCGAGGGCGACGCTCGCGCGCACGCCCTCCTGCGGCGCCACCGCGAGGATCAGGAGTACGAGTCCGGCGCCGAGCAGATCTCCGCCGCGCTGCGCGGCGACGTCGATGATCGCCTTGCTCGGCCGCTTCTTCTCGGGCGCGACCGGCGTGTAGAGGAGCTCCAGGCCCGAGCGGAAGAGCGAGTTCGCGAGAAGCGCCTCGCTCGCGCGCACCGCGACGATCGCCCAGAGGCGGGTGACGACCGCGCCGGCCGTCGCCGTGACGAAGATCGAGATCGGCAGCACCGCCAGGGTCCCGCCGAGACCGAGCCGGCGGAGCGCGGGGACGGCGAGGAAGCGCTGCACGAGGAAGCCGACCACGCCGACGATCGTGTAGAACGCCGCGAAGAACCCGACGAGATCCTCGCCGCCGTGATAGCGAGCGTCCGCCTGCGCCTTCAGCGCGTAGTCGAGGAGACCGGCGACGGCGGATGCGACGGCAACCAGCCAGGCGATCTGCTGCAGGTAGGGCGTCGAGCGGATCACCGCGAGTCCGACGACCCGCTCGGCTTCGCTCGTTGCGCCCGTCTCGCGCGCGCGGCCGAAGCGGGCGACACCGAGCGCGCAGAGGGCGTGCAGCGCGGCGAGGAGAAGTAGGGTTGCGTGGACGTCGAACAGCGCCGCCGTCCGATCCGCGAGGACGCCGCCGACCACGCCGCCGAACGCGGCGCCGGCGCCGATCCGGCCGACGGCGCGCTTCGCGGCGTGCGGATCGAAGGTCTCGTTCACGACGGACCAGAAGCCGCTGATGACGAGGAGCCCGAAGACGCCCATGTGGAGGTAGAGCGCGACGGCGACCGGCTGCGGGAACTCGCCTGCCGCCGCCCACTCGAGCGCGAACAGCACGGCGCTGAGGCCGAAGAGCCGCGGTACGACCCACGCAGGCGTCGCGCGCGTCAGGAGTCGCGAGAAGATCAGCGAGCCCGCGATCGAGAGAACGGACGCGAGGATGACCGCGCGCGGAAGAGCCGTCGCGGGGAAATAGTGGAGGAAGAGCGCGTCGCGCGTGACCTTTCCCGCGACCTGCTGCGCGATCATCGCCGCCGCCGAGAAGGTCGCGATGCCGATCGCGCCTCCGGACGGCCCCTCGAGAGAACGTCGGGCCACGCGGCTCAGACGGCTCGCGCCACCCGCGCGCCGACGTCGACGCGCACCGTGGGAGGATTCGTGCCCAGGCTCGAACCGGGGAGGCTCGCGGGTCCGTGCGGGCCGGCGCCGAGCTCCGGCGACCACCGCTCCCACCAGGAGCGGGCGTCGGCTTGCGACCAGGTCCCGACGACGGTGCATTCGCGTAGCGCGTGCAGGAGCTCGCGCGCGTCGGCGGGCCTCTTCTCTCGGTCCTTCTCGAGGCAGCGCAGGATCAGCTCGGAGAGGTCCGGCGAGAAGCTGCGCCCGGCCCGGCGCTCGGGCGGCTCCGGCTCGGCATAGAGATGATGGGCGCAGACCTCGAAGATGTTGGCGCCCTCGAAGACGTGCACGCCGGTCAAGAGGTAATACGCGACCACGCCGAGCTGATACACGTCGCTTCGCGCATCGACATGGTCCGGCGCCTGGATCAGCTCCGGCGACAGGAAGAGGGGCGTCCCGGTGAGCGAGTTCACGTTCGTCAGCCCGAGCTGGTCCGGCTGCTCGACGGGCCGCACGAGACCGAAGTCGAGGACCTTCACGAAGTCGAAGATCCCGCCGCGGGAGCATAGCATCAGGTTCGCGGGCTTGATGTCGCGATGGAGAAGGCCCTCCGCATGCGCTTCCGCGAGCGAGCCGCACGCTTGCAGGAGGACGTGGACGAGCCGCGCCTCGGGAAGCGGCCCCGCGACCTCGACGCAGCGGCCGAGCGTCACGCCCTCGAGGAACTCCATCGCGTAGTAGAAGACGCCCTGCGGCGTCCGTCCGAAGTCGTAGATCGCGATCGTGTTCGGGTGGCTGAGGCCGCTCGTCGCGCGCACCTCGCGCTCGAAGCGCTCGAGCGCCTCGTGCCCCGCGGAGTCGCGGTTCAGGACCTTGATCGCCGTCGGTCGCTGCAGGAGAGCGTGGCGCGCGAGATAGACGGCGCCCATGCCGCCCTCGCCGATCTTCCGCTCGAGCGCGTACTGGCCGAGGTGCTCGGCCTCGGTGATGCGCTGCTCGAGGCGCGCGGCGCGCCGCGAAACGACGATGTTCGCCGCGGCGACCGCGATCAGGAGGCCGATCAGCAGCCGGAACGAGCGCTGCACGACGATGAGCGGCTGGTAGGCCTCGGCGACGTCGACCTCCGTCGTGACGCCGATGTCGAGCTCCGGCACCCACATCCACGCGCCGACGACGGGCACGCCGCGGTAGTCGCGGTACCCGACCGTGTCGTTGCCGCTCTTTCCCGCGACCGCCTCGGCGGCCATCTTCGTCAGGGGCAGCTCCTGGTTCTCGGGGGGAGTGCGGTTTCCCTGCGTGAGGTCGGCGCCGGGATCGCGGATCTGGATGTGGATCGGGCTCTTCACGCTCGGGTCCGGCGGCAGGAGACCGATCTTCCGGAGCTGGTCCTCGAAGCGGCTGCGCGACACCAGGCGGCCGGTCGCGTCGAACGCGTACGTCTCGCCGGTCTCGCCCATGCGGCCGACCTGCAGGATGCGATCGAAGTCCACTTCGGGACGGATCCGGAAGGCGATGACCCCGATCACCTCGTCGCGGCTGCCGCGAATCGGTGCGGCCGCGAACATCGTCCGCGCGCCCTTGATCGGGATGCCGTGCTCGTTCGGAAGCGCGATGAAGGCCGGGAACGGCGCCGAGACGGCCGAGTCGCCGGAGAGCGCCTTCCGGACGAACGGCCAACGCGACAGGTCCTCGGCGCCGACCTGCTCGGTGAGATACGCCGCGATCGTGCGTCCGTTCGGCGAAAGGAGGACGTAGTCGGTGAAGCGGCCGTGGCCGAGGGCCGGCGTCAGCGCCTGGCGGAGACCGGCCTGCGCCTTCGATTCGAGGAGCTCGCTCGGCGACGCATGATCCGCCGCGAGGTCGGCCAGGGCGGAGGCGTGCTCCCGCACGCGCTCGTCCCCGGCGGCTCGCTCCGCGGCCATGCGCTGCTGGTCGACCCAGAGCATCAAGGCTTCGACGTCCGCCTCGAGGACGGTCTCGAGCTGGTCGCGCAGGAGCCGGTCGAGGCTCGCGGCGACGCGCTGGTAGACGAGCCAGCCGGCGATCGCCACGACGAGCGCCGTCACGAGCGGCGTCCACTTGCTGCGCAGCGCCGCGACGAACCGGTTCACGCGGCTGCTCGCTGTCCAGCGAGGAGCGCCGCTCCTCGCACCCACGCGGCCACGCCGCGCGGAGCGCGGCTACCGCCAACCGCCGCCTCAGGCCCGCGCACTCGGGAAAGGTTTACGCTGCGCGCCAGAGCGCGACAAGTAACGGAGACGAGAAGACTCGCTCCCGTTGCCGCCAACCGAGCATCCATGCCTAACTGGAGACGTTCGAGGCACGATGGCAGACACGGACGAGACCGCGAAGGAGCCTGCGGGAGGCCTCGCCGCTCTGACGGCGAGCGCGCGGAGTCTCGCGCGCGAGCAGGCGCCGCTGCGCGGGATCCGCTCGCTCGTGCGCGTGAACCAGCCCGACGGGTTCGACTGCCCGGGCTGCGCCTGGCCCGAGCCGCGCGACCCGGGCTGGCTCGAGTTCTGCGAGAACGGTGCGAAGGCAGTCGCGTTCGAGGCGACCGGCAAGCGCGCCGGGCCGGATCTCTTCGCGACCCACACGGTCTCGGCGCTGCGCCACCGGACGGACCACTGGCTCGAGGCCCAGGGCCGGCTCACGCACCCGATGCGTTACGACCGCGGCAGCGACACCTACCGGCCGGTCTCGTGGGACGAGGCCTTCGCCGTGATCGGTGCGGCGCTCGACGCGCTCGAAGACCCGGACCAGGCGGTCTTCTACACCTCCGGCCGGACGAGCAACGAAGCGGCGTTCCTCTACCAGCTCCTCGGGCGACGTCTCGGGACCAACAACTTCCCCGACTGCTCGAACATGTGCCACGAGTCGAGCGGCGTCGGGCTCGGCGAGTCGATCGGGATCGGCAAGGGCACGGTGACGCTCGAGGACTTCGCGCAGGCGGACGCGATCTTCGTGATCGGCCAGAACCCCGGGACGAACCATCCGCGCATGCTGACGGAGCTCCTGGCCGCGCGCCGCCGCGGAGCGCGCATCGTCAGCATGAACCCGCTCCGCGAGCGCGCCCTCGTCGAGTTCGCGCATCCGAAGGACGCCTGGCAGATGCTCCGGGGTCGCGGAACGGCAATCAGCACGCACTACCTGCAGGTGCAGGTGGGCGGGGACCTCGCGGCGCTGAAGGGCATCGCGAAGCGCGTCCTCGAAGCCGAGGACCTCGCGCCCGGAACGACTCTCGATCACGAGTTCCTCGCCGAGCACACGAGCGGGTTCGACGATTTCGCGGACGACCTCCGCCGGACCGACTGGGAGACGATCGAGCGCGCCTCCGGCCTCACGCGCGAAGAGCTCGGCGAGGCGGCGCAGGTCTATCTGGAGTCGGAGCGCGTGATCGCGTGCTGGGCGATGGGCTTGACGCAGCAGCCTCACGCCGTCGCGACGATCCAGCAGATCGCGAACCTTCTCCTTCTTCGCGGCAACGTCGGCCGTGCGGGCGCCGGTCTCTGTCCCGTGCGAGGCCACAGCAACGTGCAGGGCGATCGCACCGTCGGCATCACGGAGAAGCCGTCGGCCGAGTTCCTCGAGCGGCTCGGCCGCGAGTTCGGCTTCGCTCCGCCGACGCATCGCGGTTTCGACACCGTCGCCTCGATCGGCGCGATGGCGGAGGGTCGCGTCCGGTCGTTCATGGCCATGGGCGGCAACTTCCTCGCCGCGACTCCGGACACCGAGCACACCGCGCGCGCGCTCGAGCGCTGTGGCTTGACGGTGCACGTCAGCACGAAGCTCAACCGGAGCCACACCGTCGTCGGCCGCGAAGCGCTGATCCTGCCGTGTCTCGGCCGGACGGAGATCGACGTCCAGGCGAGCGGTCCGCAGCGCGTGACGGTCGAGGACTCGATGAGCGTCGTGCACGCGTCTTCGGGCCGGAACCCGCCGGCTTCGCCCGAGCTCCGCTCGGAGCCGGCGATCGTCGCCGGCATCGCGCGCGCGACGAAGCGCGTCGCGGGAATCGACTGGGACGGCCTCGCCTCGGACTACACGCGGATCCGCGAGCGGATCGCCGCCGTGCTGCCGGAGCTCTTCCACGACTTCGAGAGCCGGATCGGCGAGCCGGGCGGCTTCTACCTCGGCAACTCCGCGCGCGAGCGGCGCTGGAGTACGGAGACGGGACGCGCCCGCTTCGTCACTAGCCCGATCCCGGACACGGCACTCCCGTCGGGCCAGCTTCGTCTGATGACGATCCGCTCGCACGACCAGTTCAACACGACGATCTACGATCTCGACGACCGGTACCGCGGCATCCGCGGCGGTCGCGAGGTGATCTTCCTGCACGCGGACGACCTCGCCGCGCGCGGGCTTCGCGATGGGCAGCTTCTCGAGGTGACGAGCCACTTCGCCGACGGGAAGCTCCGCTCGGTCGACGGCTTCCGCGCGGTCGCGTACGACATCCCGCGCGGCTGTGCCGCGGGCTACTTCCCCGAGCTGAATCCGCTCGTCTCGGTCGCGAGCTTCGCTGCGAGGAGCCGGACCCCGACCTCGAAGCTCATCCCCGTGACGATCCGGGCTTCGTCGCAGCCGAGCCCTCGAGCGTAGGAGCGCCGGGGGCGCATGGCCGAGACGTCACGAATCGCGCTGCGGCGGGTGGTGCGGCACGCCGGCTCGCAGGCCGAGGCGGGCGAGGACCGTCTCGCCGTCGAGGAGCCACTCGAGATCCGCATCGGCGACGCGAAGGTCGCGGTCACGATGCGGACGCCGGGGCACGACGAGGAGCTCGCCGCGGGATTCTGCTTGACGGAAGGCGTCGTCGTGCGCGCGGACGACCTCGAGGAGATCCGTCCGTGCGAGCTCGCGGAGTACGGCAACGTCGTGGAGGTGCGGCTCACGGAGGCCGCGGCGCAGGAGCGCGTCGTGCAGGTCGAGCGCGCGCGGCGCGAGCTCTACCTCTCGAGCTCGTGCGGCCTCTGCGGAAAGGAGTCGATCGACAGGCTCGAGCAGCGGACCGAGCGCGTGCCTCCGGGCCCGCTCGTGCCGGTCGACGTGCTCGCGACGCTTCCCGAGCGCATGCGAGCGGCGCAGGACGTGTTCGCCGCGACGGGGGGGCTGCACGCCGCCGGTCTCTTCGACGTCGGTGGTGCTCCCGTCGTCCTGCGCGAGGACGTCGGACGGCACAACGCCGTCGACAAGGTGATCGGGCACGAGCTCCTTCTCGGACGCGTGCCGCTTCGTACCTCGATCCTCCTCGTCTCGGGCCGGACGAGCTTCGAGATCGTGCAGAAGGCGGCGCTCGCGGGCATTCCGATCGTTTGCGCCGTCAGCGCTCCTTCGAGCCTCGCGGTCGATCTCGCCGAGCGTCT
>VGTG01000129.1 GCA_016874795.1 Deltaproteobacteria bacterium | reverse complement strand
AAGACGCGCGTGCAGTGGCGCGGGAAGGACGCGACGCTGCCGACGCCGATGCTGCCGGTGAGCGAAGGCGGATCCCTCTCCGTCCGCGTCCACAACTCCACCAATTCGAATTGCTGGGGCGCGGACTTCCAGCCGCCGTTCGATCGCAACGACGAGACGACGCTGAAGGCGAAGACGCAGTAGACGAGACTTCAGCGCAGGAGCTCGCGGTGCCGCGCGAGGAACAGCGCCGTGCCGATCGAGCCGCCGAGCGCGATCACGAGATAGACGAGGATCCCGAAGACGGGCGGCCGCTCGATCTCCGGGTGGAGGAACCAGAACAGCACGAGGTTCGTCGGCACGTAGAACGCATACGCGGCGGAAAGCGGCCACACCCACGTGCGCATCCCGAATAGGCCTGCGGCGAGCGCCGCCGGAACGAGCGCGAGAATCGGCCCGAGCAGGATGTTCCACCAGAACCCGTGGAAGCGGACGCCGAAGAGGACGATGCCGAGCTCGGCACCGACGAGGCTCTGGAGCGACTTCGTCGCGTTCGAGATCGCGAGCACCGTGAAGAGGACCGCCATCACGGTGAGGAAGCGTGGTCTGGCGCCGCTCGTCTCCATCGCGCAGACCGTATCCGCGAAGGTGGCCGGAGGTCAAAGACCGCGGCTCGCGTGCGCGTCGGCACGCGAAGGATCGCGTGGTTCGCGGCGATGAAGAGGACACTCGACGTCCTTCCCCGCTCGCCAGCGCCAGATCGCGTTCCGTGGAACGTCGGAGAAGAGGAACGCACCCGCGCGCCGATCCCAGACCGGGCCCTCGGCCCACTCGATGCCGCCGGCGATCTGCTCGACGACGGTCCCGGGCGGAAGAAGCCGATCGAGCCGCGAATCGAGGCGGTCGACCCACGCCGTGCTCACGATCGCTGCGCTCGCGAAGGGATCGTCTTCAGCCTTCTTCCTCGTCGTCGAGCGGACCGTAGACGTAGTGACCGTCGCGCGGATGGTGGTACCAGCCCGCCGAAGCGTGCGTGCCGCCGTCGACGTGCAGCGTCTCTCCCGTCAAGTACCCGGAGAGGTCGGACGCGAGGAAGACCGCGACGCCAGCGACGTCCTCCGGATCGCCGACGCGCCCCAGCGGGACCGTCAGCTTCGCGCGCTCGAGCCGCCGCTCGCTCATCAGCGAGCGCAGTCCCTCCGTGAGGCAGATGTCCGGCGCGATCGCGTTCACGCGGATGCCGTGCGGAGCGAGCTCGAGCGCGAGCGTCTTCGTGAAGTTGATCGCCCCGGCCTTTGCGGCGGCGTACGTCGCGTACAGCGGCGCCGCACGCACGCCCTCGATCGAGACGACGTTGATGACGCTTCCGCCGCGGCCGCCGCGGATCATGTGCTCGACCGCGTTCTTCGTGCAGTGGTAGATGTGCTTCAGATTGGCGCGGTGAAGCGCGTCCCACCCCTTCTCGCTCGTCTCGAGGAAGGGCGCGGCGAAGACGCCACCCACGTTGTTGACGAGGACGTCGATGCGGCCGAAGCGCTCCATCGTCGCCTCGACCGCGCGCGCGACCGCTTCGCCCTCGCGCACGTCGACCTCGAGAGCGAGGACGTTCGCGCCCTCCGCTTCGATCGCCTGTCCGGCGCTCCGGACGCGCGCGGGATCCTTCTCGAAGATCGCCACGTTCGCTCCGAAGCGCGCGAGCACCAGGGCGATGCCGCGGCCGATCCCCGCGCCGCCGCCCGTCACGATCGCGGTCTTGCCGGTCACGAGGACGCTGTCTCGATTCATGCCGCGGGGTTATCCGATTCGCGCGGCGTTGAGAAGCGCGCGCTCTGCGTGTCGTTCTCGTTCGCGCTCAGGCCGTGCCGGGCGTGAAGCGGAGCGGCAGCACGTTGGGTCCGAAGATCCCCGTGCGCGGGCGCCACGACACCTCGCCGTCCAGTCGCAGATCCGGCATGCGACGCGCAAGGACCGGAAGTGCCTCCTGCATCTCCGCACGCGCGAGGTTCGCGCCGAGGCAGTAGTGCGGACCGCCGCCGAAGGTGAGTGGCGTCTCGCGCGAGACGGCGACGTCGAAGCGCTCGGGATGCTCATAGGCCGCCGGATCATGATTCGCCGAAGCGGTGGAGAGGGAGACGAGCATCCCACGCGGCACGTGGACGCCGTCGATCTCGAGGTCCTGCGCGGCACTCCGCGGCGCGATCGCGACGGTGCCGAGGAAGCGGAGGCATTCCTCGACCGCGCGCGGCGCGAGAGCGGGCTCCGCGCGGAGCCGCTCCCACTGCTCCGGATTCTCGCAGAAGAGGAACATCGAGATCCCGAGCTGGTTCCGCGTCGTGTCGTAGCCGGCGAAGAGAAGGCTCGCGATCAGGCTACGGAGCTCGTCCCCGTCGAGGCGATCGCCGCCGTCCTCGGCGAGGATCAGGGCGCTCACGAGGTCGTCGCGCGGCTCGGCGCGCCGCTCCTCGATCAGCGCGTCGATGTACGCGGCGAGGCCCTCGAAGCCCGCCACGATCTCGTCCATGCGGGCCGCGATCTCGAACGAGAGCACCCACGTGATCGCGTTCGACCAGCGCGCGAACTTGTCGTGGTCCTCGGACGGGACGCCGAGGAGCTCGCAGATCATCTGGATCGGGTACTGATCCGCAAAGGCCGTCATGAACTCGCAGCGTCCCTTCGCGGCGAAGTCCGCGACGAGCTTCTCGCTGAGAGAGCGCATCGAAGGCCGCAAGCGCTCGACCGAGCGCGGCGTGAACGCGCGGCTGACCAGCTTTCGCAGGCGCGAGTGGTCTTCCCCGTCGACCGCGAGGAGCGAGCGCGAAAGCGCCTCGAAGATCGGGCCCTCGAGGACGCCCTGCATCTGCACGAAGTTCAGGAGCGAGCTCTCGAGCCGCGGATCGGCGAGCAGGCTCTCGACCGCCTGCCGCTCGATCACGAGCACGCCGATCGGCGTCCGCACGATCTTCGAGATCGGGCGAAGGGCGTTGATGACCTTCGCGGGGTCGGCCTCGAACTCCGGCGTCAAGAAGTTCAGGAACGGGAGATCGTCGATCGTCTTCATGCACCCTCCGCGAGGACGAGCCTACGCGAAGCGCGGGCATGTGTCCCGCTCACGCGTCTCCGCCTTGGGAGGCAGCTGGCGCGTCTACCCGGATCCGGCGGCGGACGGAGACGTTCCGCGGGTCGGTGAAGCGGGCCCCGTCCTTCTGCTCGATGCGAATCTCGAGGTCGTACTCTCCGGGGACTTCCGGAACGGGAATCTCGGCCGGCTGCTCGATCGTTTCGCCGGGATCGACGTCCCGCCGGAGGCGCATGCGCAAGCCCGACGCGGGTTCTCCGGGAACGTCGGCCGGATGCCACCGAGCCGCGAGCAACACGAGCCGCTCGAGAGGCAGAGGCGTCGCGAGAGTTCCCGCGAGGCCGAGCGGATGATCGGGCGCCGGGACGGCGGGCCAGGGCGCGCGGCCTTCGTTCCGCACGCGCAGCGGAAGCACGAGCCGCTCGCCGGCGATCGCGCGTTCCGGCACTTCGCCGTCGAGGCTCACGACCGCGATCGCGTCCTCCTCCGCAAGAGGCTCGAGCGGAGTGCCGAGCACGCTTCGCTTCGGATCCCCTCCGCTGGCAACGGTCTCGTACCATCCAGGATGCCCCGGCTCGCGATCGAGGCGCACGAGCAACCAGTCCTCGATCGGAATGCGATCTCCGACGGCGGGATGCGCACGCAGCGCTGCCTCGAGCCGCACGCGCTGTTCGGCGTGGTTCCACTCCGTCGCGGGACGCAGCAGGAGCCAGCGCACGTGGGTCAGATCGACGAGATCGTCGAGGGCCCACGGCTCCGGGAGAGACAACACGGTCTCGCGGAAGAAGAAGCGATGCGGCGGGTGATAGCTCATGTGCAGAGCGGGTGTCCGCCACCAGTGCCGTGTGCTCGCGAGCATCGCACTCGGCTCGAGGGTGCGTCGAGGCCGCGTGTCGGACCACTCGATCGGGAGCTCCAGTAGAGCTCCACCGCCCTGCTGCTCGAGGACGCGAGCGACCTCGTCGTAGATGCCGGCGCTCGTCGTGACCGATGCGACCTCCTGCATGCCCCCTTCGCCGAACGGCACCCCGCGCGTCCACACGACGACTCCCGCGAGCACGCCGATCGCGACGGGGACGACTCGTCTCGGCAGCGCGTCGCAGAGCGCATCGAGCGCAACCGCGACGAGGAGCAGGAGTCCGAAGTCACCGATGGCGGCGAATCGATAGGGATAGCGGAAGAAGGAGAGCGGCGTCCTCTCCACCAGCGAGGCGAGCGGCTCCGGATACCCCCAGGACAGGACTCCGCCGAGCAGCCACAGGACGAGCGCGACCGGGACGACGCGGCGCGCGAGGGCCGATCCGCGCCACCAGACCGCAATCGCGCTCGCCGCCGCGCAGAAGAGGGCCAGGATCTCCGGAATCGAGCGCCCGATCGTGCCGATCGGCTTCGGCAGGAGGCTCAGCACTCCGCCCACGAGGAGCGCGAGACCGCCTGGATCCGCCGTGAGGGGCAAGCCGAAGCGGGTCAGCGGAAACTGCTTCGGCGTCGTCGGTCGCATCACGTACGGCAGCACGACGATCAGGAGAAGCACCGCGGCGGCGATCGCAGGCACGAGCGCGCGAGCGAGATAGCGGACACGCTCCTGCCGCTCGCGCACCAGCTCGTAGAGTCCCCACACCGCCGCGACGATGGCGACGAGAACCGCCTCGTAGAAGCACGCGAAGATCCCGAGGCCGAAGGCGAGAAAGAGCTGTACGGCATGTCGTCCGGACGGCTCGCGGCGGAGGCGCACCAGCGCGAGCGCGACCCACGGAAAGAAGAGATTCGGGTACTGGAGGACGTGGACGTTGAAGGGCACGCGCATCACTCCGAGCGCGAACAGCAAGCCGACGACCCACGCGGTGCCCGCCCGCGCGCCGAGCGCCCGCAGGAGGCGTTCCATCGCCAGAGCGGAGAGCGGATACGTGATCCAGGCCGCGAGGTTCGCCGAGAGCACGGGATTGCCCGTGACGGCGTAGATCGGCCCGAACAGGAGCTGCGAGGAGAACAGGTGATGCGTGCCGATCAGCGCCCGCGGCATCGGATGCCCGACGTTGGCCTCGTAGACGCCGAGCGGGTCGACGGCGAGCGAATGCGATACCCAGGCCAGAACCCAGGTGATCACCTGCGAGTCGGTCGCGCTCGGCTGCTCCGGCAGCGCGACCGCGAGCTCGCGGGAGTACGGCACGGCAAGAGCCGCGAACAGCGTCGCGTAGCTCGCCAGCGACCACGCCGGAGAGAGACCCCGCCCCTCTCCTTCGAGAGGAGTCCCGCGGAAGCTCACCGGGCGGCGGGCAGAGGCGGCTCCACCTTCGTGATCCGAACCGCAACCTGCTCAGCGTAGCCGGCCTCGACGTAGCCGATGTACTCGAACGACACGCCGCGAGCTTCGACGAACTCCATGAAGGCCCGGTACTCGCCTCCCTTCCAGCCCGGATAGTTGAAGAACTCGTCGAACTGCAGGACGGTTCCCGGCACGATCCGGTCCGCGAGCACGTCGAGCACAGTTTTCGTGGATGAATAGAGGTCGGCGTCGAAGTGGATGAACGCCATGTGCCCCGGGTACTTCCCGGCCCATTCGGGAACGGACTTGTCGAACCAACCCTTGTGGAGCTTCACGTTCTCGCGGACCACGGGCATCCCGTCCATCTTGAACGTTCCCTTGGGGAATTTCGTTCGCCAGTCCTCGGGAAGACCCTCGAAGGAATCGAAGCCGTGCACCTCGTGCTCGGTCTCCGAAGCGATGTGATTGATCGTCTTGCCCGAGTAGACGCCGAACTCCGCCCAGAGCCCGTCCGCGATCTCCGCGGGCACTTGATCCACGCTGTGCGACAGGAGCTGAAAGGCGCTACGGAACGCCTTCACCGTGGGCATGTTCTCCTCGACGAACTCCGCCGTCTGACGCGCGGCGATCCGCTGGCGCTCGCGCTGGAAGTTCTTGGCGTCGCGATTGAGCAGATCGTCGACGGTTCGAGCGATGACGTCTCGAGTCTCCGGAGTCGTCAGAGGTTTCGGTGCGTCGTCGCTGCAGGCGAGAAGCGTCGAAGCAGCGATTGCGCATGCTCCCGCGGCCAGCCCTCCGCGCCCGACGCGGCGCATGCAGCGATGGTTCAGCTCGTTCATTCCACTGTGCCTATCGCGTCGTGCCGGGGGAGGCCAACCCATCGCCGCGCGATTGACTCCGGCGGCGCGTCTGGCCTAGCTTACGGGCCGTAACCACTTGGCCGGCGGCGGCCGAGCAGGAGGAGCGCCATGGAGCATCTTCGGTTCGGTATCGCGATCTGCCTCGCGGGTCTGGTCGCAGCCGGGATGGGCTGCGGCGGAGGGTCGTCGGGTGGAACGACTCCCGCCGAAGGGAACGATCCCCCGACCGCGCCGGAGCCGCCGGAGGAGCCCCAGTGCGCCTCCTACGAGAACACATTCGACGCGATCCAGGAGGTCGTCTTCGAGCGACACGGCTGCACCTCCGACGCGTGTCATGGCAGCGCGGTCTCCGGCGGTCTCGACCTGCGCGCCGGCGCCTCGCTCGCGAGCCTCTTGAACGTGGATTCGACGGGCAGCCCGTACCCGCGTCTCGTCCCGAAGCGCGCGACCGACAGCTACCTCTTCCACAAGCTCGCCGCGGCGACCGGCGTCGGCGACTGGGACATCACCGGAAGCCCGATGCCCGTCGGACTCCCAGCGCTCTCCCCCGAGCAGCTCGAGGGCCTGCGCCTCTGGATCGACGCGGGCGCGCCCGCGACCGGCTCGGTCGGCAACCCAGCCGGCGGCGGCTCCGAGTCGGTCGCCGACCTGCTCGGCGTCTGCTTGCCGCCCGCTTCGCCGATCGAGGTCCAGCCGCTCGAGATCCCGCCCGCGGAGGAGGGCGTGCAGTTCGCGATGCCGCCGTACGCGATCCCAGCCGGAACCGAGCACGAGAACTGCTTCGCCGTGTACTACGACTACCGCGACCGGATCCCGGCGCGCTTCCTCGACGAGACCGGCGAATGGTTCTACGCGCGCACGAGCGAGCAGCTCGCGGATCCGAACACGCATCACCTCGTGCTGATACACTCGGGCCTGCCGGACGAGCTCGTCGACGATCCCTCGTATGGCGCGTGGACGTGCGTCGGCGGCGACCGCGACGGAGAGAGCTGCGATCCGGTCGACGAGCTCGGCTGCGGCGACGGCATGTGCCGGAGCGAGATCCAAGACGGCGTGGCGTGCATCGGCTTCGGTCCGCCGGGGAACAACACGGCGGGAACGCCGGGAGAGCGGCTCAGCAACCCCGATCCGGAGCTGCCCGGCTTCTTCCGCAAGATCCCGACGCACGGGATCCTCTACTGGAACTCACATGCGTTCAACTTGACGACGCAGGACGCCATGCACCACGCGTGGATGAACTTCTACTTCGCGGAGGATCGCCGCTTCCAGGCGATCGGCTTCCAGGACAGCTCCAACATCTATGCCGCCGCGGGAACGCCGCCCTTCGAGAAGAAGACGTACTGCAGGAACTACGTCCTCGAGCAGGGTGCGCAGCTCCTCTACCTGATCTCGCACACGCACAAGCGCGGCGAGCTCTTCTGGGCGAACCTGCCCGACGGCGCGCGCGTCTATGAGAGCCCGTTCTACGAGGATCCGACGTTCGAGCTCTTCTATCCACCGCTCGTCTTCGATTCGCCGAGCGTCTCGGACCGCACGATCGAGTTCTGCGCGACCTACAACAACGGCGTCGCCGCGGACGGCTCGCCCGATCCCGAGACCGTGACGCGGCTCTCGCGGAAGCCGACGCGGAGCTCGTGCAAGCCCGTCGCGTGCGCCGAGGGCAAGATCGGCGCGCCGTGCAACGGCGCCGACGACGATGCGACGTGCGACACCGAGCCCGGCGCGGGCGATGGGATGTGCGACGCGTGCCCGATCACGGCAGGTGTCACGACGGACGACGAGATGTTCATCCTCCTCGGAGGGACGCTGGAGGTGGTGAGCGAGTAGTCACGAGGACGAAGGGGAGTCCCGCGAAGAGCGTCACGCCGGCGCCCCACCCGATCGCCCACGGCGTGCCCCAGCGCGCGGCGGCCATGCCGAGCAGGAGGTTCCCGAACGTCGCCGTGCCCCGGTGCATCGAGGCACGCTCCTGCGTGTACCGGCATTGACGGACGCCGTCGAAACGGCGGAGAGTCTTCGGAGTCGGACCGGGACGGACCGGGACGGATCGGGACGGATCGGGACGGATCGGATGGACTTTCGCTTCAGCGAGGCCGAGGAGAGCTACCGCGAGGAGGCGCGGGCGTGGATCCTCGCGAACATCCCGCCGTCGTGGAACCGGGACGAGCACCTCGACTTCGCCGAGGACTCGGACAGCTACGATCTCATCCGGGACTGGCATCGAGCGCTCTTCGACGCCGGCTACGTGGGCGTCACCTGGCCGAAGGAGTACGGCGGCCAGGGCCGCTCGCACGTCGAGAACGCGATCCTGCAGGAGGAGCTCGTGCGCACGGGCGCGCCGCCCACCGTGAACGGGCTCGGGATCGGCCTCTGCGGACCGGCGATCCTGCACCACGGCACCGAAGCGCAGCGCCGGCGCTTCCTCCGGCCGATGCTGCGCGCGGACGAGCTCTGGTGTCAGGGCTACTCGGAGCCCGGCTCGGGTTCCGACCTCGCTTCGCTGCGCACGCGCGCCGAGCGGCGCGGCGACGCCTGGATCGTCACCGGCCAGAAGATCTGGACGTCGGCGGGGCATCGCGCCGACTGGATCTTCTGCCTCGTCCGCACCGAGCCGAACGCGCCCAAGCACCAGGGGATCGGCTTTCTGCTGATCGACATGCGCTCGAAGGGCATCGAGGTGCGGCCGCTCGTGCAGATGACGGGTGCTCACGGCTTCTCGGAGGTCTTCTTCACCGAGGTCGAGGTGCCGGGCGAGAACATGGTCGGCGAGCCGGCCGGCGGATGGGAGGTCGCGAACACCGTCCTCGGCCACGAGCGCGGCGCGAGCACGCTGTCGCGCTACTCCATGTACAAGCGCGACTTCGACTCGGTCGTCGCGCTCGCGAGGCGGACCCGCGGCGCGAGCGGACGCGTGAGCGATAACCCCGTCGCGCGGCAGAGGATCGCGCAGGCGGCGATCGAGGTCGAGATCCTCCGGCTGAGCTCGCTCCGTCAGCTCACGGCGCTCGCGCAGGGACGGCAGCCCGGTCCGGAGTCGAGCATCCAGAAGCTCTATTACTCCGAGATGGGCGCGCGCCTCATGGCGCTCGCGAACGATCTCACCGGCGTCTTCGGCCAGCTCGCGCGACGCTCGCCCTGGGCCCCCGACGCGGGGCGCTGGGGACAGCGCGAGCTCGCCTCGCGCGGGCCGCTCATCTTCGCCGGCACGAACGAGATCCAGCGCAACATCATCGCGCAGAAGGTGCTCGGGCTGCCGCGTTCGTAGAGCTCGTCGGCTCGAAGGAGAAACGTCCGATGCCCCGATTGCGAGAGGTCCCGCGTAGCGAAGTGCACGAGCGCGGCCGGCCGATCTACGACATGCTGTTCGGCGAGCGCTGCCCGGTCGAGACGCCGGGCACGGCGACCGGCTCGCCGGGAAACTGGTGGACGGTGTTCGCCGGTGTGCCGGATTGCTTCGACCACGCGGTGCAGGGTTTCGCGTTCTATCGGAGCCCGAATCGCAAGCTCGATCCGAAGCTGCGCGAGCTCGGCCAGATCCGCGCCGGGTACGCTCGCGGAAGCCGGTTCGTCTTCTCGCAGCACTGCAAGGCGTCGCGCGACGTCGGGCTGACCGAGGAGCAGATCCAGGCGATCCCCGCGTGGGCGGTCGCAACGTGCTTCTCGGCCGTCGAGAGGGCGGTCCTCGCCTACACCGACAGCCTCGTGCTCGAGGGCGGCCGCGTTCCCGACGCGCTGTTCGCGGAGCTCCGCCGGCATCTGGACGACACGGAGATCCTCGAGCTGACGTACGTCACCTGCATGTACGAGATGCACGCGACGATGTGCCGCGCCCTGCGGCTCGAGTTCGACGACGTCGACGAGCGGGTCACCGAGGTGCCGGCGACGGACGCCGCGCGCGGCGCGAGCGACGTGATGTCGATGGTCGACACCGCGTAGGAAGTGCGCCGGCCCGCGCGGGCCGTCTGCTCGGGCCGACCGCTCAGGCCGTCGGGCGGAACGCGTCGACGAGCTCCTTGCAGTAGCGGACGACCGCGCCGACCTTGTGCGGCGCCGTCACGCCGAGGCGGACGACGACGAGGTCGAGCTTCGGGCTGATCAGGATCCGCTGCCCGAAGGCGCCGCTGCAGTAGAAGAGCCCGAGGCTTCCCGGGATCACCCAGAAGTGCGCGCCGTAGATGCCGTTCGACTGCGGCGAAGCGGTCCGCGCATAGTCGACCCAGCCTTCCGGCAGGAGACGCTCGCCGTCCCAGACGCCGTCGCGCAGGTAGAGGTAGCCGAAGCGCGCGAAGTCGCGCGCGCTGCAGTAGCACGTGCTCGAGCCGATGAAGTTGCCCGCGGCGTCGAAGCGCGGGTCGGCCGTCGTCATGCCGATGCGGTCGAAGAGCTCGCGCTTCATGAAGGCGCGCATGCCCGCTTCGTCGGTGCCGAGCGTCTCGCGCACGAGGCGTGCGAGGAGGTTCGAAGCGCCGCTGTTGTAGTTCCAGCGCGCTTCCGGCTCGGCGACCCACGGCAACGTCGCGGCGAACCCGGCGACGTCCTCCTTGCCCTCGCCGAACAGCATCGGGATGACGTCGGACTCGTCGTCCGCGTAGTAGCGCACGGAGCCGTCGCCGAGGTCCTCCGCCTCGCGGAAGCGGAGGCCGTCGACCATGCGCAGCATCTGGTCGATCGTGATCCCGTGGCGCCGATCGCCCGCGGGCCACTCCTTCACCGGGATCGGCTTCGAGACGTCGAGCTTGCCCTCGCGCGCGAGGATCCCGATGAGCGCGCTCGTGATGCTCTTCGCCATCGACCACGAGATGAACGCGCGGTCGGGATCGACGTCCTTGCGATAGCGCTCGGCAACGATCGCGCCGCGCTGAACGACGACGACGGCGTTCGTCCGCTCGAGGTCTTCCGGCTCCTCGTCGGCGAAAGCGCGATCGAGGAGCCGCGTCAGCGCCGCGCGATCGACGCGCGGATCGAGATCCGCCGTCGGCCAGGAAGTCGTCGGCCACGGCACGCCGCGCGGCTGGGGAAGAAGGGGCAGGAGATCGGGCTTCATCGGCCGAGCCTAGGCAGCTCCGGCGCCGGCGCGCAACGCGCGTGCGTCGGCTCTCAGCGGGGCGTCGGCGTCGGCGGAAGCTCGATGCAGCGCATCGCGGTCGCGATCTGCATTGCCGCACGAGAGCCCGGGTCGTCGGCGCCCTTCGCGAGCGCACCGAGCATCACGCCGCTGTCGTTCGCGCGCTGCCGCTCGCACGCGGCACGCGTCGCGAAGCGCCCGGCGACAGTCCACTTCCCGACCGGCAAGCTCGTCCCGACGGTGCCGTTCGAGAGAAGCGGCGGCTGCGCGAGCACCCACGCGAGCCCCGCCAGGAGCAGGGCGGATCGCGTGGGAGCCCGAGCCGAAATCACGTCTCTCCTACGCTGGAACGCCGAGGAACTGCCGCCACTTCTGCAGCGCGAAGAACTCGCGCCGCGAGCGCGGGCCGCCCGGCTTCTGGAACGCCCAGCGGCGGTCTCCGAACGTGCCATCGAGCTCGGCCTTCGCGAGCTGGAGCTTGTTCGTGTCGAGCGTGCAACGCACCTCGTTCGGGTCGATGCCGTAGATCCGCGCACCGTTCAATCCAAAAATCTTCGCCTTCCGCTCCGCCGTGAGGGCGGGGTAGCCGTACTGCTCCTGCAGCTCCTCGGAGATCTCGAGCCTGCGGAACGCCTCGATCTGCTCCTGCGGCGAGCCGAACCAGACGCACTCCGATCCCCAGACGACGTTGTCCTCGCCGAGGTACTTCATCAGCTTGCCGATCAGGTGCTGCGCCTGCAGGCTGTCGAAGCGCGCGAGCATCCAAGCGCTGCCGAGCTCCGCGTAGACGTTCTTCCCCTTGAGGCCGTTGTCCTGGACCGTCTTGACGAGGCGATCGACGCCGCCGCCGTTCGGATCGTACGGACCGACGCGGAAGCCGGTCTCGAACGCCGAGTGGTAGACGACGAAGTTCACGTCGGGGTGCTTCAGAGCGGCGGGGCCGACGTCCTTCGGATCCGTGTGCACGCGGTTGAATCCGGGAAGCGGGAAACCCTTGTGCGCGCAGATCAGCGGCTCGCCGAGCTGCTTGCACTTCTCGATGAATGGATCGGCGACGGCGGGATCGTCGAGCCACCAGCCCTGCCCGTTCGGACCCCAGGGCGGATAGCACTTCCAGCCGTGGTTTCCGGCTTCGGTGTGGATCCGCTCCATCATCGCCGACTGCAGGTCCCAGCGGTCGTTCGGCGCGACCTGGCAGTGCTGCACCATGCGCTGGCTGCCGGCGGCCTCGTTGATGAGCTGGCGCCAGTAGACCATGCCCTCGTTGCTGTTCAGGTTCGTGCAGAGGGTGCCGTCGTCGCACATCGGCGACGGGAAGCCGGAGAGCACGGCGACGGTCGTGTCGCTGTTCAGGAAGATGTGCTCGAGGTAGGTGTTCGGGCCGATGCAGTCGGGGCGGTACTCGAACGGGCACTGCCAGAACGTCAGGAACTGCGCGAAGCCCTCGGCGTTCCACTGCTGGCCGGGATGACGCTCGCGCCAGGTCTCCTCGTCCTCGATGTGGTGCGTCTGCAGGTCGAGGATGAACTCGTTTCCGGAGAGCATCTGCGTCGCCTCGTCGCAGTCCATCGCGGGCGGCTCGGGGACGTCGAAGCCGCCGCGGGCGACGACGGGGTCGCTGCTTCCGCAGCCCGAGGCGAGGTTGATCACGTAGAGCGAGGTCGCCATGCCGAGAGCGCTCGCGAGGAACTCGCGCCGCTCCATCCCGCGCCGCGGCGCTTCCTCGGCGGCGATGCGCAGGATCATGTCGCGCATCTTTCGCTCGCGCGACGTCTCCTCCCAGAAGAACTCGCCGTTCGACTTGTTGCCGAGCATGATCGGCGGCTCGAGCGGGAGCTCAGGATCCGTCTTTCTGCGCATCTTGAGCCAGGGGAATCGCGCCACGTGCACCTCCGTACTGTCTCGTTGCTACACCGGCCCGAATTTTCGGGAAACGGGCCCCGGCGCGTCCGGTCGGTCGGCGGTCCGTCCGGCTGGGACGGTGCGCGAACTACAGCGGGAACGGCTGTCCGACCCACTCCTCGCTGAGGTTCCACAGGCGCCGCGCTGCGTCGCGGTCGAGGGCCCAGGGCGCGTGCTCCATGCTGATCGCGCAATCGGCGAGGTAGCTGCCACCTCGGCCCTCGAGCGTGGGCGCCGTCGCGGCCCACACGGTCGTCTACGCGTGCCACGTCGCAACCGCGATGCCGCAGGACGCGATCGAGCCGGTGCGCCGCATGTGCCGCTTGATCGTCGACGAGACCTGCGATCCCGAGGTCGTTCCGCCGCTCTGGGGGAGCTGGAACCGTCGGCGGCGGACCGTTCTACTCCCCGGGTGGACGTCGAGGAACGGATCCGCGCGGTGACCGGCGGCGCCTTGCCGGGGGAGGAGACCTTTCTCTTCGCGGACGGCCGCGCGATGCGCGCGGTCGTCTGGGGAGGGCCGCGGGCCGCCGCGAGCGTCGTCTGCCTGCATGGCGCGGGTGCGCACGCGCACTGGTGGACGGCGATGACTCCCGTCCTCGCCGCGAGACGGCGTGTGTACGCGCTCGATCTCCGCGGTCACGGGCGAAGCGACTGGGTCGAGCCGCCGAGCTACCAGGTGCGGGATTTCGTCTCGGACGTGGTCGAGTTGCTCGAGCGGCGCTTCACGGAACCGGTCCTCCTCGTCGGCCACAGCATGAGCGGGCGCGTCGCCACGCGGCTCGCGGCGGAGCGGCCCGATCTCGTGCGTGCACTGGTCCTGCTCGATCCTCGCGTCAACGGTCTGCATCTGCCCGACTCGAGCTGGAACGACGGGTTCCTCTCGGAGAGGCGCTCGCGTGCGCACGCCTCGCGCGATGCGGCGGAGGCGAGCTTCCGCGTCCTCCCCGAGGAGCCGGACATTCCCGCCGAGATCGCGGCTCTCCTCGCGAGCCATGCCGTGGCGGAGCGTCGTCCGGGCGAGTGGGCGCTCCGCAGCGACCGAGCGACGCTCGCGATCCTCGGCGACCGGAACGGCGACATGCGCGACGTGATCGAGCGCATCGCTTGCCCGACGCTCTTCGTGCGCGGCGCCGAGACGCACGTCATGACGGCGGAGGAGGCTCAGGACTTCACCGCAGCTCTGCCGAAGGGAGAGCTCGCGACGATCCCCGGCCGCCACCACTTCCTCCTGTCGCACGCACCGGAGACGGCCGCGCTCGTCGACACGTTCTTGGACACGTTCTTGGGGTCCGGTTCGTTGTGACGCATCTGCACCCAGGCTCCTCGCGCGAGCCTGGGTGCAGATGCGCCCGAACGAACCGGACCCCCTTACCTAAAGTAGGAGCCGTCGAGCATGCGATCGAGGAGACCGCGGTGCATGACGACCTCGTCGACGTCGGCGGGCCACTCCGCCTCGCCGAAGTGGACGCGGCGCGCGTAGACGCGCGCCATCACGATGCCGTGCCGCAGAGCCGCATAGGTCTCGTACCAGGACAGGTTCCGCACGGCGACGCCGCTGTAGCGCTCGTACGCCGCGGCGACGTCCTCGCTGCGCAGGAAGTGCGGCATGCCCGGCATGCCCGCTTGCTTCGCGATGTCCTCGAAGAAGACGTGCAGGAAGATCATCCACGCGAGATCGACCTCGCGTGGCGCGAGTGCCGCCATCTCCCAGTCGAGCACGGCGACCGGCGTGAAGCCGTCGTACATCATGTTGCCGATGCGCGAGTCGCCCCACGAGATGACGGTGTCGCCCTCGTCCTCGGGCCAGTTCTTCTCGAGCCACTCGAAGGTGCGGTCGAGGAGCGGGTGCCGGCGGTCGCCGCGGACCCAGTCGTAGTAGCGCCGCTGGTTCTCGACGTGACGGCGGAGCGGCGTCGCGCCCGGGACGTCGAGCTCGAGGAACGAGAGGTCCTTGGCGCTCGCGTCGATCGCGTGGAGCTTCGCGAGCGTCGCGACGGACGAATCCTGCAGATGACGCTGATCCGCCGGATCCGCGTCCATCAGCCAGCTCCCCATGTTGTAGGGCATGACGTCCGGTGGAACGCGCCCCTGGATGCGGTCCATCACGAAGAAGCGCGCACCGAGGTGCTTCGGATCGAGCTCGAGCCAGCGCGCGTTCGGGACGGGCACGGGGCTTCGCTCGCCGACGAGGCGGATCAGGCGGAACTGCGACTCGAGGTCGTAGACGGGGAACACCGGCACGTCCTTCGGGTCGGGCTCGACGCGCGCGACGAACGAGCCCGAGCGCCGGCCGCCCTTCTCGCTCCAGGACGCGTCGAAGAGGAGCGTCTCGCTCGACATCCCCGTCGCGGACGGGCTCGAGACCTCGGAGACCTCGGGCTTCGAGCCGCCCGGAAGCTGCGTCGCGAGCCAGCGCCGCAGCTGCTCGCGCAAAGCCGCGGGGTCGCGGCTCGAGCGCGTCGGGGTCTCCATCGTCGGCTCGGTGGGCTCGCTCATGGGCCCTCCGGTAGCCCATCCCGGAACCGCTTGCTACGTTTCCTGCGGTTGGTTGACGAGGATCGCTCTCCCACCCATTTGGGCCGACGGATCGGCCTCTTTCATCACGACCCGGAAAGCCAGAGCGGGTCTCCAACGGGCAGGACGGAGGGGATCATGGAAGCCGAGCGATTGATCGGGATTCTCGGGGGCGGGAACCGCTGATGTCCAAGCGTAAGCCCGTCGAGGAGACCGAGTCGAAAGCGTCGCGGGTGGAGGTCGGAGCGCACGTCGACGCGTCCTGCGGCAAGTGCAAGTCGGTCACGAGCCACATCGTGATCGCCAAGATCGACGCCACCCCGACGCGCGTCGAGTGTCGCGTCTGCGCTGCGGTACACGCCTACCGGGCGCCGCGGCGCGTCGTGAAGACGGCTCCCACTCCGCGAGCCGAATCGCGTACTCCGGAAGCCATCTGGCAAGACGCGATGAAGCGAGCGCGCGGAGCCGCGGTACCGTACTCGACCCGAGAGAACTACGCCGTGGGCGCGCGTCTGACCCACGCGAGCTTCGGAGATGGCGTCGTCACCCGCCTTTCGAGCCCGACGGTGTGCGAGGTCGTCTTCGAGACGGGCGCGGTGAAGCTCCTGATGCGGGAGCTGCGAGGGACCTGACCCGCCCCGCGACCCGCTCGAAGTCCCGGAGCGAACCTGATAGGCGGGGGCCCCATGGGCTGGCTCATCGCTTTGGGTGGAGTGGTTCTCGTCGTCCTGTCTCTCAGCGCCGATTCGATGGGGATCGGTGAAGGAACGGCGATCGGTTACAAGCAGCTCTCCGGAGCCGTCCTCGGGATCGCCTTCGTCGCGATCGGCGCTTGG
>VGTG01000128.1 GCA_016874795.1 Deltaproteobacteria bacterium | reverse complement strand
GAAGATTCGCGAGCCTCGGACCGGAGGGCGACGCAGGCGTACTTGAACAGTACGTCGAGGAGCCCGGAGGGAGAAGCTCGCGAAGATTCGGTGCTATCGGCCGCCGCAGTAGGGATCTGGTGAGAAATGCAGGCTAGCCGGAATCCCCAGCGTCACGTCGATGACCGCCCCACGGAGAGCGTCCAAGGCCGTTCCGGGTTATCGCCTCCTGCGCGAGCTTTCCCGCGACCTGCGACACGTCGTGCACCGCGCGATTCGCGAGTCCGGCGGCAAGCCCGTGCTCCTGAAGGCCTCGTCGCGCGAGCGCCCGCGTGCGACGGACGTCGAAGCACTCCGACGCGAGCTCGCGTTTCGCAGGGAGCTCGATCTCGCTCTCGTGCCGGCCGCTCTCGATCTCGTCCGGAGCGAAGAAGGTCCCCTGCTCGTCCTCGAGGACCGCGGAGGCTTGCCGGTCGCCGACCGACCGAGCGGGCGCCTCGATCTCTCGACCGCAGTGCACGTCGGGCTTCAGGTGTCCGCGATCCTCGCCGAGCTGCACCACCGCGACGTCGTCCACGCCTGCATCCACCCGCGTGGCCTCTACCTCCATCCGGAGACTCGTGAGGTCGTCCTCGAGGACTTCTCTCTCGCTTCGCGTGGCGGGTCGGAAACGCCCGCCCGTCTCGCGGGAGCACTTCCGTTGGATCTCCTCCCGTACGTCTCTCCGGAGCAGACGGGACGGATGAACCGTACGATCGATCACCGCAGCGACTTCTACTCGCTCGGTGTCACGTTGTACGAGCTTCTCACCGGCGTTCGCCCGTTCGTGGGGCAGGACGCCCTCCAGCTCGTGCACGCACACATCGCGCGCACGCCCGAGCCGCCGTCGGAGGTGCGCCCCGACCTTCCGGAAGCGCTCTCCCGGATCGTGATGAAGCTGCTCGAGAAGACCGCCGAGCAACGCTATCAGAGCGCACTCGGCCTGCGCGCCGACCTCGAGCGCTTCGCACGCGAATGGAGCGCCCGCCGCGAGGTCGAGCCCTTTCTTCTCGGATCGCAGGACTTCTCCGAACGCTTCCTCCTGCCGCAGCGGCTCTACGGAAGGGACGCCGAGATCCGCGAGCTGAAGCGCGCGTTCGACCGGACGTGCGCAGGCGCGACCTCGCTGATGCTCGTCTCGGGCTACTCCGGAGTCGGCAAGACGACGCTCATCCAGGAGCTGTACCGCCCGATCATCCGGCAGCACGGCAGCTTCCTTTCCGGCAAGTTCGATCAGGTCGTGCGCAACATCCCGTTCGGAGCTCTCCTGCAGGCGTTCCGCGGGCTGGTGCACCAGCTGCTCACCGAAAGCGAGGAGCGGCTGGCCGTGCAGCGCACCGCTCTCGAGCAGGCTCTCGGCGAGAACGGAGCGGTTCTGGCCGAGGTGATTCCGGAGATCGAGCGGATCATCGGAACGCTCCCGCCCGCTCCGGTCCTTCCCCCCGCAGAGACGCAGAACCGATTCCGCATGGTCCTTCAGGACTTCGTCGGCGTGCTGGCGAGCCGCGAGCATCCTCTCGTCGTCTTCCTCGACGACCTGCAGTGGGCGGACGCGGCGAGCCTCGACCTGCTTCCTTCGCTCCTCGGCAGCCCCAACATCGAAGGCCTCCTGCTGATCGGCGCGTACCGCGACAACGAGGTCGACGAGAGCCACCTCCTCTCGCGAGCCGTGGCCGAGCTCGAGTCCGGCGGTGCGCGAGTCGACCGCATCACGCTCGGACCACTCGGTGGCGACGACCTCGCCCGCCTCGCGGCGGACTGCCTTCACCGAAGCGAAGAGGATGCTGCGCCGCTCGCTCGCCTTCTCGTCGAGAAGACCGAGGGAAACCCGTTCTTCGTTCGCCAGTTCCTGAAGACGCTGTGGCAGGACGGGCTCCTCGAGCTCGACCGCGAGCGCCGCCACTGGAGCTTCCGCCTCGAGGAGATCGCGAACGCGCCGATGACCGACAACGTCGTCGAGCTGATGACCCGCCGCTTGGAACGCCTCTCGCCGGCCGCGCAGGACGCTCTGACGCTCGCCGCATGCGTCGGCAATCCCTTCGACCTCCGGACCTTCGCCGTCGTGCGGCGCGAGGAGCCGCACGAGAGCGTCGCCGCGCTCCGCGAGGCGCTCGAAGAGGGGCTCCTGCTTCGCGTCGCACGCCTGCAGGGAGCCGAAGCCGAAGGGGACACCGCGACCGGCGACGCTCTCGGGGCCGATCGATTCGCCTTCCTGCACGATCGGTACAGCAGACCGCGTACGCACGCTTGCCCGAGTCGAGCCGTCGCAGCCTGCATCTGACGGTCGGTCGGCTTCTCTTCGACGATTCGAGCGGCGACGGCGGAGTCGCGGACGACAAGCTCTTCGAAGTCGTCAGTCACTTGAATCTCGGCCGCGTCCTGATCACGGAGCCGAGCGAGCGGCTCTCGCTCGCTCGCCTGAATCTCGGCGCAGGACGGCGCGCCAAGTCGTCGACCGCGTATCAGGCGGCGCTCGGATACCTGCAGGCCGGAATCGAGCTTCTTTCCGAAGAGGCCTGGGAGTCGGAGTACGAGCCGGCCTTCGAGCTGCACCGAGAAGCCGCGGAGGCCGAATACCTCTGCGGGCGATTCGAGGACGCGGAGCAACGCTTCGCTCTGCTCCTGGCTCACGCGCGCGAGGCCCTCGACAAGGCGCAGGTCTACGACCTCCGCCTTCTGCAGTACGAGAGCCTCTCGCGCTATGCGGAAGCAGCACAGATCGGCCTGGAGGGTCTCCTGCTCTTTGGCTTGACGTTCCCGGAAGACGAGGAAGGGCGAAGAGCGGTCCTCGAAGCGGAAGTCGCGGCCATCGAGGAGCTGCTCGCCGGACGCCCGATCGGATCCCTCGTGGACCTTCCGGTACTCGACGATCCCGAGATCCGCATGGTCCTCCGTCTCCTGACGGACGTCTGGGCCTCCTCCTACATCTCCGGAGACGACCTCCTGCCCGCTCTCGCCTCGGCGCGCATCGTGAGCCTCTCGATCCATCACGGCAACACCGAGGACTCCGCGTACGGCTACGTCACGCACGCGATCAACGTCGGGTCCCTCTTCGGGCAGTACGCCGCTGCATACGACTGGGGAAGGCTCGCTCTCTCGCTCAACGACCGCTTCGGAGATCAGAAGCGGCGCGCGAAGATCCATCAGCAGTTCAATGCGCACGTCACTCTCTGGCGCCGACCGCTCGCGACCTGCATCCCGCACGCTCGAGAAGCGTGCCGCAGCGGGCTGCAGACCGGCGACTTCGCCTACGCGGGCTACGGGGCGTTCACCGAGAGCTGGGCCGCGTTTCTCGTCGGAAGGGATCTGGAGCGCTTCGTTCGGGACTTCACGCCGACGCTCGCTCTCCTTCGCCGGATCCGCACGACCGGGCTCGCGGACGCGCACGGCGTGATGCTCGGCTGGGCGCTCGCCCTGCAAGGTCTCACCGAGAATCCTCTCTCGCTCTCGCACGAGGGCTTCGACGAGACTGCATTCGCCGCCGCATACGCCGACAATCCCTTCTTCTTGACCGTCTTCCACGTCGCGAAGCTGCACCTCGCCGTGAACTTCGGGGATCGCGGCGCGGCGCTCGCCGCCGCACGATCCGCCCGTGCCCTGGGGCCCTGGGGCCGCGGCACGATCTGGCCCGTCCTGCTCGAGCTCTGGGGCGCGCTCGCGATCGGGCTCGCTCCGACGAGCCGCGATGGCGACGAGCCGGCAGCGCGCGAGACGCTCTTGGCGGCGAAGGAATCGGTCGCCGTCCTCGCGCGAAGCTGTCCGGAGAACTTTCGCTGTTGGGCCCTCTTGCTCGAAGCCGAGGGGGAGCGCCTCGCCGGAAGGCCCGAGGCCGCTTGGGCCCTCTACGAGGACGCGATCCGCTTCGCGCGGGACACGGACAGCCTCCAGAACGAAGCGCTCGCGAACGAGCTCTGCGGGCGACTCTGGCACGAGCACGGTCGCGAGAAGGTCGCCGCCGTGTATCTGGGCGAAGCGCGACGCTCCCATCTCGAGTGGGGCGCGCTCGCGAAGGTCCGGCAGCTCGACGAGCAGCATCCCGGCCTCGCTCTCGTGTCTCGCGAGACGGGCGGCTCTTCCTTGGACGTCGGCAGCGTGACGAAGGCCGCGCAGGTCCTCGCAGGCGAGATCGTCCTCGAAGAGCTTCTGCGAAAGCTGATGCAGATCGTGCTGGAAAACGCTGGGGCACAGCGCGGCTTCTTCCTGCAGGAGAAGGAAGGAGCGCTCTTCATCGAAGCGGAGGGACACGTCGGCGACGAGACGACACGGGTTCTCTCCTCCCAGCCGCTGGAGTCGAGCGTGGGCCTCTGCCGCGCGGTCGTGCAGTACGTGCGGAAGACGGGCGCGCGCCTCGTGATCGGGGACGCGGCAACGGACGAGCGGTTCTCCTCCGATCCCTACGTGCTCGACGCGAAGCCGAAGTCCATCCTGTGCGTGCCGGTGGCGCATCAGGCCGCGATCGACGGGATCCTCTACCTCGAGAACAACCTGACGACCGAGGCGTTCACGAGCGACCGCGTGCTGGTCCTCGACGTCCTGGCTTCGCAGGCCGCGATCTCCCTCGCGAACGCGCGGCTCTACCGCGAGAAGTCCGAGGAAGTGGAGCGTCGGAAGCTTGCCGAGGAGGACCTGCGCGGTGCACTCGCGGAGGTGGAGACGCTGAAGAACCGCCTGCAGGCGGAGAACGTCTATCTGCAGGAAGAGATCCGCCAGGAGCACAACTTCGAGGAGATCGTGGGCTCGAGCGCGCCCATGCTCGACCTCCTCGAGAAGATCGAGCGCGTCGCGCCGACCGATGCGACGGTGCTCCTCCAGGGAGAGACGGGAACCGGGAAGGAGCTCCTCGCTCGCGCGCTGCACAGCCACAGCGAGCGCCGCGACCGCCCGCTCACGAAGGTGAACTGTGGCGCGATCCCGGCGGGGCTCGTCGAGAGCGAGCTCTTCGGGCACGTGAAAGGAGCCTTCACCGGAGCGCTCGAGCGGCGGATCGGCCGTTTCGAGCTTGCCGACGGCGGCACGATCTTTCTCGATGAGGTCGGCGAGCTGCCTCCCGAGACGCAGGTCAAGCTGCTTCGTGTCCTGCAGGAGCGAGAGCTCGAGCCGGTCGGCAGCAGCAAGACGGTACGCGTGAACGTACGCGTCGTCGCAGCGACCAACAGGGACCTGCAGGAGGAGGTGCGCCTCGGCCGCTTTCGCGCCGACCTCTTCTACCGTCTCAGCGTCTTCCCACTCCGCGTCCCCCCGCTGCGCGAGCGCCCTGACGACGTTCCGAAGCTCGTCACGTACTTCCTCGGTCGCTGCGCGAGACGGTTCGCCCGGCCCATCGACTCCGTCTCGCGCGAAACCATGAATCGCCTCGCGCGCTACTCCTGGCCCGGGAACGTCCGCGAGCTGCAGAACATCATCGAGCGTGCCGTGATCCTCTCTCGCGGTCCCGAACTCGTGCTCGGAGACGATCTCCTGCCCCTCGCCCGGCCCGAGCCCGTTCCCATCGAGCTCACTGCGCGGGGCGACGGCGCTCCTCTCAGCCTGAAGGAAAAGGAGAAGCAGCACATCTTGCGAGTGCTCGAACAGACGAGCGGCGTGATCGAGGGACAGAGCGGCGCCGCTCGCATCCTCGACATCCATCCGAACACGCTTCGAAGCCGCATGAAGAGACTCGGAATCCGCTGAGACCGCGCAGGCGGCGTTCCCGGTTGGCACCTGCTATCCCCACCGACGTGGGCGCTGCGGACGATCTCTTCCGCGCGGAGGACCTGGCGGAGGGTGAGCGCCGCGGGATTTCCGCGGCGGAGCTGCGCCGGCAGGTCGGACTTCTCCGCTCTCCGCCGCCGCCGCTCGTGCTCGTTCGGCCGGCCGTGCCCGGCGATGGCATCGAGCGGATCCAGGACTACGACGTCGAGTCCCTGGTCGCGGCGCATGCCCGCGCCGCCGCCGAAGGACGCTTCACCGCGTTCGTGCCCGCCTCCGGCGCCGCGACGCGGATGTTCAAGAGCCTCCTCGCCGTCCGCGAGGCCCGTCTCACCCGGCGGGCCGAGCTCGACCGCGCCGCCGACGCGGGCGATCGCGACGCCAAGGACGCGGCCGCGTTCCTCCAAGGCCTGCCGCGCTTCGCGTTCCTCGAGGCGCTCGACGCTGCCGTCTCGGCGCGCGGCCAGTCGCTCGCGGAACGCCGGGCCGGCGATGCGCGTCCGATCCTCGACGCGCTCCTCGACCACGACGCGCTCGCCTACGCGGAGACCCCGAAGGGCCTCCTCGCGTTCCATCGCTATCCCGACGAGGTGCGCACGGCGTTCGACGAGCACCTCGTCGAGGCCTCTGCGCTGGCGGCCGACCGCGAGCATCGCGTCCGCCTTCACATGACCGTGTCGCCGGAGCACCGCGCCGCCTTCCAGGCACGGCTCGAGGAGGTACGCAGCCGCCGCGAGGCCGCGTCGAGCGGCAAGCTCGACGTGAGCTTCTCCTTTCAGGACGCCTCGACCGACACGATCGCCGTCGATCTCGAGGGAAAGCCGGTCCGCGGCGGCGACGGCCGCCTCCTCTTCCGCCCCGGCGGGCACGGCGCGCTCCTCGCGAACCTGAACGCGCTCGGCGGCGACATTCTCTACGTCAAGAATATCGACAACGTCGTCCACGATCGCCTCCGTGGCGCGGTCGTGCGCTGGCGGCGGATCCTCGGCGGGCGTCTCGTCGCGCTGCAGGAGAAGATCCACGGCGTGCTGCGCGACCTCGAGTCCGAGCGCCGTCAGGAGCACGCGGTCGCCGCGGGGGCGGAGCTTCTCGAGCGCGAGCTGCGCATCGCGCTTCCGGCGGACCTCGCCAAGGGCAACCTCGCGAAGCGCGTCGACCTCGTGCGCGAGCGCCTCGCGCGTCCGATCCGCGTGTGCGCGATGGTGCGCAGCCAGGGCGATCCGGGCGGGGGTCCGTTCTGGGTGCGCGAGCCGGACGGCCGGATCACGGCGCAGATCGTCGAGACCGCGCAGGTCGATCGCGGCAACGACGCGCAGCGCGCGATCCATTCCGCGGCGACGCACTTCAATCCCGCCGACATGGTGCTCGCCGTCCGCGACCACCACGGCGAGCCGTACGACCTGCGTCGCTTCGTCGACGCGTCCGCCGTCTTCATCGCGGAGAAGTCGAGCGGCGGGCGGGCGATCCGCGCGCTCGAGCATCCCGGCCTCTGGAACGGCGGCATGGCCGGATGGACGACCCTGTTCGTCGAGGTTCCCGCCGAGATCTTCCAGCCCGTCAAGGCGATCAACGACCTTCTGGGTCCGGCACACCAGCCCGCCCCCTGAGCGCCCTCCGGCCTCGCGTCGGGGAAACCCATCGGGTATCCGGTGAGGGTCGTGGATACGATGATCGTCACCGGCGGCGCCGGGTTCATCGGGGCGAATTTCGTGCGCCTCGCTCTCGCGGAGACCGAAGCGCGGGTCGTCGTCTTCGACAAGCTCACCTACGCGGGGAACCTCCTCTCGCTCGCCGACGTGCAGAGCCACCCGCGGTTCGTCTTCGTCCGCGGCGACATCGCCGATCGCGACGCCGTGCGGCGGCTGTTCGCCGAGCACCGGCCGCGCTCGATCGTCAACTTCGCGGCCGAGTCGCATGTCGACCGGTCGATCGACGCGCCCGGCGAGTTCCTGCGCACCAACACGCACGGGACGTTCGAGCTCCTCGAGGCGGCGCGCGCCCAGCATGCCGCGGCGAGCGCTCGGGAGCGCGAGCACTTCCGGTTCCTGCACGTCTCGACGGACGAGGTCTACGGAACCCTCGGCCCGACGGGCCGCTTCACGGAGACGACGCCGTACGCGCCGAACTCCCCCTACTCCGCCTCGAAAGCCGCGGCCGATCATCTCGTACGCGCCTACCACCACACGTACGGCCTCCCGACGCTCGTGACGAACTGCTCGAACAACTACGGGCCGTTCCAGTTCCCGGAGAAGCTGATCCCGCTGACGCTCCTGAACGCGATCGACGGCCGCGACCTGCCGATCTACGGCGACGGCGGCAACGTCCGGGACTGGCTCTTCGTCGAGGACCACTGCGACGGCATCCTGCGCGCGCTCGAGGAAGGGCAGCCCGGCGACAAGTACAACCTCGGCGGCCACGGCGAGCGCACGAACCTGCAGGTGATCGACTTCCTGCTCGAGCTCCTGGAGCAAGAGCTGCCGGCGCGCGACAACGCGGCGCTCCGCGCGCGCGGATGCGGTGCGTACGGGAGCTTGAAGACCTTCGTCACGGATCGCCCGGGGCACGACCGCCGCTATGCGATCGATCCCTCGAAGAGCGAGAGCGACCTCCGCTGGCGCCCGCGGCACACGCTCGAGGAAGGCTTCCGCCGCACCGTCCGCTGGTACCTCGACAACCGCGATTGGTGCGAAGCGGTCCAGAGCGGCACGTATCAACGCGAGCGTCTCGGACTCGGGGAGAGCCGGCCCGTTCCATGACCCCCGTGCGAGGCATCCTGCTCGCCGGCGGCTCGGGCACGCGACTGCATCCCGTCACGCGCGCGACGAGCAAGCAGCTCCTGCCGGTCTACGACAAGCCGCTCGTCTACTATCCGCTGAGCACGCTGATGCTCGCGGGCATCCGCGAGATCCTGATCATCACGACGCCGCACGAGCAGGAGGGCTTTCGCCGCCTCCTCGGCGACGGCTCGGAGCTGGGCCTCCGGTTCGAGTACCGCGTGCAGGAGAAGCCGGACGGCATCGCCCAAGCGTTTTTGATCGGACGCGAGTTCCTCGCGAATTCCCGCGCGGCGCTCGCGCTCGGAGACAACGTCTTCTACGGGCACGGCTTCCCGGAGATGCTCCAGGAGGCGGCTCGGCGCCCGCGCGGCGCGACGGTCTTCGGCTACCGCGTGCGCGACCCGGAGCGCTACGGCGTCGTCGAGTTCGACGCGAGCGGCCGTGCGATCGGCCTCGAGGAGAAGCCGAAGCGGCCTCGCTCGTCGTACGCGGTCACCGGCCTCTACTTCTACGACGAGCGCGTCGTCGACGTCGCGGAGAGCCTCGAGCCGTCGGCGCGCGGCGAGCTCGAGATCACGGACGTCAACCTCGCCTACCTCGCGAGCGGCGACCTGCACGTCGAGCGCCTCGGACGCGGCGTCGCCTGGCTCGACACGGGCACGCACGAGTCGCTGCTGCAGGCCGCGAACTTCATCCAGGCGATCGAGGAGCGCCAGGGGCTCAAGGTCGCGTGCCTCGAGGAGATCGCCTACCGCATGGGCTACATCGGCGCGGAGGACGTCCAGCGGCTGGCCGAGCCGATGAAGAAGACCGGCTACGGCCGCTACCTTCTCGATCTCCTGCGACAGGACGCCGGCGCGTGAAGGTCCTCCCGACCGGGCTCGAAGGCGTCCTCGTGATCGAGCCGACCGTCCATTGCGACGACCGCGGCTTCTTCGCCGAGACCTACCACGCCGAGCGCTACGCGGAGTCCGGCGTCGGCGCCACCTTCGTGCAGGACAACCACTCGCGCTCCGAGCGCGGCACGCTGCGCGGACTGCACGCACAGCTGGTCCAGCCGCAGGCGAAGCTCGTGCGCGTGCTGCAGGGCGCGATCTGGGACGTCGCCGTCGACATCCGCCGCGGCTCGCCGACGTTCAAGAAATGGATCGCGGCGGAGCTGACCTCGGACAACTTCCGGCAGATCTTCGTGCCGGTCGGGTTCGCACACGGCTTCTGCGTCCTCTCGGAGACCGCCGAGGTCGAGTACAAGTGCTCGGACTTCTACAACCCGGCAGGCGAGCTGCGGCTCCTTTGGAGCGATCCCGAGATCGGAATCGAATGGCCGATCCGCGAGCCCGTCCTCTCCGCGAAGGATCGCGACGGTCTTCCGCTCTCGGCGTGGATGGATCGCTTGCCCCGCTTCGGCGAAGGCGCGGGATGAGGATTCTCCTCGCCGGAGCCGGCGGCCAGCTCGGGCGCTCGCTCCGCGGCGTGCTCGCTGGACACGACGTCGTCGCGAAGACGCACGGAGAGCTCGACATCGCGGACCTCGAAGCCGTCCGCGCGGCCGTCGCCGCAGCGCGACCGGACCTCGTCTTGAACGCGGCCGCCTACAACCGCGTCGACGACGCGGAGAAGGACGGCGACGACGCCTACCGCGGCAACGCGCTCGGGCCGCGCAACCTGGCCCTCGCCGCGGCAGCGAGCGGTGCCGCGATCCTGCACGTCTCGACGGACTACGTGTTCGACGGACGCGGCTCGCGGCCGTACCACGAGTTCGACCGTCCGGCGCCGCGATCCGTGTACGGCGCGAGCAAGCTCGCCGGCGAGATCGCCGTCCGCGAGCTCGCGCCGCGGCACTACGTGGTGCGCACCGCTTGGGTCTTCCACGAGGAGGGGGCGAACTTCCCGCGCACGATCCTGTCGCTGCGCGATCGGCCGGAGGTGCGCGTCGTCAACGATCAGATCGGATCACCGACGTACGCCCCGCACCTCGCCGAGGCGATCGCGCGCCTGCTCGAGACCGAAGCCTTCGGCACCTACCACTTCGCGGGCGCCGGCGCCGCGAGCTGGTACGAGGTCACGTGCGCGCTCTACGAGCGCCTCGGCGTGAGGACGCCGATCGTCCCGGTGACGACGGAGGAGTTCCCGCGACCGGCCGAGCGGCCACGCTACTCGGTCCTCGCGACGATCCAGGAGCCACGCATCGTGCTGCCGCCGTGGCAGGAAGGGCTCGCCGCGTTCTGCGCGCGGCTCACCGAGCCGATTTAGAGGAGATGGGACGAAGTTCCCGCCCTGAACCCTCTTCACCGGCCCCACTTCTCTTCGAACGAGGACACTACCCGAAGTCGCCGCGCGTTTGTGTTGGCCTCCGAGCTGTTGTACCGCGGTCGCGGGTCTTCGGGCGGAGCCGCGGCTCCGCTCGCGAAGGGAAGGAGTGTGTCCGTGATGCGATCGCGAACTCTCGCTTTGGCTCTTTCGTCCGCCGGAATCCTCGGTGCAGCGCTGCTGGACGCACCCGCGAGCTTCGCCGCCGATCCGAGCCCGGACCAGCTCATCAAGGACATGAAGGAGGCGATCGAGCCCTCGAAGCCGAGCACGCGCGTGATGGAGCTGACCGCGGTGCAGGGCGGCGAGAGCCAGACCCTGAAGCTGATCCAGGCCCGCAAGGCCTTTTCGGACGGCCCCCGCGCGCTGACCTTCCTGATCGAGCCGGAGGCGGCCCGCGGGATGGCCTACCTCGTCGAGGAGCATACGGGCAAGCCGAACCCCGTCGAGTACGTCTACGTTCCGATGGTGCGCCGCGTGCGGAAGCTCGTCCCCGCGGAGAACTACCGCACGTTCATGGACACGGACTTCACGTACGGTGATCTCGGCTTCCTCCCGCTCGACGCGACGAACACGCTCGTCGGCAGCGACACCGTGAACGGCAAGAAGGCCTACAAGGTCCAGTCGGTCCCGAACGGCACCGCGAAGCAGTGGTACTACTCGAAGTACGTCACCTGGATCGACGCCGACTCGTCGCTTCCCGTCAAGCGCGAGTTCTACAGCCCGGCCGGCCAGGTCTTCAAGACGGAGACCTTCGACGCCGTGACCGTGTTCGACGGCGTGCCGACGCCGACGAAGATCACGATGCAGGACCGCGACAGCAACACGACCTCGGAGCTCAAGGTGCTGAGCGTCTCCTACAACAACGAGATCCCCGACTCGTTCTTCACGCCCGCCGAGCTGCCGAAGCTCTCCAAGGCCGGCAACGAAGCCGAGAAGGCCGCGATGACGAAGGCCTCGAGGTAGCCGTTCGGGAACCCGGCAGCGTCAGGGTAGGAAGAACCAGCCCGGCACGACGACCTCCCGCAGGAACGTCCACGCGGCGGGATCGCACGGCCCGGACTCGCAACGCTCTGCCGACTGGCAGGAGTACGTGATCAGCACGTTCGCGGGGTCCGGGTCGCCGTTGTCGCCGGTGCGCTCGCACCAGAGGAACGCCGGATCCTGCTCCGGCCGGATCACGTTGCCCGTGACCGAGCCGTCGTCCTCGTTGCGCGTGATCGCCCAGCGCTCGCCGTTCACGTCCTTGCTGACGAGGGTGCGCGCGCCGTCGGGCGTGACCTGCAGGCCCGAAGGCGCGTCCGGAACGATCCCGCTCGGCGGCGCGACGGTCTCGTTCGTCGAGCCGGGCCGCGGCGGCTGGAAGAAGAAGCCGCCGATCGTCACGTCGTCGATGAAGGACCACTGATCCGGCGTGCACGACGGACCCGGGCACGGGTCCGCGCCCGAGCACGCGAAGTCGATCTGCACCTCGTAGGGATCGGGATTTCCGTCGTCGCCGCTCCGCGAGCACCAGACGAAGCTCGGCTCGCCGCCGTCGGCCTTGTAGACGTTCCCGGTCACGGTGCCGTCCGGGTTGAGCGTGATCGCCCAGCGCTGGTTCCCGACGTCCTTGCTGATCAGCCTGCGCTTGCCGTCGGGTGTCACCTGCAAGCCGGAAGCCGGCTCTCCGCCCGGCAGCGACTGGATCGCGTCGAACACCTCGATGCGTGGCTTCGTCAGGTCGTTGCGCGGATCGCGCACCGGAACCCCCGTCGAGACGAGAGCGTTCAGCACCTGGTTCGGGTCGGCGTGCCCGAGCCGCTGGCTCAGGAGCGCGAACGCGCCCGAGACGTGCGGCGTCGCCTGCGAGGTGCCCGAGATGATCGCGCCCTGCCCTCCGGGAACCGACGAGAGGATCTGCACGCCTGGCGCGAGCAGATCGAGGAACGGAGCCGAGTCGGAGAAGCTCGCGACCTGATCGAGGTCGTTCGTCGCGCCGACGCTGACGACGGCGTCGATGCACGCGGGCGCGGCGAGTCCGTTCGTGAGACTGCCATTGCCGCTCGCGGCGACCGTCGCGATGCCGACGGAGCGGAGCTGGTCGACGATGGCCTTCCGTGCCGCGTCCTCCACCTCACAGGTCGCGACCGAGCTGTACTCCCCACCGCCGAGGCTCATGTTGACTGCGGCGATCTGGAACGTGTCGCGCAGCTGATAGACGCGGTCGAGCGCCGCGATCGTGTCCGAGGTGAAGGTCTTCGCACAGGGGTCCTCGACATCGTCGTCGCAGATGTCGCCGGTGAAACGCGAGAACACCTGGATCGCGATCAGGCTCGCGCCGGGAGCGACGCCGATCGTCGTCTCGCCTCGCCCGGCGACGACGCCCGCGACGTGCGTTCCGTGCGGACACGCGTTCGGCGCGAACGCGCAGGGAGCTCCCGAGCCCGCACCGATCTGCGTCGCCTGCCCGTTCGGGCACGAGCGATTCGCGGAGTAGCACGCCTCGCTGACGATCCGGCCCTGCAGGAACGGGTGCGAGCCGTCGACGCCCGTGTCGAGGACGGCGACGGTCCAGCCGGTGCCGTCGTAGCCCGCGGCGTGCGCCTGATCGGCCTGGATCAGCGGGACGCTCTCGCGGAGGAGCACCTTCTCGAGGCGGTCCTCGCCGAGCGCCTCGATCTTGTCGGTGAGCTGCAGCCGCGCGAGCGCGTCCGGTCCGACGTCGAGCGCCACGTAGGGGATGCTCTCGAACGGCCGCGTCACCTCCCACCCGGTGTCGGCGAGATCCTCCTCGAGCCGATCGCGTGCACCGCGGATCGCGATGCGGTTCGCCTCGTCGCCGGCCCGCGTTCCACGCAGCGCGAGCGGCTGCGGAGCGACGGGAAGGCGTGCGAGCACCCGGACGGAGCCGTCGCGACGTGCACGCGCCATCAGGTCCGCGGCGCCCGCGGGCGCTGCGAGCACCAAGGAGACCGCACACACGGCGACCACCGCCGGAGCTCGCCCTCTCGAACGCATGGATCTCTCCTACCGGCCCCTGGCCGTCCCCCGGCGGCTGGACCTCCACCCATAAGGGGTACATCCCGAGAAACAAGCAACCCCCGCGAAGCGGATACGGCGGGATCCATGTGGTATGCGGCACGGATCGAGGCGCGAATGTCCTTCCACCTGGTCGACCGGATCCTCGCGCTTTCCCCCGGCAAGAGCGCCGCGGCTCGGCTCCACGTGCCGCACGCGGACTTCCCGCCGTGTCTCGTCGCGGAAGCGGTGGGACAGCTCGCCGCGTGGGTCGCGATGGAGAATCGCGCGTTCTCGTCACGCCCGGTCGCTGCGATCGTCGGCGAGCTCGCGATCGGCGAGCCGGCGCGGACCGGAGCGACTCTCGACTTGACGGTCGAGATCTCCGCGATCCGCACGGGCGCGATGCGCTACGGAGGGCGCGCGAGCGTCGACGGGCGCACGGTGCTCGAGCTGCGACGCTGTACCGGCGCGATGCTCCCGATGGACGTCTTCGACGATCCGGCGCGCGTCCGAGCGCAGTTCGAGCGTCTGCGCGCGGAGGGCGAAGCGGAGCGCTCGTTCCCGGCGTTCTCGGAGTTCGCTCCACGCGCAACGCGTATCGCGGCCGCGGACGGAGAGCTCGCCGTCGAGCTCGAGGCTCCGCAGGAAGCCGCATTCTACGCGGACCACTTTCCGCGGCGCGCGGTGTATCCCGCGACGCTCCTCCTCGACGCGAAGGTCCGTGTCGCGCAGGAGCTGCTCCAGCGGGACGGGCCGGGCGCCACGCCGCCCGAGATCCGCGCCCTGCGGAACGCGAAGGTGCGAGCGTTCACGCCCCCCGGCGGACGTGTCCGCGTCGTCGCGCGACGGTGTCCGGACGAATCCGACGCGAACGGCGAAGCGGTTCGTCTCGAGGCGTTCGCGGAGGAGGAGCGCGTCTCCGCCGTCACGGTCTGGCTCTCGAGCGAGCCCCCGGCGGCGGGCTGACGGCTCTCCTTCCCCGGCGAGCGTTCCTCGCTCGACGTCAGCCGAGCTCCGCCGCGAAGTCGCGCAGACGCTGCCCCGCCTCCAGCGTGTCCCCCGATCCGACGTCGAGATGCGTCAGCGCGCGAACGCGCTTCGGTCCCGCCATGCCGAGAAGGACGCCTCGCTGCCGCGCCGCGCGGACGAGCGCCGCCGCATCCGGAACGTCGAGGAAGACGATGTTCGTCTCCGGCGGGCGCTCGAGGCGGAATCCCGCCTGAACGAGCGCTTCGGCGAGACGGCGCGCGTTCTCGTGATCCTCCCCCAGCCGCTCGACATGGTGCTCGAGCGCATGGAGACCGGCGGCGGCGAGGATTCCTGCTTGTCGCATCCCTCCGCCGAGCATCTTCCGGATCCGGTGCACGCGCTCGATCGTCTCCCGTGTTCCGCAGACGAGCGAGCCGACCGGTGCCCCGAGCCCCTTCGAGAGGCAGAAGGAGACGGTGTCGAAGAGCCCCGCCCACTCGCGCGCGGCCGTGCCGGTCGCGACCTCGGCGTTGAACAGGCGCGCACCGTCGAGGTGCGTGCGGAGTCCGCGCTCACGCGCCGCGGCGACGACGGCCGAGACCGCCTCGAACGGCGGGATGCACCCGCCGGCGGCGTTGTGCGTGATCTCGAGCGTCAGGAGCGTCACCGGAGCGTTGTGCGCGTCCTTCGGCGGGATCGACGCGAGCACCTCCTCGACCGAGAGCATGCCGCTCGTGCCGAGGGTACGGATCTGCACGCCCGAGATCGCTGCGGCGGCTCCGGACTCGTAGCGAAGGACGTGCGCGCCCTCGGTCGCGAGCACGACGTCGCCGTGGCTCGTCGAGGCGCGGATCGCGGCCTGGTTCGCCATCGTGCCCGACGGCAGGAAGAGAGCCGCCTCCTTGCCGAGCCGTGCCGCGGCCGTCTCCTGCAGGCGGTTGACCGTCGGATCCTCGCCGTAGACGTCGTCGCCGACCTCGGCTTCGGCCATCGCGCGGCGCATTGCCGGAGTCGGTCGCGTGACCGTGTCGCTGCGCAGGTCGATGACGTGCATTTCCCCTCCCCCGTGTGGAGCGCGGGCCCTCCCGCGCAGGGCGGAGCCTACACGAGGCGCGCCTCCTCGTAGAAGGCCGCGCCGGCGGTCTCGCCGTCCGACTCGATCCAGGCGGGTCCGAGCGTCAGGTGGACGGCCGATCTCCCCGCGGGGCGAAGGAGCGCGACGCGCGAGCGCACGCAAGCTCGAAGCACCCGCCCGTCGCCGAGGTCCAGGTCGAGTCCGCCCGTCTCCTCGTCGCGGCGCGCGCGCGCAGCGGGCATCGGCTCGAATCCGGAGCGGCCGAGCTGCACGACCTCGAGGTCGCCCGTCTCGAGGCCCGTCTCGGAAGCGCGGATCTCCACGCGGAGCGCGCGTCCCGGACCGAGAGTCGCAGAGAGGCGCACGCCCGCCTGGCTCCGCCCGATGCCGCGCCCCGCGTCGACGAATCCGCCCGCGAGGATCGTCCTCTCTTCGCCGTCGAGCCGCACGGTGCCGCGCACGACGCCGAAGTCCGGTGCGACCTGCCGCAGCGTCAGATCCAGATGCGCCGGGGCGAGCGAAGCCGCCGCCTGCGCCGACTCGTCACGGAAGTAGAGCGCGCCGTCGTCGACGACGAGCACGTGGCCGTCGAATCGAAACCGGAAGCCGCGCGCCGTCCGCTCGAACCGGAATCCCGGAACCGCGAGCGAATCGCCGCGGCCGTGGCCCGTGAAGATCGCCATGCGCGAGCCGCCGGGAAAGAGGAGGAGCCGCGTTCCGACGTCGCCGTTCGGGAACCGGGTCGCGCCGGCGACGACGGCCAGCGCGTCCGGCCCGCCGCGGACGTCGAAGGCGCGCAGCACGAGCGCCGTCGCCGTCTCCGCGACGAATCGCGCGCCCGCCGACGAAGAGTCGTTCGCGAGACCGTACGGCTCGCCCGCCGCGAGCGCACGATCGCCGCCCCCGCGGCCC
>VGTG01000127.1 GCA_016874795.1 Deltaproteobacteria bacterium | reverse complement strand
TCAAGGACGGCGGGACGGGAACGCACTACGTCGTCTCGAACACGATCTTCGGGAACCGCCGCGGCGGCATCGAGCTGACGCGCAACCACGCCGTCTCCCTGGTCAACAACCTCGTGCTGGCGAACGGCCCGGACGGACGCGCGGGACGCTACGGCATCCGGCGTCGCGGCAGCCGGCCGGGGCCACGCGAGCTGCATCTCCTCGGGAATCTCGTGTGCGGCCATCCGCGCGGCGAGCTCGCGGGAGCGCTCCTCGACTCGACCGACCGCGGCAACTTGACGCCGACGGGGACCGAGGGCCCCGGCGTCGAGGCGAGCCCGGACTGCGGCGACGTCGCCGCGGTGCTCGCGGCACTGCCGGCGGGCGCGTTCGAGCTCGTGACCGGATCGCCGGCGATCGACGCGGGCGTCGCGCTCGTCGAGGCGCTGCCGCAGGTGAGCGCGGAGATCCTGCGCGCCGACTACGGGAACCCGTTCGTTCGCCCGCTCGACGGCGACGAAGACGGCGAAGCGGACTACGACATCGGCGCGCGCGAGGGCGGCGACCCCGAGGCGACGCCGACGCCCACTCCGACAGCGACTCCAACGCCGACTCGAACGCCGACGCCGACGTTCACCCCGACCCCGACCCCGACTCCCACGCCCACGCCCACGCCGACCCCGTTCGTGGTTCCGACGGAAACGGCTTCGCCCACGCCGACCGCGAGCCCGACGCCCAGTCCGGATCCGACGACCACGCCCGAGCCCGTGCCGTGCTTCGGCTGCGAGACCTGTGACACCGGCCTCTTCGGCATCTGCGCCGCGGGACGCACCTTCTGCGCCGGCCCGTTCGCCGAGCCCGAGTGCCGCACGACGACCCAGCCGCAGACGGAGTCTTGCGGCAACGGGATCGACGAGGACTGCGACGGCGAGATCGACGAGGGCGGCATCCCGCAGGATCTGCCGACGTCGCCGCCGCAGACCGGCGTCTTCGTCGAGCCACTCGGGACGGAGCTCAGGTTCCCCGACGGCGGCTCGGCCGTTGGCCTCGCGCAGGGCGATTTCAATCACGACGGCAGGCTCGACCTGGCGGTGACCCAGGACGTGAACGTCCACGGGGTGGGTGGCCGTCGCCGCTTGGCGATCCTGCTCGGCAACGGCGACGGCACGTTCGCCCAGCCCAGCAACACCGATCTGCCGAACAACATCAGCGCCAACGCGGTCTTGGCGCAGGACTTCGATCGCGACGGCGAGCTCGATCTGCTGGTGGCCGCATTCGAGCCCGGGCAAGTCCTCTTCTATCGCGGCCACGGCGACGGGACGTTCGCCGACTCGGTTTCGAGCAACGTGGTCATCCGTGTGACCCAGCTACAGGCGGCCGATCTCAACTGCGACGGCATCCTCGACGTAGCGTCGATCGGCGAGGGGACCAACGCCACGGTCGCGCTCGGGAACGGCGACGGCACGTTCGGTGCCGCGACTAGCTACGCGTTCAACCCCAACATCGTCGATCTCGCGCTCACCGACGTGAACGGCGACGGGCATCCCGACCTCGTCACGGGCTCGCACCAGTTCGCGCCGCTCACCGGCATCGGCGTTCGGCTGAACGACGGGGCAGGGCAGTTCGGCGAGCTGAAGCACACGCCGGGGCAGTCGGTCGGCAACCACGGCCACAATCAGGTCTTCGGCATCCAGATCGCGGACTTCGACGGCGACACCATACCCGATGCGGTGGCGTCGACGCAGGGACCGAGCGGATGCTTCATGTTCATGAAGGGCAACGGCGACGGCACGTTCGCGCTGCCTGACTTCTTCGACGGCATCGCCGAGCGTGATCCGAGCTGGACCTGTGTCGGCAGCGGCAATCTCATGCGGCGCTACACGGAGAACGTCGCGCCGGACGTGAACGCGGACGGCAAGCCCGACGTCCTCTTCTACTGGGACGAGAACCGCGTGGTGGTTGGGATCAGCCGCGGCGACGGGACGTTCGAAGCGAGCGCCTTCGCGGCGTCCCCGGGCAGCGGCTTCCCCGGCAGCCCGACCTACCCGCGCGCCGACGGGTCGGGAATGCTGGCCGCGATCGTCGCCGACGTGAACGGCGACTGCATGCTCGACCTGGTGACCAATCACCGCCAGACGAACGTGACGCAGGGCCGGCAAGGAGTGCTGCTGGCGCGCGCCCCCGGCGACTTCCACGCGCCGCGCATCTCGCCGTTGCTGCGCGATCCGACCGGCGACAACGGCAACCAGATGGAGCGCGGCGTCGTCACCGGTGACTTCAACAACGACGACAGCCCGGATTTCGCCGCCGGAGTCGGTCGCGCGTTCTTCACCGTGAGCGGCGCGGGGATCGGCATCGACATCTGGAAGGGCAACGGCGACGGGCGCGGCGAGGCGCTGCCGTTCACGCTCAACAACTTCGCCGGCACCGGATCGGCATACCTGCGCACCGCGGACTTCGACCAGGACGGCTTCCTCGACCTCGTCTTCCAGGGCGGTGACGGCCCGTTCGGAGCACGCCACTCGGTGTCGACCGTCTTCGGTCAGGGAGACTTCACCTTCGTCGACCGCCAGTCGGCGTACTCGCCCCGTCTCGACGCCAACCAGGTCGCAATCCGGAACATCATCACCACCGACCTCGACGGGGACGAGGATCCGGACGTGGTCGCGCTGTACGACAACGGCGGCTTCACCAAATGGTTCGCGACGTTCGCCAGTCCGGGCACGCGCGCGCCGCTCCAGTTCGTTGCTGAAGTCGAGGTCGGCCAGGGGAGCAACGGGCGTGGGATCGTCGCCGCCGACTTCGACGGCGACGACATCCCGGACCTGGTCGCTCAGGACAGCGGCTCCGCGAACCCGCAGCGCCTGCGGCTCTTCAAGGGGAACGGCGACCTGACCTTCGCGCCGGGCGTCTCGATCGTCGAGTGGTTGAACCAGGGTGCGGCCGCGGCCGAGGATCTCGCCGCCGCCGACCTCGACGGGGACGGCGATCAGGACCTGGTGATGGCGCAGTACTTCCACCCTTGCGCCTACGTCTTCCTCGGGCACGACGACGGCACCTTCGATGCGCCCGTCTGCTACCCGTTCTGGACCTCGCGCACGAGCCGGCTCGCGGTCGACGACTTCGACGTCGACGGCGCGCTCGACATCGTCGCCGGCGTGGAGGGCGGCGGCCTGATGTTCCTGCGCGGCCGCGGCGACGGGACGTTCGAGACCACGCAGATTTACGCCGTCTCGCGCGACAACACGCAGGCGGTGAACGTCGCCGACTTCAATCGTGACGGCCGGCCGGACCTGCTGTGGTCCTACAACGACAGCAACTTCGGTCACTCGATCGTACTGTCGAACCCGACCGGCGCGGTGCCGACGCCGACGCCGGGCCCGACGCTGCCGCCGGGCGTGACGCCGACGCCGACTCCTTCTCCGACGCCCACGCCGACGCCGCGTCAAACGGCGACGCCGCCCGAGGGCCTCGCGGAGATCATCGTCGAGCCGGTGGATCCGATCCTCCTCGTCACGAAGACGCAGGCGTTCAAGGCGACCGGCGTCTTCGAGGACGGGACGAGCGTCGATCTGACGAGCGGAGTCGCGTGGTCGAGCGGCACGCCGAGCGTCGCTCGATCAATCCGAGCGGAGTCGCGACCGCCCTCTCGGGCGGGACCACGACGATCACGGCAACGATCGGGACGTTCTCGGACTCGACGACGCTGACCGTCGGCGCGTTCGCGGGTGGAGACGCTACGGATCCGGTCGCGGAGATCACGTCGCCGGCCGCGAACTCCGAGGTGTTCGCTCCGGTCGACGTCGTCGGGACGGCGACGGACGCGAACTTCTTGAAGTACGAGCTCGCGATCGCGCCGGCCGGCGAGACGACCTTTACACTGCTGAAGATCGGAGCCGCCGCCGTCTCGAATGGTGTTCTCGGCCAGCTCGATCCGACGCTGCTGATCAACGATCAGTACACGCTCCGGCTCACCGTCTTCGACCGCGGCGGCAACGACAGAACCGCGGAGGTCGTCGTCCAGATCGCACGCGAGCGCAAGATCGGCCTCTTCACGCTCACCTTCCGCGACGCCGAGGTGACGGTCGGCGGGCTACCGATCAACATCGATCGCGTCTACGACAGCCGCGACAAGAGAGTCGGTGATTTCGGAGTCGGCTGGCGGCTCGACGTCCAGACGATGCGGATTCGCACGAACCGGGTGCTGGGCACCGGCTGGCTCCGCACGCAATCGGGGCCGACCGTCACCCTGAACGCACTCGACGCGCACAAGGTGAGCGTGACCCTGCCCGACGGGCACGTCGAAGAGTTCGATCTACAGCTCTCGCCGACCTCCGGGTTCGGCAGCCTCGACTCGACCAACGTGACCGGCTTTGCGCCGCGGCCGGGAACCGTCGGCCAGCTCGAGGCGATCGACGATCCGGATCTCCTCATCGTCGCCGGCTCGACCGAAGACGAGCTCACCTACTTCAACGGCTTCACCTACGACCCGCAGCTCTTCCGCTACACCGGCGCCGACGGGACGCGAATCGAGATCCACCGAAGCGAGGGCGTGAAGAAGGTCACCGACCGGAACGGCAACTCGCTCACCTTCGCTCCGGGCGAAATCATTCACTCTTCTGGCAAGAGCGTCGTCTTCACCCGCGACGGCCTCGGGCGCATCACCGAGCTGACCGACCCCGAGGGCCATACGTACCAGTACACCTACGACGCAGACGGCGACCTCGGCACGTCTACCGACCAGGTCGGGAACACGACCACGTACACCTACGACCGAAAGCACGGGCTCCTCGACGTCGTCGGTCCGACGGGCGTGCGAGGCGTGCGCAACGAGTACGACGACGCAGGCCGCCTGATCGCCACGATCGACGCTGAGGGGAACCGCATCGAGTTCGCACACGACCTGGGGGCCTCGCAGGAGGTCGTGACGGACCGGCTCGGCCATTTGACGGTGCTCGAGTACGACACCGTCGGCAATCTCGTCGCGAAGACCGACGCGCTCGGCAAGCTCACCATCTACACTCACGACTCGCGTGGCAACCAGCTCACCGAGACCGACCCGCTCGGCCGGACGGCGACCCGGACGTACGACGGCCAGAACAACGAGCTCACTTTCACCGACTTCGACGGCAACACGACGACGCGCACGTACAACGGGCGCCAACAGGTGCTCACCGAGGAGGATCCCCAAGGGCACACGACGACCAACGTCTATGACGGAAACGGCAACCTCGAGGAGGTGACGGATCCGGAGGGCGGCGTGACGTCGTACACGTACGACGCCGCCGGGAATCGCTCGACCGAGACCAATCCGCTCGGCAAGACGACGACCTACGGCTACGACGCCTTCGGCAGGCAGACTTCGGTCACCGACCCGCTCGGGAAGGTCACCACGCGCACCTACGACGGCAACGGACTCCGCCTCTCCGAGACCCGCACGCGGACGCTCCCCGGCGGCGGCACGCAGAGCCTGATCACGCAGCTCGAGTACGACGCGACAGGCCGCCTCACCAAGACCACCGATCCCGGCGGGAAGACGACGATCACGACCTACGACGCGCTCGGCAAGCGGGAGACCAGCACCGACAAGAACGGCCACACGACGGCCTTCGAGTACGACTCACGCGGCAATCTCAGAAAGACGACGTTCCCCGACGGCTCGACGGAGACGATCACGTACGACCTCGAGGGCCGCGAGCTCACCCGGACCAACCGGGACGGGCGGACGATCGGCTTCGGCTATGACGCGCTCGGCCGCAGGACCGAGGTCGACTATCCCGACGGCGCGAGCTCGATCACGACCTACGACGACGCGGGCCGTGTGCTCACGGAGACGAACGAGCGCGGGCACACGACCACTTTTTCCTACGCGCCCAACAAGCGCACCACGACCGATGCGCTCGGCGAAGACACGGTCGAAGAGCTGGACAGCCAGGGGCGCCGTACCAAGCTCACCGATCCGCTCGGACACGTCTTCGAGCTCGACTACGACAGCGCGGGGCGGCTCCGGACCACCACCTTCCCCGACGGCACGACCCAGACGGCGACCTACGACCTCGCCGGCCGCAGGACGGCGGAGACCGATCAGGCGGGCCGCACCACGGCGTTCGGCTACGACGACGTCGGCCGGCTGACCAGCACGACGGACGCCTCGGGCGAGATCACCGGCGCGACGTACGACGAGGTCGGGAATCAGATCACCCAGACCGATCCGGAGGGCCGGGTGACCCACCTCGAGTACGACGCTCTCGGCCGCCTGACCAAGCGGATCCGGCCGCTCGGCCAGAGCGAGACCTTTGGCTACGACGGCAACGGGAACCAGACCTCGCACACGGACTTCAACGGCGAGACGACGACCTTCGTCTACGACGCGGACAACCGCCTCGAGCAGAAGAACCTGCCTGGTGGACCGACGGTCTCCTACGACTACACGCCGGCCGGTCTTCGCACCGAAGCGGGCGGCGACACGTACACCTACGACCTGCGCGGCCGTCTCCTCACCGAGACGAAGGCGAGCGGCGAGATTCTCTCCTACACCTACGACGACGCCGGCAACCGGACCTCGGTCACGACCTCGGAGGGGACTGCCACATACACCTACGACGAGCTGAACCGCCTTGCGACGGCCGAGGATGCGACCGGGACGACCACGTACGGCTACGACGACGACGGAAACCTCACGTCGACGGAGCGCCCGAACGGCATCACCACGACGAACGGCTACGACACGCAGAACCGCTTGACCCAGGTGACGCACGAGAGCGCGGGCGGGCTCATCGCCTCGTACGTTTACACGCTGGGCCCGGCCGGCCACCGCGAGCAGGTCGTCGAGTCCGGTCCGGCGACGACGGGACGGACGGTCACGTGCGAGCACGACGCCGTGTACCGGCTGACGGTGGAGGAGATCGACGAGCCCGGGACGGCGAACGACCAGGTCGTCACGTACTCCTACGACGGAGTCGGCAACCGTCTCGAGGCGGACCACGACGGCGTCGTGACGACGTACGTCTACGACGACAACGATCGACTCGAGAGCGAGACGACGGGAGGAAGCACCACCACCTACGCATACGACGACAACGGCAACATGACGGCACGAGCGGCCGGCGTCACCACGGACACCTACGAGTACGACGCGGAGAACCGCCTCGTTCAGGCGACCCTGCTGAGCGGTCCGATCAGCGCGGTGAGCTACGAGTACGATACCGACGGCATTCGAACGAGTGCGACGCGAGACGGCATCCCGACGACGTTCGTGACCGACAAGAATCGCGACTACGCTCAGGTCGTGGTCGAGAAGACCGGCCTGGACACGGTCACCTACACCTACGGACACGATCTCGTGAGCCAGGTGCGCTCGGCAGGGACGACGAGCCTCCCGCTCCACGACGCGCAGCGTTCCACGCGTCAGCTGACCGACTCGGCCGGCGCGGTGACCGACTCCTACACCTACGATGCCTTCGGGAACGAGCTCGCTTCGACCGGCAGCACGCCGAACGACTTCCTCTATGCCGGCGAGCAGCTCGATCCGGATCTCGGCCTCTACTACCTCAGAGCTCGGTACTACGATCCCTCGACGGGTCGCTTCGCCGCGACCGACCCGCTGGCCGGAACCCTGACCGACCCGCCGTCGCTCCATCGCTACCTCTACGCGGCCGCCGACCCCGTGAACAAAGCGGATCCGTCGCGCGAAATCGCCATTGCGACCGTGCTCGGCGCGGTCGGGGTCCTCCTCGCCATCTTTGGGACGATCGACTACCTGAACCGGCCCGGCGCGAAGAAGGGGACCAAGGGTCGCACGGACAAATTCCGCATCAAGCTCTGCGCGGGCGCTCAGCTCGGCTTCGGGTATTTCGCCGGCGGCCGATCCGCCGTGATCGCAGAGGACCTTCCGGAGAACCAGAATCCGCGGGCGGCCAAATTCGACCTCTTCCTACACGGAGTCGAGGTGGGCGGCGCCATCGGGCCTTTCGTCGAAGCCGACGAGAAGAAGTTCGACACAGACGGGACAGGGACCCGGATCCTGCATGACTTCGCGGGAACCGGGCACCTCGAAAGCGTTGGGGCCTCCTGGCTCATCGCTGGCGCTTACTTCACCAAGATGACGCTCGCGGAGGGATCGGTGTACTATCCAGACTTCGGGAAACCCGGGCCGGACGCCGGCGGCGGCCGCGTTGCGGCGGGTGCACAGGCCCTTCAGGTGGACTGGACGTACAAGGAACCGCAAGCCACCAGGGGCTATCTCAGCGGCGGCAAGCTCTTCTGCAACTGACCACCGACCGACGATCGAACGGCTCGACTCTTTCGCATGCGTCACCCGATGACGCGGTGGCCGCGGCCCTCCATGCAGTCGCGGTACGCTTCCTTGTAGGCCTCCTCCGCCGAGAGCCCCGTGTACGTGCCGCCGCCGATGCCACCGGCGGCGGCGCCGATCGCGGCACCCTCGCCGGCGTTTCCTGCAGCCGCTCCGATCGCGGCGCCCGCGGCCGCGCCGACGCTCAGCGCGCGTAGCCCCAGAAGCGCGCGATCTCCGTCGCGTCGCTACGCCGGAACGCATCGTACTTCCGCAGCGTGTCGACGCCGTCGCACGTGCGCTCGAGGTTCGACTTCATTCCCGGAAAGTCGCCCCAGCCCTCGCCGTTCTTCGTCGCGAGGATCCAGGCGAAGCCCTTCTCGATGAAGCCGAGCGACTTCGCCTCGCCGAGCCGATCGAGTTCGCGCGGCGCGGTCGATTCGAGGAGCCGCGCGACGAGCATCGTCGAGCGGACGCAGTCCATCGTGTGATCGACGTTCTCCTCGTCCCACGAGCCGCCCGGGGCCTGGTCCCGAACGAGCTTCTCCATGCCGCGCGCGCACGCGGAAGCCACACCGGCGCGGTTCCCGAGGAGGACGTCGGCGATCAGCGCGTCCTGGATCAGGTGCGCGGTGATCTCGATCCCCGACGGATGGAAGTCCGGGTCGTACCAGCCGCCGTCCGCCGCCTGCGCTTCGATGATGAAGCGAAGGCCCGCGCTCCACGAGCGCTCGACGTCCGCGCGCCGGTGATCCTCGCCGAGCGCCAGGACGACGTTGAAGAAGCTGACCGGGTGGCTCGTCGTGTCGAGGTCCGCCCAGCGCGGATCCGTCCAGCGCCCGTCGGACTTCTGCGTGTCGAGGAAGTAGTCGATCGCGCGGCGCACCGAAGCAGCGAGACCGTCGCGGCGCAGGATGCGGTTGCCGCGGATGAGCATCAACCCGCAGAACGCCGAGACCCAGACCGTGCTCTCGTCGTGGTCCGATTCCGGCGCGAAGCCGCCGTCCGCGTTCTGCACCGCGGCGAGCGCCTCGAACTCCTCGGCGCGGGCGGCGGTCTCGTCCACGTGGAGGATGCAACGGAGCGCGTGCGCAACGAGCTCGAGGTCCTGCGGACCGACGGTCAAGCTCCAGCCATTCCGCTCGCGGACGAGGTAGTCCCACTCCGCACGCGTCAGGCGCTCGAGCGCTCCGGCCTCGTTGCGCGCACTCTCCTCCTGAAGATCGGACATCACTCTGACTCCCTGCCGGCTACGCGAGCTCGATCGAGTTGGCGCGCACGATCTCCGCGAGCCAGCGCGCGCTCGGCTTCGGCGTCCGCTCCTGCGTCGCGCGATCGACGGAGACGATGCCGAACTGCTGCTTGTAGCCGAACATCCACTCGAAGTTGTCGAGGAGCGACCAGTACACGTAGCCCTGCACGTCGATCCCGTCCCGCAGGCACCGCACGACGCCGCCGAGCGCACGGCGGACGTACTCGATCCGCTGCGGGTCGTTCGGCGTGCCGATGCCGTTCTCGGTGACCCAGACGGGGACGGCCGCGCGCGAGGCCGCGTAGCGGATCGTCGCCTCGAGCGCGTCCGGCCAGTACTCGTAGCCCATCGTCAGGATCTCGACGCCCGGCTCGCCCCCGAGGATCGGGCCCTCCGGCCCGAAGCGCTGCCGCGTGTAGGTCTGCACGCCGATGAAGTCGTCGTCACGCGCGAGCTCGAGAAACGGATCGATCGACTCGGCGCGCGCGCGGTCGCGCCGCTCCTCGCCGCCGGGGATCGCCTGGTCGTCCGTCATCGCGAGCGGGATGCCGATCAGGAACTTGCCCGGACCCGAGCGGAGCGCCTCGCGTCCCTTCCGGTGCGCGAGCAGCATCACCTCGCGCGAGCGATCCGCATCCGAGTAGAGGAACGGCGAGAACCGATCGAGCGTCGCGCCGCACCGGCGTGCCGCCTCGGCGACGAAGGGGAGACGCCTCTTCAGCCCGTCGCGCGGGAAGATCCCGTTCACCGACAGCGAAGCGTTGATGTTCGCCTCGTTCAGCGTGCACGCGGAGTGGATCAGGTCGCCGAGGTGCTTCCCGGCGCGCTCGCAGTAGCGCGCGAAGCGGTCCGCCGTCTTCTCGTCCTCCCAGCCGCCGTCGGCCGTGACCCAGCGCGGCGACGTGAAGTGATGGAAGGTGACGCACGGCTTCAGCCCGACCTCGTGGCAGGCCGCGAGGACGCGCCGGTAGTGATCCAGAGCCGCGACCGAGAACTCGCCCTCCTCCGGCTCGATGCGCGCCCACTCGATCGAGAAGCGGTGCAGATCGAAGCCGAGGCCGGACGCGAGCTTCAGGTCGTCGCGATAGAGGTGATAGTGGTCACAGGTGTCGCCCGAGGGCTCGGCGAAGAGCGACCCCGGCGTGTGCTCGAGAAGCCAGTAGTCGCTGTTCCAGTTGCCGCCCTCGACCTGGTGTGCGGACATTGCCGTGCCCCAGAAGAATCCCGCCGGGAACTCGAACTTCGCCATGCGGGCTCTCTACTCCAACGGGATTCGCTTCGCGACCGGGCGCGGACTGCCTTGCACGAACGGGCGAAGGCGCTACCGTGCGCGCCGTGAAGAGCGACGAGCCCGCGCAGGACGCCTGGGAGCCCGCGCAGTACGAGCGCTTCAAGCAGGAGCGGACGCGGCCTTTCTACGACCTGCTCGCGCTCGTGGAGCCTGCTCCGAGCGGTAGAGCCGTCGATCTCGGCTGCGGCACCGGCGAGCTGACGAAGGTCTTGCACGAGACGAAGCAGCTCGGGTCGACGGTCGGCGTCGACGCGTCGGAGGCCATGCTCGAGAAGGCGGCGGCGTTCGCGGGAAGCGGCCTTTCCTTCGAGCGCGGCAGCTTCCTCGACTTCGCGCCGCGCGAGCCGTTCGACCTCGTGTTCTCGAACGCGGCTCTGCAGTGGGCTCCCGAGCACGAGCACCTGTTCGACCGCTTGAGCCGCGCGCTGAAGCCCGGCGGACAGCTCGCGGTTCAGATCCCCGCCAACCACGACCACCTCTCGCATCGAACGGCAGACGCGATCGCGGCCGAGGAGCCGTTCGCTTCGGCGATGCGCGGACACGTGCGTCTGTGGCCCGTGCAGCCGCCCGAGTGGTACGCACATCTCCTCTTCCGGCTCGGCTACGAGCAGATCCACGTGCGGCTGCAGATGTATCCGCACGAGCTGCCGACGCGCGAAGAGGTCGTCGAGTGGGTGAAGGGAACCTACTTGACGGAGTACCGGGGGAAGCTCTCCGCGGAGCTCTACGCGCTCTACCTGGAGCGCTACTGCGAGCGGCTCCTCGCGCTCCTGCCCGACGAGCGCCCGTTCCTCTACTGCTACAAGCGCATCCTGATGCACGCGCGGAAGCGCGCGTAGGGCCGCTCAGAGCAGCTTCACGAGCGCGGAGAACACGCCGAAGCTCGCGACGACGATGCCCCCGAGTCGCATCGTCATCCGCCGCTCGAGGTCCGCGAGCCGCGCGTCGAAGCGCGCCGAGTGCTCCGCGAAACGCAGGTCGATCTGCTTCTCGAGCTGCTCGAAACGCGCATCGACCTGGACGAAGCGGGCGTCCACCTGGACGAAGCGGGCATCCACGTGGGCGAAGCGCGCGTCCATACGCAGCTCGAGCTCGCGCAGATCCTGCTTCGTCGCAAGCGAGTCGGTCATGGCAGCGGCGAGCGCCTGAGCTTGTCCTTCGGCCTGCTGCTCGCTGAAGCCAGCTTCGCGCAGCCGCTTCGCGTAGGCAAGAGTGTCGAGCGCGATCGCCATCCCCGCAGGATCGTGCCACCTCGCTACGGATGCAATGCCGCGGGCGACGAGGATCGGCTCGCGGCCAGCCTCAGCGGAGCTCGGCCCAGGCGCGGCGGTAGTCGTCGAAGGTGTCGATCTCCATCCAGCCCTTGTAGACGTCGATGCAGCTCACCTCGTGGCCGCGGTCGATCATCTCCTGGAGGAGGTCCGTCAAGCTGGCGCGCGCGAGCGCCGGCGCTTCTTGGAACGGCCCGCGGTGCGACGCCTCGAGCTCGCGGCAGATCTCGACGACCGATCGCGCGCCCCGCTCGGACAGCATCAGGATGCCGATGAACTCCCCGTTCGCCTTCGCCGGATCGAGGCGCTGGCCGATCTGACGCACGCGCGGACCCGAAGCCGAAGGCACGAACCGATGACCCGACGACGGCGGCTCCTCGGTCACGACGAGATCCTGCGGTCGCTCCGGCACGTGGTCGCCACGGACGAGGTCGAGAACGGCGCGGTCGACCACGAGGACGACGTCACCCGGTGCACGGAGCAGACGCCCGACGATCGACTCGTCGAAGATCACGTCGCCGTAGAGGCAAAGGACCGGCCCTTCGAGATCGTTCGCCGCGACGCCGAGCGAGGACAGCTCGCCCGTCTCCGCGTAGCGATCGTTGTCGTAGAAGCGAAGGCGCGGGAGGTCGATCGCCTGCTTCGCGTAGCCGCGCACGACCGAGATGTCCTTGATGCCGTTCGCGTTCAGCGCCTCGATCTGCCGCTCGAGGACGCTCTTCCCCTTGATGTCGAGCATGCACTTCGGGCGATCGCGCGTGAGCTCGCCGAGGAGCCCGTCGTCGCCCGCCGCGAGAACGACCGCGGAAGCGTCGCAGCCGCCCGGCATCAGGAAGCGCGCTTCGTTCGCGCGCAGGTCGCCGAGGCCGACGAGCCCGTAGATCTCCTCGAGCGGCGCGATCTTGCCCTCGACCGCGGTGGTCTCGCCCGCCTTCAATCCCGCGAGCGTCTCGCGCATCGCCGTGACCGCCGCGCGAAGCGGCTGGTTCGCGTAGATCACGATCTGGAAGCCCGCCGCTCGAAGATCCGCGAGCGGCGTTCCGACGTACGTGGTCGGAACGGCGACGAGCGGCGTCGGACGGTCCCAGCCGGCGACCACCTCGCGCAGCTCCTCGAGACCGGGATGCGACGAGTGGATCAGGATCGCGTCCGCGCCCGCGTCGGCGTACGCCCGCGCGCGATCGAGAGCTTCCTCCTTGCCCCATCCCGCGATCAACGCTTCGGTGCGCGCAATGACGACGAACTCCGCGCTTCGCTGCGCAGCCTTCGCCGCGGCGACCTTGCGCGCGTGCTCCTCCTTCGGCGCGAGCTCGCGGCGGACGCCGGTATAGAAGCTGCACCGCTTCGGGAAGACGTTGTCCTCGATGCAGATCGCGTCGACGCCCGCGGCCTCGAAGTCCTGCACGGTGTGCATGACGTTGATCGCGTTGCCGAAGCCGGTGTCGCAGTCGGCGATCACGGGGATCGTCGTCGCTTCGACCATCGCGCGCGCCGCTTCGAGAGTCTCGCTCTTCGTGAGGATGCTCGCGTCCGGCACCGCGCGCACGGCGGAGAGGCCGAAGCCGCTCGCCCACACCGCGTCGAACCCGGCTTCCTCGACGAGACGCGCCGAGAGCGCGTCGTGAGCGCCGCACGCGAGGACCGTCTTCCCGGTCGCGAGCAGACGGCGCAGCGTTGTCGAGCGGGACGGCATCGCGTTCGCACGCTCGGTACGCCACCGGCGCACGAGCCGCAACCGAGCCGTCCCGCTCCCCGGCGGTGCGGAGCCGCCGGGCTACGCGACGCTCAAAACGCGGAGAACGGCCACCAGCGTCCGACCATGCCGACCTGATGCATGTAGTGCAGGACGGAGATGCCGGCGCTCGTGGCGAGCGCACCGACGGCGACCATCTCGGCGTAGTGCATCGCTTTCATTTCCACCTCTCGCACGGAGGCGAGGGGTAGCAAGCACGGCGCCAGCCTGCGCGCGAGACGTGGCGAGCGCGCGGAACGGGCGAACGCGTGGGGGAGGCCCTTGCGATTCGCGATGTTTCGGGCGCTCGTCGCGGGACGCGCGCTCCCGCCTTGCGCCTCGCAACGGCACTCGACCGCGCCTCCGGCCGCGCGCCCGCGCTGACGTGCGCGGCGGTGCGCGCCCACGTGCGCGCCTGCGACACACGGCGGTTCGCACCCGGCACACTTCCCGGACCGCCCCCAGCGCGGTCCGGACGGCGAATCAGGCGGGCGGAGACATCTCCCGATGCTCCCGGCCGCACGCCCGCTGCTCGCCTTCGGGCGGGGCTTGGGCGGCACCGAGGCGCTCTCGTAGCCCGGCGGCATCGCGTCGAAGCGCGGCAACGCGTCCGTGATCGGGAGCCAGGGCACGTTCGAAGCCGCGTAGATGTGCGCCAGAGGCTTCAGCGGCAGTGCGCCACGAGATCGACCGGGCCATCCGCACTCCAGGCGACGTTCCCACAGAGACAGCTCGCCTTCATCGTCGTCACGTTCGCCCCCTCTCGCTCGCCGTGAGCTCCTTCGGGCTCAGCGGCAGCGCACGGTCGTCCCCGCACCGTTCGCAAAGCACGGGATCGCGACGGAGACGCCGCAGCGGCCCGCATCCCCGGCAGCCTCGTCGTCGCCGAGCACCAGCGTCGCACGCACGGGGCCGACGACGGGGCCGATGCTCGCGCCCTTCGCGTCGAGCCCGAGCTCGAGCTCCTGCGTGCTCCGCTTCTTGTAGAGAAGCTTCGACAGACCCTCCGCCGAGCCCGCCGTGCACGCGGGCGGATCGAGCGCGCCCGAGCGGTTCCGGTACTGCGTCTTCATCGAGGAGACCACCCAGCCCTCGCGCGGATCGCACTCCGTCACGGACGACGGCGGGACCGGCGTCGTCTCCGTCGTCAGCTCGTAGACCGCGGCGCCGCCGCTTCCGAGATCCTCGACGAGGATCTGCGCGCCGACGTCGAGCGAAGGAACCGGAATCCCGCCCGAGAAGAAGAGCGAGCCCCGGACGCGCAGGATCTCGTCGCCGAGCGGCGCTCCGACCTTCTTGATCGTGACGTCCGCGTTCGAGAGCAGCGCCGGACCCGTGCAGAGATCGGTCCCGGTCGACGGCGCGCAGCCGCCGGAAACCGTCTGCGGCGCCCACCAGTTCCCGGACATCACGATCATCGTCAGGAGCTTGATCGTGTTCTCGTAGTAGTGCTCCGCGCCGATCGGCGTTTCCGTGACGAGGTCCCAGATGGCGTTCAGCCACGCCTGGTTGCTCGAGTCGACCATCGCGCCGACGCCGAAGGGGCCGATGAACGCCATCGAGAGGTAGTCCGTGCCCGCGAGCGGCGTCCCGGAGAGCGCGTAGCCGCTCCGGATCTCCTCGGGATCACCGGCGGTGCTGTCCTTGATCCACGTGTTGATGCGCTGCGCGGCCGTGTGCGCGCGCGTGTCGCCGGAGACGACGAAGTCCGTGCCGATGCGCCACGGCGTGCGGCACGCGTTGTAGTTGTAGGCACCGTCGTTCGCGCCCTCGAGGAAGCCCGCGGGAGCCGGCTCGGGCGTCGTCGCCGGGTTCACGGCGAAGTCGGGAAGGAGGCCGGTCGAGGGCGCGTCGTCGGTCTGCAGCTCGTCGACGACGTCGTAGAGGCTGTCGACGAGGCCCGTCCAGTCGGTCTCGCCGGTCGCGGCCGCATAGCTCTTGAAGTGGCCGAGCATGAAGTCGGACGTACGCGTCGACGGATAGTACTGCGTGCTCGACGGCGTCACCCAGTCGCCGAGAAGCGTGTAGCTCGCGCTCGCGTCGACGTCGCCCTCGAGGATGTCCTCGAGGACCGTCTCGGCCTGCGCCTCGTAGTCGATCGCGCCGCAGTTCCCCCACTGCTTGTCGGCGAGGAGAAGCGCGTAGGCGATGTCGAGGTCGCCGTCCGTCGCGCTGTTGACGCCGCCGGCGTCCTGACACGAGTTGTTCTGGTTCCACGCCATCAGGTCGTCGTGGTTGGTCGTCGGATGATCGCGGAAGTACGCGTACATGCCGTCGAAGAGCGTGCGCGCGTCCGGATCGTGACCGGCCATCAGCGCGAGGATCATCATGCCGTAGCCGTGCGCCTCCGAGACCGTGAGGTTGCCGCCACCGGCAGAGGCGCGGACGACGAAGCGGCCGGCGCCGCAGGTCTGCTCGAGGTACTCGTCCTTCCACGCGTCGTAGAAATCGCGCACCGCCTCGTCGAGGACCCCCTGCGTCACGTGGTTCGGACGGATCGTCCCGCTGGCATAGGTCATCGGGTGCGACCCGAACGGGTGGTTGACGGCGAGGGCGTCCGAGGCGGTGAGGGCCGCGATCGCGAGCGCGCCTGCGATGACGCCGACGCGGCCGCCGCGACGCATCGCGCGCTCGACCGTTCCGATGCCGCTCTTCCCGAGTCCGTCGAAGCTCGCCATGTCGATCCTCCGCTGGGAATGCCTTCGGCCAACGCTACCGGAGATCTCCCGAAAAAGAACCCCGAGCCTGCACGCGTTCCTCCCGACGGACCCGGCGAGCCAGTGGGACGAAGGCGACGAGCCGAGCTCCATGACGGCTTCGACGACACCCCTGCGAGCCAGACGAGTGAGGCGACTTCAGGGTCTTCGGGCGTTTGAGTGGGTAGAAACGGGAGCCTGAACGCTCGGAAACCCGCGCTGGGCGCGGCTCGCGGCGAGGTTGAGCGGGAGCGGAAACTTGGCATGATTCCGCGATGCGACCTCGCCCT
>VGTG01000126.1 GCA_016874795.1 Deltaproteobacteria bacterium | reverse complement strand
TTCTCCCTCCGGGCTCCTCGACGTACTGTTCAAGTACGCCTGCGTCGCCCTCCGGTCCGAGGCTCGCGAATCTTCGGCACTCTCGACCGCCTCGCGACGTGATCTGGTGAGAAATGCAGGCTAGCACCTCGCTTCGCTCCTGGGATCGTTTTGAACGGACGTTCAAAGGTGCCCGTGGGGCGAGGTAAAATCTCCTTCTCTTTTTTCTATACCGATGATATCCAGGGCTTCTCGCGGAGCCCATCGAGCGCCGCCGCTTGAATTCGGCGCCCGGTCGTTCGCATCATCTCGGTAGGTAGCAGCGATGGAGGAAGGCCCATGGGCATGAAGATGGACGACATGATCCTGGTCAGCGTCGACGACCACGTCTGCGAGCCCCCGGACATGTTCGACCGGCACCTGCCGGCGAAGTGGAAGGACAAGGCGCCGCGCCTCCAGCACAAGGTCGACGGCTCGGACGTCTGGGTCTTCGACGGGAACCAGATCCCGAACGTCGGCTTGAACGCCGTCGCGGGGCGGCCTCCCGAGGAGTACGGGATGGAGCCGACGTCGCTCCAGCAGCTCCGGGGCGGCTGCTACGACATCGACGCGCGTATCGGCGACATGAACGTGAACGGCGTCCTCGGGTCGCTGTGCTTCCCGTCCGTTCCGGGCTTCACGGGCGAGCTCTTCGCGAAGCAGGCGAAGCTGAAGAACGATCCCGAGCTCGCGCGGGTGATGCTGCAGGCCTACAACGACTGGCACATCGACGAGTGGTGCGGAAAGTATCCCGGCCGCTTCATCCCTCTCACGCTGCCGCCGATGTGGGACGTGAAGCTGATGGCGGAAGAGGTGCACCGCGTCGCGAAGAAGGGCTGCCACGCGACGACCTTCCCCGACGTGCCCTCCGGGCTCGGCTACCCGTCGATCCACAGCGATCACTGGGACCCGTTCTGGAAGGCGTGCGAGGAAGAAGGCACCGTCGTGTGCATCCACATCGGCTCCGGCACCGGCATGAACCTGCAGGACACGATCGCGCCGGTCGAGGTGATGATCTCGAGCACGCCGATCACGCTCTTCAACTGCGCGGTCGAGCTCGTCTACGGCCCGGCCTTCCGGAAGTTCCCTGGCCTTCGGGTTGCACTCTCCGAGGGCGGCATCGGCTGGATCGCCTACTGCCTCGAGCGGATGGACTACGTGCACGAGCACCACAGCGCGTGGACGCTGCATCGCTTTCCGAACGACAAGAAGCCGAGCGACGTCTTCCGCGAGCACATCATCACCTGCTTCATCGACGACGCGACCGGCATCGCGACGCGCGACCTGATCGGCATCGACACGATGACGTGGGAGTGCGACTACCCGCACTCCGACACGACCTGGCCGTACTCGCCGGAGAAGCTGTGGAAGTCGGTCTCCGGTCTCCCGAAGGAAGACATCGACAAGATCACGCATCAGAACGCGATGCGCGTCTTCCGCTACGATCCGTTCCAGCACATCCCGCGCGAGCGTTGCACCGTCGCAGCACTCCGCGCGCAGGCGACGCACGTCGACCTGACGCCGATCGGAGGGAAGGGCGGCAAGGCGCCTTCGGACTACGCGCACGGCTACGCGACGGTCGGCGACATCATCAATCAGATGGCAGGTGCCTTCGCGGTTCCGTTCCAGGACAAGGCCTAGGCGGACGGGTGCGGCCGGGGGCGACGGTGGACGGCGTGCTAGACCGCACGCCGGTGGAACCGAAGCTCCCGAGACGGCCCGTCCGGACGACGCCTTCGTTCCCGTCGTACCGCGCGACGGCGGGACAGTTCGCGCGGCACATCGCGAGCCGGTTCGACGACGCGACGCTCGCCGTCCTCGGCGACGACCGTCTCACGTATCGCGAAGCGGAGGAGCGCGCAGCACTCCTCGCGAAGGGGCTCCTCGCGTCCGGCGTGCGCAAGGGAACGCGCGTCGGGCTCCTTGCGCCGAACCGGCCGGATTGGATCGTGTGCTTCCTCGCCGCGTCGCGGATCGGCGCACTCGTCTCGCTCCTCAACACCTACTGGAAGACGCGCGAGCTCGGCTGGGTGCTGCGGCACGCCGACGTCGAGGTGCTGCTCACGATCGATCAGCACCTCGGACACGACTACCAGGGCCGGATCGCGGAGGCGGCGCCGGAGATCGCGGGACAGCGGAACGAATCGCTTCGCATCGCTTCGCATCCGTATCTGCGCGCCGTCTGGTCGCTGACGGAGGCCGAGCGCTCGTGGTGCGGCCGCCTGCGCGATCTCGCCGAGCGGGGCCGCGACGTGCCCGACGCGTTTCTCGCCGCGGTCGAGGCGGAGGTGCACCCGTCGGATCCTCTCCTCGTCGCGTACTCGTCCGGCAGCACGTCGGATCCGAAGGGCGCGATCCACAGCCACGCCACGGTGATCCGGCATCCGTACAACCTTCTCCAGTTCCGCGATTTGGGGCCGGGCGACGTGCTCTACTCGCCGATGCCGTCGTTCTGGGTCGGCGGGCTCGCGTTCTCGCTGCTCTCCGGCATGCACGCGGGCGCGACGACGGTGTTCGAGCACGTCTTCGAGCCGGGTGCGACGCTCGAGTTGCTCGAGCGCGAGCGCGTGACGCACATCTTCGGCTGGCCGCACGTCAGCAAGGCGCTGCGCGAGCATCCGACATTCGCCTCGCGCGATCTTTCCCGTGTGCGCGACTCGCCGGGCGAAGGGCTCTGGCCCCCGGAAGGCGAATGGGAGCGTGCGCAGTCGCTCGGGATGACGGAGACGTTCGGTCCGCACACGATCCAGGACGTCGGCCTCCGTCCGGCGACGGAGGTGCGCGGCTCGTACGGCCACTCCGTGCCCGGTGTCGAGCACGAGATCGTCGATCCCGTGACCGGCGAGAAGCTCCCGCCCGGACAGATGGGCGAGATCTGCGTCCGCGGCTACTCGCTGATGCTCGGCCTCTACAAGAAGGAGCGCGGCGACGTCTTCGACCGCGACGGCTGGTATCACACGGGCGACGGCGGTTTCTTCGACGAGGAAGGGCACCTGCACTACAAGGGGCGCCTCGGCGATCAGATCAAGTCCTCCGGAACGCTCGTGACGCCGCGCGAGGTCGAGCTCGTCCTCGAGGGCTTCGACGAGGTCTCGTCCGCGTACGTCCTCGGCGTCCCGCATCCGGATCGCGGCGAGGACGTCGTCGCCGCCGTCGTTCTCGCGCCGGGACGCACGGCCGACGGCGAGGACCTCCGCTCGCGCGTGAAGGCCGAGCTCTCGTCCTACAAGGTGCCGCGGCACGTCGTCGTGTACGCCGATTCGACGGCGCTGCCGTGGCTCGCGAGCGGCAAGGTCGACGTGCGCGCGCTGCAGCGAAAGCTCGCGGAGCAATTCGGCGCCTGAAGGCACAGGAGTCCACGACCATGGGTCCCTTCGAGACGATCGACTACTCCGTCCAGAACGCCGTCGCCTGGGTGAAGCTGAACCGGCCCGACCGGCTCAACTGCTTCAACCGGAAGATGCGCGAGGAGCTGAAGGAGATCTGGCGCGGCCTCCGCCACGACGACTCCGTGCGCGCGATCGTTCTCACCGGTGCGGGCGAGCGCGCCTTCTGCACCGGCATCGACCGGAGCGAGACCTTCTCCGCCGACGGCGACGCCCCGAAGTCGACCGGCTACGTGCACTTCGACGACGTCGGGGAGGACCTCTGCCCGAAGACGAACGATCTCTGGAAGCCGATCGTCGCGGCGGTGAACGGGATGGCGGCGGGCGGCGCGTTCTACATGCTCGGCGAGGCGGACATCCTCATCGCCTCCGAGGACGCGACGTTCTTCGATCCGCACGTCACGTACGGGATGGTCGCGAGCTATGAGACGATCCACTTCGGCTTCCGCATCCCGATTGGAGAGCTGCTGCGCATGCAGCTCCTCGGCGCGCACGAGCGCATGTCCGCGCAGCGTGCGCGCGAGATCGGCCTCGTCAGCGAGGTGTGCCCGGCCGGCGAGCTCGAGGCGCGCGCCCGCTGGATCGCCGAGACGATCGCCGCGCGTCCCGCGAAGTCGATCCAGGGAACGGTTTACGCCGCCTGGGCGACGACGGAGTATCCGCGCTCGCGCGCTCTCGAGCTCGGCAAGCTCTTCCTCGCGCAAGGCAACGACCCGGAGAACCTCGCGGAGGGGCAGCGCTTCTTCGCTTCCGGTCAGCGCGTGGAGTGGAAGAAGCGCTAGCGGCTCGCCGTGCCGCGCAACCTCGAACCGCGCAACCTCGAGCCGCGCGGCGCCGGAGCGCGCCCGGCTCGCAGGCTTGACGAAGACCGCTCCGACCCGGAGGGAACGCGGGCATGAACCTCGCCTTCACCGAGGAGCAGGAGCTTCTCCGCGAGACCTTCGCGGACCTCTTCGCGACCGAGTCGAGCTCGGAGCGCGTCCGTCGCGCCGAAGAGTCGGGCTTCGACGCCGAGCTCTGGGGCCGTCTCGCGGAGGTCGGCGCTTTCGGGATTCGCGTCCCGGAAGAGGAGGGCGGGAGCGGGCTCGGGCTCCTCGAAGCGACGATCCTTCTGCACGAGGCCGGGCGACGCGTCGCGACCGGGCCGATCGCGGAGAGCGTCGTCGCGTGTCGCCTCCTCGCGAGGCTCGGCAAGCGCGAGCTGCTCGCGCAGGCGCTCGCGGGCGAGACGATCGTGTCGTTCGCGGTTCGTCCGCTGGAAGCGGACTCGGGCCTTCTCCTGCCCGGCGGCGGCCACGCCGGGGCCGCGGTCGCGCTTCGCGGCGACGACGTGGTTCTCGTGCACCGGCCCGCGGAAGCGCTGCACGCGCCGAACCTCGGTTCACCGGGCCTCGGCCGCTGGCCGCTCGCGGAGAGGAGCGGCGACGTCGAGAAGCTCGCCGAAGGTCCTCGTGCTCGAGAGGCCTTCGCGGCGGCGCTCGAGGAGTGGAAGCTTCTGACGGCGTCGTACCTCGCGGGCCTCGCGCGCGAAGCGCTAGAGATCGCGGCCGCGTACGCGACCGAGCGCATCCAGTTCGACCGTCCGATCGGAACGTTCCAGGCCGTCGCGCATCCGCTCGCTGACGCGGTCACGGACGTCGAGGCGGCGCGGCTCCTCGTCCACGAAGCGCTCTGGGCGATTGCGCACGATCGTGCCGACGCTGGCGCGATCGTCTCGATGGCCTTCGCGTGGGCGACTCCCACGGCGACGCGCGCGGTGCGGCGCGCCCTGCACACGCACGGCGGCTACGGCCTGTCGCTCGAGTACGACGCGCAGCTCTACTACCGGCGCGCGAAGGCGGTCCCGCTTCTCGCCGGGGATCCGAACGACGAGCTGCTGCACGTCGCGGATCGCCTGTGGAACGGAGAGACGGTCTCGCTTCCGGACGCCGGCGCGGTACCGTTCGACTTCGAGCTCGGCGAGGACGCCGAGGCGTTCCGGCGGAAGGTGCGCTCCTTCTTCCAGGAGAACTTGACGGACGAGCTCCGCGCGCACTCGCACTTCTCCTGGGACGGACACCATCTCGAGTTCAACCGCCGCCTCGCGGCGGCGGGGCTCGCATTCCCGTCCTGGCCGCGCGAGTACGGTGGCGAGGAGCGAGGCGTCTACGATCAGCACGCGATGGAGGAGGAGTTCCACCGCGCCGGCTGGACGACGCACGCTCTCGGAACGACGCGAATGGTCGGCGCGACGCTGATGCGGTTCGCGAACGACGAGCTGAAGCGCGAGGTGCTGCCGCGCATGGCCTCCGGTGACGCGGTTTCGTCGCTCGGCTACACCGAGCCCGGGTCGGGTTCGGACGTCGCCGCCGCGCAGACGCGCGCGGTCCGGGACGGCGACGACTGGGTGATCAACGGGCAGAAGATGTTCACGAGCGGCGCGAACGTCGCGCAGTACGTGTTCCTCCTCACCCGGACGGACCCGGACGCGAAGAAGCACCGCGGCCTCACGATGTTCCTCGTGCCGTTCGAGACGCCCGGCGTCGAGATCCAGGCCGTCCACACCCTGAGCGACGAGCGGACGAACATCACCTACTACTCGGACGTGCGGATCCCCGACCGCTATCGGATCGGCGAGGTGAACGACGGCTGGAGCGTCGTCGCGTACGCGCTCGAGCTCGAGCACGGCGGCACCTATCCGAAGCATCAGCGCGACCTCCTCGACGCGGCCGTGGAGTGGGCGCGCCGCGAGCGGCGGAGCGGCCGGCCGGCGATCGAGGACCCGCGCGTCAAGGAGCGGCTCGGCCGCGCGGCGACGCATTTCGAGGCGGCGCGCGTGCTCTCCCGTCAATCGCTCTGGGCCGCCGCCGAGAATCGCGGACACCGCGGCGAAGGTCCGATGTCGAAGCTCTTCCAGACGGAGATCCTGGTCGAGGACGCGCAGGACCTGCTCGATCTCGCGGCGCCCGCTTCTCTCCTGCGGCAGGGCGAGCCGGGAGCCGCGGCCGACGGCGAGTTCGAGTTCGCCTATCGCCTGTCGCCCGCGCCGACGATCTACGCCGGCACGAGCGAGATCATGCGCAGCATCATCGCGCAGCAGGCTCTCGGTCTGCCGCGCAGCCGGAGCTGAAGCGCAGGCTCAGGGGACCGACACGCAGCTCCCGACCGAGCAGCCCTCGACCTGGAGGGAGCACTCCTCCGTGGTGAGGACGCACCTCGCGTCCGAGATGTGGGTGCCGGAGCCGACGCTCACGCACGCTTGGGGGGAGAATCCCGTCTGGGCGCAGGTCGTTGCTCCGGCCGGCAAGGGAAGCTGGCACCAGTAGTCGGTCTCCGCAGGGGGGAAGAAGGGTCTTGATGGGCCGAATGTCGCACTTCGGGCGGGCTCTGGTCGAGCGAACGCCGAGGAAGGTGAGATCTTGAAAATCGTTCTTGTGCAGTGCTCGTGACATATGTCATACGGCACCGAGCCGCGTTTCCTCTTCCGACCGCACCTCGCCCTTCCTTCCGGAACCAACCCTGGGGCGGCTGAACGAACGGCACCATCGACCAGGAAACGAGGCGATGACGTATCGCACACATCGCGGAATCGCGGCCACGGTCGCTCTCCTCCTTTCTCTTCTCGGCTTTGCTCCTCCGATCGAGGCAAAGACCAAGAAGAAGACCTGCGGCGGCGACGAGCCTTGCGTCTGCGGCTCGAGGGTCCAGGGAGCGGCGAAGCTCGACGAGGACCTGACCGGCTGCGCGGGCATCGGTCTCAAGCTCAAGGCCGGCGCGAAGCTCGATTGCAACGGGCACGCGATCCAGGGCCTCGGCGAGGAGAGCTCGCAGTACGGCATCCTCGTCGACGGCGCCGACGGTGCGGAGGTGACCGGCTGCACCGTCTCGGGCTTCGAGCGGGGCATTCGCGTGCGCGGCAGCAAGGGCGTCAAGATCACGAAGAACACCGTCCGCGAGAACGAGACCGGCATCGAGACGTCGGGAAGCACGAAGAAGGGCCAGGTCATCGACGTCGTCATCGCCGAGAACGTCCTCGAGCGGAACGAGCTCGATGGCGTCCACCTCGGCGTCGGCTCGCTCCGGCCCCGCGTAACGAGGAACCACTTCATCAAGAACGGCCAGGAGTCGCTGAACCTCTGCGAATGCGTGCAGTGCGAGATCACCGAGAACGTCGTCGAGGATTCCGGAACGGCCGGAATCTACGCGCGGAACGTTCGCGGCGCGTACTTCGCGGACAACGTGCTCAAGCGCTCCTTCTTCTACCTCCGCGGCGACTCGACGAAGAACGTGATCGCGCGGAACGAGATCGAGGACGGCTTCTACCTCCTCGGCGGCTACACCGGCCGAGGCTTCACGAACGATCCCGGCTGGGTGAAGGTGCCGCACGACAACGAGATCATCGGCGGCTCGGTGAGCGGCAAGAAGTTCTGCTTCCGATTCAAGGGCGCCGCCGACAACCGCGTGCAGGGCGTCGTGACGGACGACTGCAAGCCCGTGAAGTCGGAGGAGTACGGCGACTTCCAGGCCGTCAACAACGTGCTTCGCCTCCGGGAAGCCGGAGACGACTTCGACGCGGACGGCATCGTCAACGTCTCCGACGAGTGCACGGACGTCGACGGCGACGGCTTCGGCGATCCGGGGTTCAAAGCGAGCACCTGTAAGCGCGACAACTGACCGGAAGCGGCGAACGCGGAGCAAGCGGACGGCGACGGCGACGGCTTCGGCGATGCGTGCGACGTCTGCCCCGACAGCTTCGACCGCGTGCAGATCGCTCGCGCCGCCGACGGCACGGCGGCCCTGCCAGGTCTGCACCGACGCGGACGGCGACGGCCGCAAGACCGGTGGCGACGGCTGCTCGGGCGACAACTGTCCCCAGATTGCGAACCCCGATCAGTTCGACTTCGACGACGACGGCATCGGCGACCTCTGCGACGCTTGCCCGTTCTATGCGGACGCCGGTGACGCCGGCGCAGCGGCGGGCGGAGAAGAGGGGAAGGGCGTTTGCGGCGCCGTCGTTCCGGCGAGCCTGGACGCGGATCGCGCGGAGAGCTTCCGCCGCGGCGCGGTCGCCTTCACGCGCATCGAGAATCCCGCTTCGGGCCTCGGCCCGGGCTTCAACGGCAGAGGCTGCGCCGAGTGCCACAGCCATCCGACCGTCGGCGGCTCGAGCCAGCGTCTCGTCACGATGTACGGAAGGATGGGGCCGAACGGCTTCGACCCGCTGCACGAGCAGGGCGGGCCGACGCTCCAGGCGGAGGGAATCCGAACTCCCGACTGCTCCTCGCCGACGGAGGGCGCGCCGCTCGGCGCGATCATCCGGCAAAGGCAGTCGACCGCGCTCTACGGATTGGGCGCGATCGAGTCGATCCCCGAGTCGGCGATCGTCGCGCGTGTCGATCCGGAAGACGCCGACGGCGACGGGATCTCCGGACGCGCCAATCGGATCGACGGGCAGCTCGGCCGCTTCGGCTGGAAGGCCGACGAGGCGACGCTCGACGCGATCGTCGCGAAGGCGATGCAGCAGGAGATCGGGATCACGACGCCGCTTCGTCCGACCGAGGAGAAGCGCGTACGCGAGATCGACTGCGATCCGGTCGCGGACCCCGAAGACGACGGAACCCATCTCCAGGCTCTGGTCGAGTTCATCCGCGGGCTGCCGCCGTTACCGGAAGGAGCCCGCGGCGATCGTGAAGCGCACGGCGACACTCTCTTCCGCGACACGGGATGTGCCGGATGCCACGTGCCCGAGATGCCCGCGAGCGCGGACGCCTCCGACGCCGCGACGGTCCGGCTCTTCTCCGACCTCCTGTTGCACGACATGGGCAGCTACCTCGCGGACGGAATCCCCGCGGGCGAGGCCGCCGGAAACGAGTTCCGCACCGCACCGCTCTGGGGCGTGCGCGAGAGCAAGCCGTACATGCACGACGGCCGCGCCGAATCGCTCGAGGCGGCGATTGCTCTCCACGACGGCGAAGCGAAGGGGGCACGAGATCGCTTCCTCGCTCTCGACGACGAGCAGCAGAAGTCGCTCGTCGCCTTCCTGGAGACGCTGTGATGAACGCCGCACTCCGCAAGACGGCGACGATCGCTGCGTCCGGCTTCCTGGCCGCGACCTCTCTTCTCGGCATGGCCTCCCGTGTGGGCGCTCAGCTCGCGGGCGAGGCCTCGCTCGCCAACGTCAGCACCGGCGGCGCGCAAGCCAACGCGGATTCGTGGTCGGTCGCCACGTCGGCGGACGGGACGCTCGTCGCGTTCGCGAGCCAGGCGAACAACCTCGTTCCGCTCGACAACAACGGCGACACCGACGTGTTCCTGCATGACACGGTCAGCGGGATCACGTCGCGCGTCAGCGTCAATTATCAGGGTGAGGAGGCGACGGGCGACAGCGACTGCCCGTCGATGTCGGCGGACGGGCGGTACGTCGCGTTCGCCAGCTCGGCGTGGAACATGGCGCAGGGCGGACAGCACCTCGAGACGCCCGTGTGGGAGGTCTATCTCCACGATCGCCAGGGACCGAGCACGGTCCGCGTCAGCACCCCGATCGGCGGCGGCGCCGGCACCGGGGACAGCGGGTGTCCGGCGATCTCGGCGGACGGCTCGCACGTCGCCTTCTCGAGCCGCGCGACGGACCTCGTTCCGGACGACACGAACGGCGTGGCGGACGTCTTCGTCTACGACGTCGCGAGCGGCTCGATCACGCGCGCGAGCGTCAGCAACGCCGAGCTGCAGTCGAACGGCCCGAGCTACGCGCCGAGCCTCTCCGGCGACGGCTCCGTCGTCGCGTTCACCAGCGAAGCCACCAACCTGACGCCGGCTTCGCCGGTCTCGTCTTGGCCGATCCAGCAGGTCTACGCACGCGATCTCGGCGCCGAAACGACGGAGCTCGTGAGTCGCGCGTTCCTCGCACCGGTCGTGACTCCGAACGGGTGGGCGTGGTCGCCGCGGATCTCGGACGACGGAAACGTCGTCCTCTTCGCCTCCAACTCGGGAAACCTGCTCGTCGACACGAACGAGACGCGTCCCTTCCGGCTCTACGTCCGCAATCGGGCGACCGACGAGACCGAGGCGGTCGAGCCGCTGTCGTTCGGCCCTGGGCCGTGCGGCTGGCTGCCGGAGCCTCTGATCTGCGACACCAGCTCGTCGAAGGGTGCGGCGCTCTCCGCCGACGGCCGCTTCGTCGCCTTCCTCAGCGGGTCGCACAGCCTCCTGCCCGAGAACCCGCCGATGCATCGTGACCAGATCTACCTCCAGGACCGTCTCACGCGTCGCCTCCGGCGCGTGACCGTCGATCCGACGGGCTACCCGATCAACGCGTTCCCGTGCGGCGGCTCGTCGAGCACGCTGTCGCTCTCCGCGGACGGCGGCGTCCTCGCGTTCGTCGGCGACAACGCTTCGGCGCTCGGTCTCCCCGAGGCGAACCAGACGGCGGATCGGGACATCGTGCGTCTCGACTTGACGTGCGATCCCGACGGGCGCGGCTGCCGCGAGATCTCGGCTTGTCCCGGCACCCCTGCGACGGGCTGCGAGCCGGCGCAGAAGGCGCTTCTGAGAATTCGCAAGAACCCGCCTCTTTCGACGCGAGGCGATCGCTTCGCGTGGCGCTGGATCGGCGCGGGAGAGGGGAAGGGGCAAGCGCAGTCGTTCGTCGACCCGACGCAGGGCGGCGACTATCAGCTCTGCGTCTACGCGGGCGAGTCGCTGCACGCGCAGATCGACGCCGGAATTCCGACCGGTGCTCCCTGGCAGAAGGTCGGCCGGGGCTGGAGCCGTAAGGACCCGCGCGGCGCGCTCGAGCTCGTCCGTCTTCGCAAGGGATCGGCTCGTTCGATGGTGACGATCGCGAGCTCCTCCGCGGCGATCGACCTGCCGTACCTGCCGCTCGAGGTTCCGCAGGGGCTGACGGTGCAGCTCCAGGAGACGACGTCCGGACGCTGCTGGGAATCCGCGTTCCCGGCGACGGACATCGGCGTCAATCGAAGGGGCGAGGTGACGCCCGAGGGAATCCTGCCGGGTTCCGTCCACGCCACGATCGACTACCCTGACCCGAGAGGCGAACCTCCGCGCGCGTAGGGCGCGGCCGAGCGAAGCGAGCGCAGGAGTGGGGCCCCGCGCGGCTCTGCCGCGTGGGGCGAGGGGCGCGTGCCCCTCGTTGCGATTGCATTGCCATCTCCGTCTGCTCGGATAGGAGACGGAGATGGCATCGCCCCGACGGATCGGCGCCGAGGACTCGAAGACCCGAGCCATCCTGCTCGACGCCGCCGAGCGCCTCATGCTGGAGGAGGGCTACGCCGCCGTCACCTCCCGGCGCGTCGCCGCCAAGGCGGGTCTGAAGCCGCAGCTCGTCCACTACTACTTCCGCACGATGGACGAGCTGTTCCTGGCGGTCTACCGGCGACGCGCTTCGCTGCGCCTCGGGCACTACGAGCGGGCGCTCGCCTCGGACCAGCCGCTTCGCTCTCTCTGGGAGATCAGCACCGATCCGCGGGGGACGGCCTTCACGATGGAGTTCGCGGCGCTCGCGAACCATCGGAAGGCGATCCGCGCCGAGATCGCACAGCACGCGGAGCGCTTCCGTCAGATGCAGCTCGACGCGACCGCGAGCGTGCTGAAGCGAGCCGGCATCTCTCCCGAGGCGTGCCCGCCGATCGCCGTCGTGCTCGCGATGACCGGCGTCTCGCAGGTGCTGGTCCTCGAGAAGGCGCTCGGCATCACGTCCGGTCACGAGGAGACGCGGGCGCTCGTCGAGCGTTACCTCCGCGAGCTCGAAGGTCCCGCGAGGACGAAGCCCTCGTAGCCTGTCGCGGCGACGTCGTTGCACTTCTCGACGTACGGGGGAAAGCCGATCAGCGGCATGAAGACGCGCGGCTTCCCGGGCACGTTCGCGCCGAGGTACCAGGAGTTGCAGGTCGGGTAGAGCGTTCCGAGGACGGCGTCCATCCTCGATCCTCGACTCTGCCTCGACTTCTTACTTCGCGGGCGCGCTCCGCGTCGCCGGAGTCGGGATGCCGATCTGCTGCAGGTGCTCGCCGAAGGCGACGTCGAAGTGAGCCGCGATCTCCTCCGGAGTCCAGCCGCCTTCCTTGTACATCGCCGCGACCGGGCGGGGCGTCTGGAAGATCGTGAACGCGTAGCCGCGCCGCCCGAACACCTGACCGTTCACGTGCGCGGCCTTCTCCGAAGCGAGGTAGGCGACGATCGGAGCGTTGAGATCGGGGTTCATCTCCGGCGGCACGGGGCGGCCTTCCATTCCCGGAATCCCGCCGACCATGCGCGTCATGCCGGCCGGCGCGAGCGCGTTGACGGTGATGCCGTACTTCCCGAGCTCGATCGACCAGGTGAAGGTGATGCCCATCAGTGCCGCCTTGGCGGCGGAGTAGTTCGTCTGTCCGAAGTTGCCGCGCAGGCCGGCGCTCGACGTGATGTTGATGATCCGTCCGTAGCCCTGGTCCTTCATCTTGGGGATCGCGTGGCTCCCGCAGTTGAAGCTTCCCTTCAGGTGCACCGCGAGGACCGCGTCGAACTCCTCCTCCGTCATCTTGACGATCGAGCGGTCGCGCACGATGCCCGCGTTGTTGACGAGGATGTCGATGCGTCCGAACTCGCCGACGGCGGTGTCGACGATGCTCTTCGCGGCGGTGTAGTCGGAGACCGAGTCGTAGCTCGGCACCGCCTTGCCGCCGAACGCGGCGATCTCCTTGCAGACCTGCGTTGCCGGATCCTGCTCCGTCCCGCGCCCGTCGGTCGCGCAGCCGACGTCGTTCACGACGACGCTCGCGCCTTCGCGTGCGAGAGCGACCGCGATCCCGCGGCCGATGCCGCGACCCGAGCCGGTGACCACTGCGACCTTTCCTTCGAGCAACATCGATCTCTCCCCGCTGCGTTGGGAAACGGGACCGTTTCCGAGATGGAGGGTTCTTCTATGACGTTCCGCCTGCGGTCGGCTAGTGGAGGTCGAGCCGTGTACCGCGTGCTGATGGACGATCACGCCGGTCCGGAGGCGAGAGTGCTTCAGCAGGTCGCGGCGGATTGAGCGGGCGGATGGATCACGGAGCCGGGTGACGCGCGCTGTACTGGAGGTCTTGCACTCGGACTCCTTCGCGCGAAGCGGGCGGGAGAGCGTGCGCAACGCTCTCTCAGGCGGGGTTTCGACCGAGCAGGAAGTTCGCGATCATCGTCGCGTTCGGGTACGAGCCGGTGATCCCGGAGCTCAGATAGCCCGCGTCGGAGAGGAGCGTGATCCCGGAGATCGCCGCTGCGGCGTCGCTGCACAGGAAGAGGAGCGGGTACGCCTGCTCCTTCGGCGTGAACGGCTCGATCCCGACCTCCGCGCGGTAGTCCGAGCCGAACCCGAGCCACATGTCCTTGTTCGCTTGCGCGAGCGGCGTGTCCGTCGGCCCCGGGCAGATCGCGTTGATCCGGATTCCTTGCTTGAGGAGCGGGAAGGCCTGGCGCGAGACGTACGCGCACATCGCTTGCTTCGTGTGGAAGTAGTCGGCCTTCCCCGCGTCCTGGAACCAGCGCGCGGCGGCGTCGAAGTCGGAGATGTCGAGCAGCTCCTGGAGCAGCGGGAGGTTCGCCTCCCATCCGAGGCCCGCCGCCGAGGAGATGAAGCAGATCGCGGCGCCGCGCCCGAGCATCTTCTTGGCGAGGAGACGGTCGATCAGGTGTCGGTGCCCGACGAAGTTGATGCGCTCGATGCCGGGCGTTCCGTCCGCGACGCCCGCGCAGGAGAAGACCGCGTGCACCGTGCCGCCGCACTCGTCGATGGCGGCGTCGATCGACTCGCGCTCCGCGAGGTTCACGCGGATCGCGCGGACGCCGGGCATCTTGATCTCAGCGAAGTCCATCACCACGACTTCCGCGCCGGCTTCGCGAGCGAGCTCCGCCGCGGCCGCGCCCATGCCGGTCGCGCCGCCGACCACCAGGACTCGTTTTCCGTCGTATCGAAATGCGTCGAGCTGGCTCATGATCCCTTCTTCTTCTTGCCCGTGGGCGCGGCGGCGCGCGTGCGCGCCGTCGCGACCGTCCATCCCATTCCGGAAGCACAGTACTGCCAGATCGCCTCGGCGGGGATGTCGGAAGCGCCCTCCGACCCGAGGACCCGCCCGTGCACGGCCGCGAGGACGGTGTAGTGCGTCAGCCGCGCTGCCGTTTCCACCGTGAGCGGACGCGCCAGCGGTCGCGTGCGTGCGACTTCCTCGACCAGCTCGATCAGGAGATCGAGCTGCGGCTTCATCGCTCGTGCGAGATCCGCGGGCCGGCTCTCGGCGAGGCGGTTCTGGTAGCTCGTGAGCGTACGGGCGACGGGGCCCGTCGTGTTCGCGCTGAGCTCGACGAGCCCGTCGACGTAGGCACGGAGGCGCTGCAGCGGCTCCTTGAACTTCTCGACCCGCTCACGAAGACGCGGCACGGCCTCGCGCGCGACGACGGTCTCGGAGACCGCGACGAGCAGGTCCTCCTTGCTCTCGAAGTATTTGTAGAAGGTCCGGATCGACATCCGGGAGCGCTCCACGACGTCCTGGACCGTGAAGTCCGTCGTGCCCTTCTCTTCGAGAAGACGCGTCGCCGCCGCGACGAACCGGTCGCTTCGCGCATGCGCGCGCGCACGAGCGGGCCGGAGCGACCGGTCCATGCTCTGACGCTGCCACGCGGGAATGTCGTCGTCGCCCAATTCCGGAGCCGTCTTGACCGCTCTCCTGCCGCCCATCAGCGTCCGTTCTCCTCAGGCCATCGCGCCCTGCCGCCTGGATAGTCGACGCGGCGTCGGTCGTCGATCGCGAAGGGCCGATCGGCGGCTTCCCGCGGGGCTGCCCCGACGGCCTGGAGGGTTGGTTCGCCGTCGTGCATGAGAATGACATTGTACCAAAGTGACAGCGTTGATACTACGCCCTTCTGCCCGCGCAAGCACTGCGGCTAGCGCGTGCGAAGCAAGACGTCTCGCTGAACGAAGGGTCGCGGTTCGACTACGCCTTCGGAGCCGTCGCCTCGACGGGAAATCCCGCTTCGCGCCACGCCTTCATCCCGCCGTCGAGCGCGACCGCCCGCACGTAGCCCATCGTGCGCAGCGTGTCCGCGGCGAGCGTCGAGATCTTTTCGAACTCGCAGCAGGTGACGATCCGGACGGTCGGATCGGGAAGAACCTGGTCGATCCGCAGCTCGAGCTGACCGCGCGGGACGTGCCGCGCGCCGGGAACGTGCCCGCCGTCGAAGGCATCGCTTTCGCGGGTGTCGAGCACGACGAGGTTGGCGCAGCCCGACTCGACGCGCTCGCGTAGCTCCTCCATCGAAACGAACGCGATTCGTCGAGAAGCTTCGCTCAGGAGCTGAGCGACGGTTTTGCCGCCGGTGCGATTCGTCCGCAGCGCCTCGGTCAGGTGATCCGGCATGCCGATGTTCAGCGCGCGCATCTGCTCCACGAAGGCTTCGCGCTCGCGCTTCTGGAGCCGCGGGTTCTGTGCCTTCTCCTGCCCGATCGTGCTGACGGGGAGGTCCTTGTAGTTGTGGCCCGGATAGACGGCGAGCGAGTCGTCGAGCTGCAGGAGCTTCCCGAACAGGCTGTCGTAGAGCGCCTCCGGATCGCCGGTCGGGAGATCCGTGCGCCCCGTGGCGCCGCGGAGGAGGGTGTCGCCGGTCAGCACCCGATCGGCGAGGACGAGCGAGATCGAGTCGTCCGTGTGCCCCGGCGTCGCGAGGGCGCGGATGCGCAAGCGTCCCGCGATCAGCGTCTCGCCGTCGTCGACGCGGACGTCGACCTCGGGTGCGATGCTCGCACGGTGCATGACCCGCGGGATGCCGAGCCGCCGTGCCAGCTCCCGGGACGCCGTGAAGTGATCGGCGTGCGTGTGCGTGTCGATCACGTAGTGCAGGCGGACGCCGGCCTTGGCGACGAGCGCGAGCGTGCGATCGATCTGCGAGAGCTCGGGATCGACGACGACACCGGCGCAGGTCTCGTCGCACGCGACGAGGTAGGAGCAGCACCCGCCGCTGCGAATTTCTTCGAAGATCATGCTGCCGCTCCCTGAGCGCTTTCGATTTCGCCGTCCGCCGGAGCAGCGGACGGGCCTCCTCTCTTGCGATCACCCTTCGGGGAAGGAAGTCAATCCTTCTTGGCGCCCTCCTCCAGGAGGGCCGCCTTCGCCGCCGCGAGCTCCTCGCGGCGCTCGGGGCCGGCCTTCGGAAGCCTCAGATCGAGCGCGGCGAGCGCCTCGATCGCCGCCGCCGCGACGACGACGCGCGTGAACCACTTGTTGTCCGCGGGGATCACGTACCACGGCGCCCACTCGGTCGCGGTGTTCCGGATCATGTCCTCGTACGCGCTCATGTAGTCGTCCCAGAAGCCGCGCTCGCGTGCGTCGTTGACGGAGAACTTCCAGTTCTTCTCCGGCCGCTCGAGGCGATCGAGGAAGCGCTTCTGCTGCTCCTTCTTCGACACGTGCAGGAAGAACTTCCGGATCACGAATCCGTTTCGCGCCAGGTACCGCTCGAAGTTGCGGATGTCCTCGAAACGCTCCTTCCAGATCCGCTTGCCGCGAAGCTCGTCCGGCAGCTTCTGCTTCTCGAGGAGCGCCGGGTGGACGCGCACGACCAGCACCTCCTCGTAATACGAGCGATTGAAGATGCCGATGCGGCCCCGCTCCGGCAGGTGCTTCAT
>VGTG01000125.1 GCA_016874795.1 Deltaproteobacteria bacterium | reverse complement strand
CACTACGTCTCGACGCCCTGCACCTACGCGGACACCGGGATCGCCAGCAGCCGGATCTTCGCGCAAAGCGAAGCCGTTCCCGATTTCACCTGGACGTCGGAAACGAACATGATCCGGCAGTTCCTCGAGAGCGGATACACGGAGCCGCAGATCGCCGCGCTGTTCGAATCACACCGCGCCAACTACCTGCGTGATCCGAGGAACCACATCGCGAGCCTCGACGACAACTTCGCGCGCCTCGACGCGTTGGGGATCAAGCAGGTTCGGTTGCCGATCACGTAGGCGATCACCTATCCGGACCGCTCGTATTCGATCGATCCCGGCCGTGGCAGGCCGCCGATCACCGTTCCGGCGACCACGGAGGTGATTCTGATCCAGGATCCCCTCTACGCGGACCTGAAATGGGCGTCGATTCCGATCGGCGAGATCATGCAGGTGCTCGAATCCGCGAGCCGTCACGGCGTCAAGGTGCTGCTCGACATCCATGCGTTTCCGGGCGGCTCGAGCGACGGCACGTACAACGGGATCTGGCCCTTGCAGCCGGAGTTCTGGAACACCGGTCTCGATGCCGGAGGCGGGCCGATCTACCGCGAGAACTTTCGAACCATCTTCCAGAACCTGATCTCCTGGGCGGAAGGCCTCTACGACTTGCCGGATCCCTCCCATGCCGAGGGACTCGGCGGGCTCTCGGCCATGAACGAGCCCGCTCATCTGATGGGGATTCCGGCGGCTCGATGCAGCGACGGCTCCTGGGGCATCGCCTCCTATCAGGAGGTGCTCGACACGCTCGCTTTCGCCGTCTCGGACTTCGAGCGCTCGTCGCTGCCACGACGCGGCGTCAAGCTGTACATGAACGTCATCGAGACGATGTTCCCGACGACCATGACCTCGGACCAGATCTACGGCTCGATCGGGGATTGGTGGAGATCCGTGACGACCGAGGGCGAACGGGAAGCGTGGGCCGTATTGGACATCCACCACTACTTCGCGTGGGACGGCGGCTGCAACACGTGCCTGCAGGACTTCGTCGAGAACGGCGTCATCGTCCAAGCGGGATTCGATCAGATGCAGCAATGCAGCAGCGGCTGGTACTCGACGATCCGGGGGAACCTGGCCCTGGGCTCGGACGACCTCCTCGCGACGAGCGAGTTCATCGCGAGCAGCAATTCCGATACGTACGAATCGTGCGCCAGCGGCAAGGCCCTGCCGTCGTCACCGCGCAACTTCGAGCGTTACAGAAACGAAGTCTTGCGATATCAAGTCGAGGATGCGAAGGCCGCCGGAATCGACCTGTACTTCTGGACGTGGATGATCCCGTACAACGACAACTACCAGAACGAGTGGTCTCTGGACGACGCCTTGAGCTGAAGTCGAGAATGAGCGGTCCCGCGAACGAAGGCGGCTTCGAGATCCGGATCGTCGGCCGCGCGCGGACGCCGTGGAAGCGCCGCGAGGACACGCCGCACCAGGGCGCCGCTTCGCCCGACGCGGAGGGTGTCCTCGAGATCGAGCCGGAGTACCGCGCCGCGCTCGAAGACCTGGACACCTTCGACCGCATCTGGATCCTCTTCCTCCTGCACCGGAGCCAGGGCTTCGCGCCGGCCGTCAAGCCGCCGCGCGGCGGACCCAAGCGCGGCGTCTTCGCGACCCGCGCGCCGAATCGTCCGTCGCAGATCGGGCTCACGTGCGTCGCGCTGAAGAGCGTCGACGTCGAGCAGGGAAGAGTCGTCGTTCAGGGCATCGACCTCCTCGACGACACGCCGATCCTCGACTTGAAGCCCTACGTCGCGACGATCGACGCGTGGCCGGAAGCGAGCCAGGGCTGGCTCGAGGAGTACCTCGAAGCGGGGATCGAGCCGCGGCTGAAGAAGCCATATCGCCCGCCGCGCTGAGAAGAGCGCCAGCCCGGAAGCTCGGTGGTTGCACCAACCGGCGCCAAAAGATCGAATCGGCGGATGCGCACGAGCTTCTCGCTCCCGATCCTCGGACGCCCGATAGGGGTTCCGCTGCTCGCTCTCCTCCTCGCGAGCACGCCCGCGGCCGCAGAAACGCCCGCAGACACGTCTCCCCCAACCACGCGCGTCGCGGTCGACGCGATGCTCGAGTGCGAACGCCCCGACGGCGGCTGGATGTACGTCTGCTTCCCCGAGCACGGCCTCTTCGGTGTGACGAAGATCGTGAACCTCGCCGCGCAGACGCAGCAGATGCTCGGGCTCGAGCCGTGGGATCTCGTCGTCCTGCGAAGCCCCGGCACGCCGGCCGCCGGTCTCCTGCTCCTCGAAGCGTGGCACGCCACGGGCGAGCCGCGCTACCTCGAGGCCGCACGCCGCAACGGCGACCTGCTCGTCAATCTTCAGCTTCCGTCCGGCGGCTGGTTCTCGGAGATGCCCGTCCACGGCAACCAGCTCGCCGGCTGGTTCAAGTGGACGGTCTCCGCGACGACGCTCGACGACGACGTGACCACCGGCGCCGTGCGGTTCCTGCTCGCTCTCTGGGAGGACACGCGCAATCCGCGCTACCGCGACGCAGCCGAGCGCGGGCTCGACCTGCTCCTCGAGTCGGAGCTCCTCTCCGGCGGCTGGCCGCTCACGCATCGGCCGCCGATCCTGCGACTCCTCTCGCCGTCGTTCGAGGACCTTCCGAGCCTGAACGACGCCGCGACGACCGCCGTCATCCGCACTCTCGTCGCCGGCTCCCGGACGTTGAACCGTCCCGACCTCCTCGAAGCGGCGAAGCGCGGCGGCGACTGGCTCGTCGCGACGCGGCGCGAAGCGCCCGCGGCGGGATGGGCGCAGCAGTACGATCTCGGTGGACATCCCGTCCCGGGTCGTCGCTTCGAGCCGGCGGCGCTCGCGAGCTGGGAGACGCGTCACGCGATGGAAGCGCTCGTCGAGCTCGCGGGCGCGACGGGCGACCCGAGCTATTGCGAAGCCGTGGCAGAGAGCGCCGACTGGCTGATGAAGTCGGCACTCGCGCCTGGGTGCTGGTCCCGGTTCGTCTCGTCCGACACCGGGGAGCCGATCTTCCTCGACGCCCAGGGCGTCGCGGTCTCCACTCCCGACGAGGCGAAGCGCCCGTATCGCTGGGTCGGCGACTACGGCATCCCGGCGCTCCTCGCCTCTCTCGGCATCGACACGGAAACCGCGGTGCCGCGCCTTCCCGGCGACTCCGGCGACTGTCCCGGCGCGCAGCGGAGCACCGGACCGCGGCATCTCACGCGAAACCCGCGCGCGCGCATCGGCGAGGTCGGATCGCTTCTCGCGGGCAAGGAGCGGACGGAGTCGCCCTGTCGCGTGCGGACGCGCACCGCCTCGCACGACGCCGCACCGCTTCCTTGACCCGCACGCCGGAGCCGTCGGAGGATGCGCTCCATGGCTTCGACACCGATCGTTGTGGCGAGCGGCTTCGCGTTCCTCGAAGGACCGCGCTGGCACGACGGGCGGCTCTTCGTGTCCGACATGCACGCGGGCAAGGTCATCGCCCTCGACGAGAGCGGAACGCAGGAAACGATTCTCGACCTCGGCGACGAGCGTCAGCCTTCCGGGCTCGGCTGGCTTCCCGACGGTCGCATACTCGTCGTCTCGATGGTCGACCGGAAGCTTCTCCGTCACGAGGACGGCGGAACGACGGTCGTCGCGGACCTGAGCGCGATCGCGACGTATCACACGAACGACATGGTCGTGGACGCGCTCGGTCGCGCGTACGTCGGGAACTTCGGCTGGGACTTCGAGTCGGGCCAGAAGCCGGTGCCGGCGAAGCTCGCGCTCGTGCTGCCCGACGGCACGACCTCCGTCGTCGCGGAAGACCTGCTGTTCCCGAACGGGACCGTGATCACGCCCGACGGCAAGACGCTGATCGTCGGCGAATCGTTCGGGGCGCGCCTCACCGCGTTCGACGTCGCGACCGACGGATCCCTTTCGAACCGTCGGATCTTCGCGCAGCTCGACGGCAAGATCCCGGACGGGATCTGCCTCGACGCGGAGAACGCGGTCTGGCTCGCCTCGCCGGTGTCGAACGAGGTCGTCCGCGTGCGCGAAGGTGGCGAGGTCGTCGACCGCGTCGCGTGCGATCAGATGGCGATCGCCTGCATGCTCGGCGGCGCCGACCGCCGGACGCTGTACGTCCTGACGTCGCCGTCGACGAACCGCGAGGAGTGCCGGCAGAAGCGCGGCGCGCGCATCGAGTCCGTGCGCGTCGACGTACCCGGGGCCGGGTTTCCTTGACGGATCCTCCCTCGAGCGCGGACGCAGATGTCGCTCGATTTCCAGGACGCTGATGCCGCACTTCAAGCGCATGCACGAGAGGACCGTCGATCACGCGCACGAGGAGATCCACTTGAACAACGCCTGGAGCCCGAAGAACGGGCGCGGCTGCTGCTTCTCGATCCGCAAGCCGCGACGGCAGTCCTGATTCAGGACACCGCGGCGAGCTGGCCCGGCTCGGCCGGGTGGAGACGCACCGGTACGCCGTTCAGGATCGACTGTCCGACGACCGATTCGGTCCACTGGTCGTCGGTCCAGTCGTTCGCCGACACGCCCGGGTGCGCGCCCGCGACGCGCTGCCACGGCGCGCTCTCTGCGTGCCCCCAGCCGTGCGGCAGGCTCACGACTCCGGGCCGGATCTCGTCCGTCACGTGCACGCGGAGGCGTCCGGTGTGCACGCGGCTCTCGAGCACGGCCTCGTCGCCGTCGCGCACGCCGGCCTTCGCGGCGTCCTCGGGATGGACGTAGAGCACGCACCGCTCGCGGCCCGCGACCATCGCCGGCACGTTGTGCAGCCACGAGTTGCACGTGCGGAGCTCGCGACGTCCGATCAGGAGAAGCGCTTCGTCTTCGGTCTTCGACCGCTCGAGGCCCTGCGCGCACTCGTCCATCGCCGCGACGAGCGGCGGCGCCGCGAGATGGATCTTCCCGTCGCGATGCCGGATCCGGTGCGCGACACCCGGCTCGAGCGGACCGAGATCGATGCCGTGCGGCGCCGCCTTCAAGCGCTCGAGGTTCAATCCGCTCGACCAGGGAAGGAAGCGGTCGCCGTAGCGTCCGATGCGCAGCAGCAGATCGAGAGTCGACTGCGGCGTCCAGCGGATCCCGAGAGGACGCCCGAGCGTGTACAGCCCGTCCATCCACGCGACGCCCGTCGGACCGCCGCCGAGACGCCGCGTGAGCTCGAGCAGGATCTCCCAGTCCGCCTTCTCGTCCGCACCGCGCGCGACGACGGGCGGCGACCAGCGCGCGACGTTCCGCACCGCGACGCCGGAGAACACGAGGTCGGCGTGATCGTCGGCGAGACCCCACGCCGGCGGCAGGATCACGTCCGCGTGGCGTGTCGTCTCGTTCACGTAGAGGTCGATCGAAACCATGAAGTCGAGGCCCGAAAGCGCCGCGGCGAGACGCCTTCCATTGGGCGTCGAGAGCACGGGATTCCCCGCGAATGTGACGAAGGCGCGGACCTGTCCCGGGCCCGGCGTCTCCATCTCCTCGGCGAGGATCGAGGCGGGAAGATCGCCGAGCGTCTCCGGCAGGCCGCGGACGCGGCTCTTCCAGCGCGCGTGGCCGTCGCCGTTCGTCATCTCGAGGATCGGCGTCACGTCCATCGCGGGCGACGGGAGCATCGAGCCGCCGGCGGCACCGAGCCGCCCGGCGGCGAGGTTCAGCACGTCGGTCGCCCAGCTCGCGAGCGTGCCGAACTCGTTGTTGCAGACGCCGACGCGCGTGTAGACGGCGCCGCTCGGTGCGTCCACGAGCTCGAGCGCGAGGCGCTCGATGGTCTCGACCGGAACGCCGGTCTGCGCGGTGACGCGCTCCGGTGCGAACGCTTCGAGGCGGCGCTCGATCACGCCCCAGCCGCTCGCCAGCTTCGCGATCGAGTCGCGATCGACCCGCTCGCGTGCGACGAGCACCTGCACGAGCGAGAGCAAGAACGCCGCGTCGCCGCCCGGGCGGATCGCGACGTGCTCGCTCGCGTCGCGCGCCGTCTCCGTCCGCCGAGGATCGACGATCACCACCTTGCCGCCGCGTGCGCGGATCGCGCGCATGCGGTTCCGGATGTCCGGCGCGGTGAGGAAGCTCCCGTTCGAGACGTAGGGGTTCGCGCCGATGCAGAGGAAGTAGTCGGTACGATCGATGTCGGGCACCGGGATCGAGAAGGAGCTGCCGTAGAGATGCCACGAAGCAGCGAAGCGCGGCGCGGTGTCCTGCGAGCCGGCGCTGGTCGCATTCTTCGTGCCGAGCGCCTTCAGGAGGCCGGCGCGGAGCGCGAGCGCGCCGTAGTTGTGCACGATCGGGTTCCCGATGTAGACGGCGATCGCATCGCCGCCGTGCTCGGTGCGGATCGCGCGAAGGCGCGAAGCGGTGATCTCGAAGGCGTCGTCCCACGAGATCGGCTCGAACGTCCCGCCCGGCGTGCGCCGCATCGGGGTCCGCAAGCGATCCGGATCGTCGTGCACGGCCGCGATCGCCGCACCCTTCGGGCAGAGGAAGCCGTGCGAGAACACGTCCTCCTCGTCGGGACGGACGTCGACGATGCGGTTCTCTTCGACGTCGAACGAGAGGCCGCACATCGCCTCGCAGAGAGAGCAGGTGCGGTGAACCGTGTGCATGATCGGCTCCTCCCGGGCGGACGCGCTAGGCGCTCGGCCCGTATTCGCGGCGATACTCCTGCATGCGCTCGTAGAGGTCGTCGGTCAGAAGGACGCGCCCGGCGATCTCGCGACGGTGGAGATGCGCCATGATCTCGTCGACGGTGACGATCGCGAACGTCGGCATCCCGAAGGTCTCGCCGACCTCGCGCAAAGCGGCCTGCGTCCCCGTGCCGCGCTCCATCCGGTCGACGGCGACGACGAGGCCGGCGAGCCGGACGTCTGCGGCGGCGCGCAGGAGCGGCACGGTCTGACGGATCGAGGTGCCGGCGGTCGTGACGTCCTCGATGATGAGCACGCGGTCGCCGCTCTTCGGTTTGTGGCCGACGAGCGAGCCGCCTTCGCCGTGGTCCTTCGCTTCCTTCCGGTCGAAGCAGAAGGCGACGTCGCGCCCGTGGTCGCGCGCGAGCGTCATTGCCGTCGCGACCGCGAGAGGGATGCCCTTGTACGCGGGCCCGAAGAGTACGTCGAAGCGGTCGCCGAGCCGATCGACGATCGTCTCGGCATAGAATCCCGCAAGCCGCCCGAGCTGCGCTCCCGTCCGATAGAGGCCCGTATTGACGAAGTACGGGGTCTTCCGCCCGCTCTTCGTGACGAAGTCCCCGAAGGTGAGGACACCCGTCTCGACCATGAACTCGATGAAGCCGCGCTTGTAGGGGGCCAGGTCGCTCAAGGTCGCCTCGGCCTCGGACGCTAGCACTCCCGGGGGCCGCCCTTGAAGGCCCCTCGACCGGTCAGCTACCCCGCTCGGAGGTTCTCTTCCCCCCGACCCCACGGAGAAATCCCGACATGCCCAGCGACAACGGCTTTCAGAGATTCGAGGGAACGCCCGGCTACATCGTCTCGGGACCTCTCGTCGATGCGGTCAATTGCGCGATCGCGCTCGAGCGTCCGCTCCTGATCAAGGGCGAGCCGGGCACGGGGAAGACGGTGCTCGCGCAGCACATCGCCGCGGGCCTCGAGATGCCGCTCCTCCAGTGGCACATCAAATCGACGAGCAAGGCGATCGACGGCCTGTACGTCTACGACACCGTCCAGCGTCTGAACGACAGCCGCTTCGGCGGCGGCAACGTCGCCGACATCCGGAACTACATCAAGCTCGGACCGGTCGGAAAGGCGTTCGCCGCGGAAACGCGCCAGGTTCTTCTGATCGACGAGATCGACAAGGCGGACCTCGAGTTCCCGAACGACCTGCTGCGCGAGCTCGACGAGATGCGCTTCACCATCATGGAGACGAACGAGGAGGTCGCCGCAAAGCAGCGACCGGTCGTCGTCATCACGTCGAACAACGAGAAGGAGCTGCCGGACGCGTTCCTGCGCCGCTGCATCTTCCACTTCATCGAGTTCCCCGACCCGATGCTGATGCGGAAGATCGTCGCCGTGCACCACCCGCACCTCGACGCGAAGCTTCTCGACCAGGTGCTGATCAAGTTCTACTGGCTGCGCGAGCAGAAGGAGCTCCGCAAGAAGCCGTCGACGTCGGAGCTGGTCGACTGGATCGCGGCGCTCCTTCGCTCCGGCCTCTCGGTCGACAAGCTCGAGGAGCACATCCCGTTCGTCGGCGCGCTGCTCAAGAAGGAGCAGGATCTCGACGCGCTGCAGAGCTACGACTCGCGCGGCGGCAAGTTCCCGAACCGCTGGAGCGACCTCGGCCCGCGCTACAACCAGTAGGCCAGCCCGGGAACGACGCGATGTTCCTCGACCTCTTCTACGGACTCCGCGAAGAGGGGGTGCCGATCTCCCTGCAGGAGTGGCGCACGTTCCTCGAGGCGCTCGAGCGGGGTCTGCACGGCTCGAACCTGCTGCGCTTCTATCACCTCGGCCGCGCCTGCCTGATCAAGAGCGAGACGTTCTTCGACTCGTACGACCGCGTGTTCGGACGCGTCTTCCGCGGCGTCGAGGGCGAGCTCGGCGACGAGATCACGGACGAGCTGCTCGAGTGGCTGAAGGATCCGGAGAACTTCCCGGAGCTCACGCCGGAGCAGATCGCCGAGCTCGAGAGGCTCTCCTCCGACGAGCTGATGCGACGGTTCCTCGAGACGCTCGCCGAGCAGGACGAGCGGCACGACGGCGGCGACAAGTGGGTCGGCACGGGTGGAAAGTCGCCCTACGGGCACGGCGGCACGCATCCGACCGGGATCCGCGTCGGCGGCCCCGGCAAGTCGCGCTCCGCGATGAAGGTCTGGGACGAGCGCAAGTTCAAGGACTACCGCACCGACCAGATCCTCGACACGCGCCAGCTCCGCGTCGCGCTGCGCCGCCTGCGCCAGCTCACGCGTCGCGGCGAGGCGAGCGAGCTCGACCTCGACGAGACGATCGACGAGACGTGCAAGAACGCGGGCGAGATCGAGTTCGTGTTCCGCGCGCCGCGGAAGAACGACGTCCGCCTGCTTCTCCTGATGGACGTCGGCGGCACGATGGATCCGTTCTACGAGCCCGTGAGCCAGCTCCTCACGGCGCTGCACGACGAGCGCGGCCTGCGCGACTTCCGGGCGTACTACTTCCACAACTGCATCTACGACCACGTCTACACGAACGCTTTGATGCGGCGTCAGGACAGCCTGCCGACCGGCGATCTCATGCGGAAGCTCGACGACCGCTGGAAGGTCGTGATCGTCGGCGACGGTGCCATGCACCCGGCCGAGCTCTTCGAGGCGCACGGCGGCATCGACCCGCGCAACACGTCGCCGACGCCGGGAATCCAGTGGCTGCACCGGATCGTGCACTACTTCGATCGCAGCGTGTGGTTGAACCCGGAAGAAGCGAAGTACTGGGACAACTACCACACGACGCGCGTCATCCAGAAGCTGTTCCCGATGTTCCCGTTGAGCGTCGACGGTCTGTCCGACGCCGTGCAAAGTCTCGTCGGCGCGCGAAGCTGAGCGAGGAAGCGGGCGATCGTGCCCTACCTTCTCGTTTGCACTTTGATCGGAGTGCTGGTCCCAGTGCGGACATCGTCGCCGCAACCGGCGGGGGCACCGCGGCCGGCCCGGCCAGCAGGATGGAGAGAGCGACCGCGATGTCGGCCGAGCGTCAGGGGTGCGTCAGGATCTCGACCCGCGGCAAGAGGGACCGCTGGATCACCTCCGGCCAGGCGTACTCGCGCGCGGTGCTCCGTCCGGCGTTGCGCATCGCGAGCTCGTGCTCGGGCGAGCTGCGGAGCTGGCCGTAGAGATCGACGAACTCGCGCGCGTCCGCGGTCTGCAGGACGAGAGCGTTCCGTCCGGGAACCACGTAGTCCTCTCCAGAGTAGCCGGTGCACGCGAGGCCGCCCGCGGCCATCGTCTCGAGGCCGACGAGACCGAACGGCTCGTGGCCGCTGTTCGCGAGAACCGCATGGGCTCCGTGGAAGAGAAGGCGACGCGCGTCGGGATCGACGAACGACTGAAGGCTCACGACGTCGACCTCGCCGACGTCCTCGAGCGCCGACAGCATCGCGCCGACACCCGGCCCCTTCGCCGCGCGGTCGGCGATGCGGAGGCCCGCCCGGTGCGCGTGATGATAGACCTCGGAACCGTGCGCCTCGGAGCCGCCGCGCGCGACGAGGAGCGGCCGCCAGCCGCGCTCCTTCAGCTGGCGCACGATCTCGATCGCCATCAACCAGCGCTTGTCCGGATCGAAGCGCGCCATCTTGACGAGCACCGTGCGGTCCGGGAAGCGGCGGCGCAGCTCCGCGGCGCCCTCCGCGCTCGGCGGATCGAAGGCGTCCTCGGTGAGCCCGTTGTGGATCACGATCGGGTCGACGCCGAGGCCGTGCATCTTGTGCTTCATGTACCGGCTGACGGTCGTCAAGGTGGCCGAGGAGGCGAGCCGTCTCCAGTCGATCTGGTCGAAGCCGAAGTTGTTGTTCGCGTTCCAGAGGAGGCTCACACGGTCGCGAAGCCCGGCGTGGCGCAGGATCTCGTCGAGATGAAAAACCGCGCCGACGGTATGCCACTCCTCCGCCATGACGACCGCGCGTCCGCCGGCGCCTAGGTGCGGCAGGAGCGTCTGCTCGAAAAGAAACGGCGGAACGGAGCCCGCGTAGTCGTGCAGCTTCGCGAACTCTCCGTCGTAGACGCCGCCCGGATGGTGGCGCGAGATCCACTGACACCAGCGGTGGAGCCGGAGCCGTCCCTGATGCTCGTGCCCCGGAAGCCCCGGATCGCCGACGAACCAGAGGTGCGTCTCGAACCCGAGCGACGAGAGCGAGCCGGCAAGCCCCTCGACACGGCTCGCGAGTCCCCCGGCCCGCGCGTACGCGTCCGGACCTTCGAGCGAAAGGATGTGGAACTGCATAGAATTCGTCCTTCAGAGATGTTGCGCAGCCAGTATTCCACCGCCGCGCTCGAATCGTCGAGGGAAACTTGCAGCTAGGCTCCCGGGATCTCGAGCCGCATCCGATACAAGGAGCTGCGCGCAGTCATGTAGAGACTCTTTCGGTCGGAATCGCCCCACGCAAAATTCGCCGGCAAGCGGGGAGCACGGATCGTGCCGAGGTGTCGGCCGTCGGGGGCGAGGACCCAGATCCCACCGGGACCCGACACGAAGAGGTTGCCGTTGCTGTCGACCTCGAGTCCGTCGAGCGCTTCCTCCCCGGGAGCCGAGGTCATGTCGAAGAAGACCTGCCCATCCGATAGGCGGCCATCCGCGGCAACTGCGTACCGCATCACCACTTTTCGGGCGGGATCCCAGTTGGTGACGTAGAGGTGCCGCTCGTCCGGAGAGAGGTCGATCCCGTTGGGACCGGTCAGATCCGAGCTGGCGAGCTCGATCGAATCGCCCTTCACGCGAAAGACCCCGCTGTAGGGTAGCTCCTTGCCCGGATCACGGAAGAACCCGGGCAGTCCGAACGGAGGATCCGTGAAGTAGAGCGTGCCGTCGCTCCGATAGACGAGGTCGTTCGGGCTGTTGAGACGCTTTACCTCGAAGCGATCGGCGAGGACGGTACGGGTGCCGTCCCGCTCGGTGCGCGTGATTCTGCGGTTCCCGTGCTCCGCGGCGGTCAGCCGACCCTCCGCGTCGAGCCCGAGGCCGTTCGAGCCCGGCTGCGTATAGCGCTCGACGCCTACGCCCTCGTAGCCGCTCCTCTCGCGGAAGACCGAAAGGCCTTCGCCCTCGCGGAAACGATAGATTCGATTCGCGTTCGGGTCGCTGAAGAGAAGGTAGCCCTCCTCGACCCAGACGGGCCCCTCGACGAACTCGAAGCCCTCCGCGAGCTTCATGATCTTGACGTTGCGGGGCACGATCGCGTCGATCGCGGGATCGAGCCGCTCGACCTCGACGTTCACCTCGGCCGTCTGAACGGCGCGGGGCTCGGGATCGCCCGGATGGACTTCGAGCTTCGCCGACCGCATCCAGATGTAGTTCGTCACCGGGTTCGAGATCGGGCCGTTCATGCCGAAGACGGCAACCCGGATCTCCTGGCCGGGTCGAGCGTGGGGCGACACGACGACGCGGTTCGTCGCGTTCCATCCGCGGACGACGCCTCCGCCGCTCTGACCCAGCGTGCGGGGTAGCTCGCCGTCGACCCAGACCTCGGCGTAGTCGTCGATCGACGTGGTGAAGACGAGCTTCCTGCCGGCGGTCGGCACGCCGCCGATCGCCTCCGGGACCGTCAAGCGAAGACGATACCAGGCGAAGCAAAGGCGTCCCGCCGATCGCCGCTGCGACAGCGTCGAGGGGTCGATCACCGGCCACGAGGAGTCGTCGAAATCGAAAGCACCGGCATGCGGCACGATGTCGTAGGTGCGATTGGGGACCGCGCTCGGCTGCCCATCCGCGCCTGGCGCGCGGTAGTCGACCTCGACGATGCGCGTGTCGCTGTATCGCCACTCCCCGGCCACGGCGCGGGTGCCCTCCTCCGTGGCGAGGTCGACGACCGCGAGTGGTGCACCGTCGGGAACGTCCGAGGAATGCGCTTCGAGCGCCGTCGCCGCAGCCGCGACGGCGACCGCGAGCAGAGACGCGACGAGCCGGCCTTGCTTCGAGTCTTTCATCCGCGCGCTCCGGACTCAGCGAACCTTCACGACGTAGTAGGTGAACGGCGACGCGACCTCCTGGAACCAGTGCGGCGTGCCGCTCGGAACGATGATCACGTCTCCGGCGCGAAGCTCGCGCTTCTCGCCTCCTTGGATCGCGCTCCCGCGGACCTCGTCCGGGGCAGTCACTTCGCCGTCGACGACGCGGCCACCCGTGATGAGGATGGCGCGACCCGCGAGCGCGTAGATGATGTCCGTGTCGCGGGTGTGGACCTCGGCCTTGCCCGGAGCCTCACGGCGGCTCGCGTGCACCATGTAGTTGCGCCCGTTTCCGTCGTCGAGGACCGCGCCGCGATCGAACGCCGCGCTGACCGTCTCGCGGTCGAAGTAGCGAACCGCGTCCTTCGAGACGCCCTCGTCGCTCGCGCCCGTCCCCGCGGCGAGGAGCAGCCCGAGGCACGCCGCGCCGGCAGCATGGGTTCCGTGGATCCGGTTCATCATCGGTCGAGCCTCCCTTTCGGCGATGGCGTGCCGGCCGAAGCTTCGGCCGGCGCTCTCGACGTCCTTCGATGCCGAGACGCGCCCCCCGTTTCGGAGTCTCTCCCGAGGCGGAGCTAGCCTGCATTTCTCACCAGATCCCTACTGCGGCGGCCGATAGCACCGAATCTTCGCGAGCTTCTCCCTCCGGGCTCCTCGACGTACTGTTCAAGTACGCCTGCGTCGCCCTCCGGTCCGAGGCTCGCGAATCTTCGGCACTCTCGACCGCCTCGCGACGTGATCTGGTGAGAAATGCAGGCTAGGGGTAGGTACCGGGCGCGAGGCTGCCCGCGCGGCCGTCCGCCGCTGCGCCGGTCTGCGCCTCGGCGAGCGGCGTCAAGGACTCGAGGATCGAATTCGCCGCGCCGAGGCTGAAAGCGGCGCTCGCGAGACGCGTGACGAAGCTCCGCCGCGATATCTCGTTGTCGAGAAACTCGCTGACGAGCTCCCTCACGATCGGCCCCCCGGCTTTCCGAGGGAATCTCGCACATCGCGGTTCGGAGTAAAGCCCGCGTCGGCGTGGGCGCTCAGCGCATCTCGCGGTCGAGGAGCGTCCGCAGCGCTTGCCTCGCGCGATGCAGACGGAGCTTCACCGCGGTCGTCGTGATCCCGAGGACCTCCGCCGTCTCGGCCGTGCTCAGCTCCTGGATGTCGCGCAGGAGGAGCACGGTACGGTGCGTCTCCGGCAGCTCGTCGATGCAGCGCCGGACGACGTTGCGGATCTGCGAGCTCTCGAGCGCTTCGCACGGCGGGTTCGAGCCGGCCGGGTCCTCGAGCCATTCGCCGCTCTCGTCGAAGCGCGGCAGCAGGTCCTCGATCGAGGTGTCGGGACGACGACGCCGGGTCCGGAGCCGCATCAGCGCCGCGTTGACGGTGATGCTGTGCAGCCAGGTCGACAGCTTGGAGCCGCCGCTGAAGCTCCCGATGCTGCGGAACGCGGCGAGGAACGCTTCCTGGACGACGTCCTTTGCTTCCTCCTCGGACCGGAGCATGCGTCGCGCGGTCGCGAGGAGACGGCCGCCGAGCATGCGCACGAGCTCGTCGTAGGCGGCTTCGTCTCCGGCGCGAAGGCGAGCCAGGAGCGGCGCCTCGGTGCACTCCGCGGGAAGAGCCGGCGTGGCGAGGAGCTCCCGGACGTACGCCGAGGCACCACGAAGCTCCGCTCCCTTCTCGGCGAGCTCCCGGAGGCGGGCCGCTCCCGTCGCATCGACGAAGCGCACGCGCTCGAGGTCCAGGCAGACCCGGCGGGGCGGTCGCGGGAAGACCTCGGCGAGGCCGTCGAGCTGCGGCGCGCTGCGGGCGGTGAGGTCGCCTTCCATCTGGATGCAAAGGCTTCGCTCTTCTTCGGGGATCGCGGTGAGTCTCAGCATGCCGACCCACAGCGCAAGCGTCGTGCCGCCCGCACGGCCAACCCCGGAACGAAGAAAGCCCGGAAAGACGAGGTGTTCTTCGTCCCTCCGGGCTTCGTGGGACCCACGACGCCCACGCGATCTCGCGGATCCGCGAAGGGTCGTCCCCACCCACGAAGGTGGGTCAGACCGACAGGGCTCCGGCGAGTCGGCGCGTCTCGAAGCCGAGCCGCCGCGACAGGAGCGCATCGAGCGAGAGCGGGCCCGCACCCGTCGTCGCGAGCCACGCGAGGAGGACGACGTAGAGGGTCTCGGACAGGCCGAACAGCGCACCGAGCGAATCGACGTCGGCCCAGAGCGCCGTCCGGATCGCGACGATCATCGTGACGATGAGCGGCAGCGCCGCGAGCCGCGTCGCGAAGCCGATCAGGACCAGGCTTCCGCAGACGAGCTCCGTCGTCGACACGAGTACCGCGTGGATTCCCGGAGCCGGCAGGCCGAGCTCGGTGAAGAAGCCCGTCACCTGCTCCAGGTTGTGCAGCTTGCCCCAGCCCGACTGCGCAAAGACCCACCCGATGCCGAACCGCGCGAGCGTCGGCGGCAGCCAGCCGAGCGCCTCGGCGAGGCGGCGCGCCTGCTCGAGGATCGTGACGAAGAGCGGCTGCGTGCGGAGAGGATTCATCGAACTCGTCGCATTCATCGCTGTGTCTCCATCTGCGGCGTCGGCGTGCGCGCGAGGCGCGTGCGGGCCGCGTTCGAGGGAAAAGTCGCGAACTGGACGAGGTCCTTCGAGAAGAGCAGGTCGAGCGTCCAGTCCAGCGCGACGCGGAGCTTCTTCTCCGCGCGCGGAAGCTTGCTCAGGTAGATCGTTCGCCAGAGCCACCAGGCGACGAACCCGGAGAAGTTGATTCCGAAGACGTTCGCGACTCCGGTTCGCCGGCCGATCGCGGCGAGCTGACCGAGCGCCGCGAAGCGGAAGGCCTTCACCGGGCGGCCGTGCGCCGCGGCCACGACGTTCCGCGCGAGGTGGCGACCCTGGCGGAGGGCGTGCTGCGCGGTCGGCGGACAGGTCCCGCCGGTCGAGTGATCGGGAACGACGGCGCAGTCGCCGACCGCCCAGACGTCGGCCCGTCCCTTCACCTGCAGGCAGTCGTTCACGACGATGCGGCCGTGCTCGCGCTCGATCGGCAGAGTTTCGAGGAGTGGATTCGGCGCGGTGCCCGCGGTCCACACGACGAGCCGCGAGCGGATCACGCTCCCGTCGTCGAGGTGCACGCCCTCGTCCGAGCAGCCCGAAACGCGAGCGCCGAGGCGCATCTCGATGCCGCGGGACTCGAGCTTCCGCGCCGCGTAGAGGCCGAGCTTCTCGTCGAGCTCCGGCAGGATGCGCTCCCCGGAGTGCACGATCACCATGCGGACGTGCTCGTCCCGCAGGTTGGGATAGAACCGCAGCGAGTGGCGGACGAAGTCGTTCAGCGCCGCGATCGTCTCGACACCCGCGAAGCCGCCGCCCGCGACGACGCACGTCAGGAGCGGCTCGCGCTGGCACTGAAGGGCCGCACACTCGGTGTCCGCCTCTTCGAGGTTGTCGATGATCCTTCCCCGGAGCTCGATCGCGTCGGCGAGCGACCTCATCGTGAGCGCGCGCTCGGCGAGGCCCGGCAGGCCGTAGAAGTTCGTGACGGACCCGAGGCCGAGGACGAGGTGATCGAAGGGGAGGACGTGCTCGTGCTCGTCCGCGCCGTGCGAGGCCGTGACCGTCTTCGCGTCGAGATCGACGCTCCGCACCTCACCCAGGAAGAAGCGCACCCGCCGCAGCATCTTCCGGACGGGATTGACGATGTGCGTGATGTCGAGGTCGCTCGCCGCGACCTCGTGCAGCATCGGCGTGAACGCGAAATAGTTCTCGCGATTGATCAGCGTGACCTCGACACCTTCCGTACGCCGCAACAGCTTCTCGAGCTCGAGCGCCGCGTACAGCCCGGCGAAGCCGCCACCGAGGATCACGATCCGCTTCGGCGCGCTCACGACAGCCGCTCCAGGAGGTGATCGCCGACGCGGAGCGCGTTGGCCATGATCGTCAGCGACGGGTTCGAAGCGCTGCTCGACGGGAAGAAGCTCGAATCGACCACGTAGAGGTTGTCGATCTCGTGCGACTTGCAGTGGACGTCGAGTGCCGAGGCCTTCGGGTCCGTCCCGAACCGGACGGTGCCGTTCTGGTGCCCGACGCCGGCGATCGGCATCTGCTTCGCGATGTGGAGCGACAACGGCAGGAGGTGGTCGTCGCAGCGGATGTGGCGGAGGATGCTCTTCAGCTTCGCGATCAGACGCTTGTGCCCTTCGAGGTTGTTCGGCGTGTAGGCGATCCGGATCCGGCCATCGTCGTCGAGCGTGACGCGGTTGTTCGGATCGGGCAGGTCCTCCGACATCACCCAGAGATCGAGCGAGTGGCGCGCCATGTACTCGAGCGTCATCCCGGGGACGATGCGCGGCGCGCCCGCTGCGAGCGTCTCCGCGTCCATCTCGAACAGCGTCTGGACGGAGCCCCTCGGATACTCCCACTCCTTCGAGCCGAGGTA
>VGTG01000124.1 GCA_016874795.1 Deltaproteobacteria bacterium | reverse complement strand
CGTCAATCACAAGTCGCGCCGATCAAGAGGTGCCCGTTCTGTCGCGGGGAGCGCTCGCAGCAACAGAACGGGCACGTTTCGGGCACACTCCGGGTCACCTGACGCTCCGCAGCATCCGCAACCCCTCGATTTCACTATGGGCCCGCCAGGCCTCGAACCTGGGACCAACCGGTTATGAGCCGGCCGCTCTGACCAACTGAGCTACGGGCCCTCGCCCCGTGGTCATGGCAGATCCGGTCGGCGGTGCAAGTCGGTCCAACCCGTTCCGTGTCGGACTCCGCGCGCGGTGGTAGCCGACCCTCGACCGATGGACGTCGCGCACTACACGGTGACGGAGCGGCTTCGCGACGGACGCCCAGTCGAGATCCGCGCTTGCAGGCTCGACGATCGCGCCGGGGCTCGAGGCCGCCGTCGCTCGCACGAGCGACGAGTCGCCCTACCGCCGCTTCTTCAGCGTCAAGCGCCGTTTCTCGGAGAAGGAGCGGGACTACTTCCTCCACGTCGACTTCGACCATCACGTGGCGCTCGTCGCATCCACCAACGAGGGCGGGCAGCCGGCCATCGTCGCCGGCGCACGCTACGTCGTGACGGAGCCCGGGAGCGCCGAGGTCGCCTTCGTCGTGATCGACGACTACCAGGCCACGGTCTCGGCTCGTCGTTGATGCGCCACGTGACGACGATCGCCCGTGAAGCGGGCCTCCGCGAGCTCACCGCGGAGGTAGTCGCGCAGAACGGGCCGATGCTGAAGGTCTTCGACACGTGCGGCCTTCGCAAGACGACGAAGATGGATCAGGGCGTGATCCACGTCACGATGCAGCTCTGAGCCGCCTCGGCGAATTACTCGCGACGTCGCACCTCGCCGCCATGGCGCTCCGCCCACGCGTGCATCGCCAGCAGCACGGGCTCGAGCGACCTCCCGAGCTCGGTGAGGGGATACTCGACGCGCGGCGGGATCTCGCCGTAGTCGCGCCGCTCGACCAGGCCGTCCGCCTCCATCTCCTTCAGCTGCTTCGCGAGCGTGCGGTGCGTGATGCCGGCGAGGTCGCGCTGGAGCTGGTTGAACCGGCGCTCTCCGCGGAGCAGCCAGTAGATCACCATCACCTTCCAGCGCCCGGAGATGACCTCGAGCGTGACTTCGGTCGGACAGCCGACGTGCTCCGCCATCGTGACGGTATCCTCGAGGACCGTACTTGCGGTCTGCTCGTACGGCCACGTCTGCTCGTACGGCCACAGTATCTCACACATAAAAAAGATCGCGCAGGTTCTCACCTCTCACGAGGGACACTGGGTCGGAGACGGCTTCCCCGTCCGGTCTGTTCTCCTACGACGGAGACGCGCAGGCGACGAGCCCGTTCCTCCTCTCCGACTATGCGGGGCCGCACTTCTTCGAGCCCGCGGTCCGTCCGCGCGGCGTCGGCCAGCACCCCCACCGCGGGTTCGAGACCGTCACGATCGTCTACGACGGCGAGGTCGCGCACCGCGACTCGACCGGTGCGGGCGGAACGATCCAGCCGGGCGACGTGCAGTGGATGACGGCCGCCGGCGGCATCATCCACGAGGAGTTCCAGTCCCCGGCGTTCACGAAGACCGGCGGCCCGTTCCGCATGGTGCAGCTCTGGGTCAACCTGCCCGCGAAGGACAAGATGACGGCGCTGGGCTACCAGGCGATCACGAGCGACGCGATTCCCGTCGTCGCGCTCGCCGGAGGTGCAGCCCGCGAGCGGATCATCGCCGGGGAGCTCGCGGGAGCGAAGGGCCCCGCGCGCACGTTCAGCCCGATCAACGTGTGGGACGTTCGCCTCGATCGCGACGCCGACGTGACGCTCGAGCTGCCGGAGGGACACACGGCGATGATCGCGGTCCTCTCCGGGCACGTGACCGTGAACGGCGGTGAGGGCGCGGGCGAGGCGGAGATCCTCCGCTTCGAGCGCGAAGGCCCGTCGGTCGCGATCCACGCGGACGGCGACGCGATGCTCCTGGTCTTGACGGGAGAGCCGCTCGGCGACCCGGTCGTCGGCTACGGCCCGTTCGTGATGACGAGCGAGGCGGAGATCCGCCGCGCCATCGCGGATTTCAACAGCGGCCGGTTCGGCCAGGTCGCCGATTGAGAGCGACCCCGCATTGACCGTGCACTGTGCCACGTCGTTCAGGGTTCCCCCCGGAGCCGGCCTCGGGGGAACCCTGCGCTCCGTCCACTCCAAGTGCGCGGATGAATCGAACTGCTTTGAATCTCATCCCCTTTTCACGGGACGCGAGGCCGCAGGCGCGCTATCATGCGTGACTCGCCGACGGGCTGGGCGATCCCGGCGTCCCCGTGCCCGTTCTCAATCGCAGCACCGACACCTGCTTCAGCGCGGACTACTTCTCCGCGTCGACGAACGAGGCGGATTTCCTGAAAGCGCCCTGATGAGTCTCGCGATCGCGACCGGGCGGAGAAGCGGGCTCGCGAGCTTCTCCGCCCGGTCAGCGCGTGAAGTAGAGATTCTGCCTGAAGGTCGGCCGGCGGGGGCGAACGGAGAGCGACGGAGAAACCTTCGGCGACGGGCTCTTGATCGTGCACGGATCGCCGTCTCCCGGGCAGCAGAACACCGGCCCGTCGATGTGACACTCGCGGCAGAGCGTCTTCGATTCGGGATCGGTGCAGTCGACGTCGATCGTCGGCCCCGGTCGCGGGTTGTCGACGCCCCAGGACGCCGGGGCCATCGGGAACGCCGCAACGGCGAAGAGAAGCCCCAGGGCACTTGCGACTCGGTTCCACTTCGGCAAACGCTTCATCTCGTTTCCCCCTTCGACGGCCGCTCTGCGGCCAGAGCTTTCGGGGAGGAATGCACGGCGCGTGCCGGCGTCCGGCGACCGCCGCGGCGAGGGTTTTCGAGGTCGCGCCGCCGCGCCAGGCGGGCAGCGGGTCACCGCGATATATCGCGAGGGGATATATCGCGATGGGGTCCGGTTCGTTACGGCGCATTCGGACCCAGGCTCGGGAGTGAGCCTGGGTGCAGATGCGCCGTAACGAACCGGACCCCGTCAGGCGTCTGGGGTCATGCGGCGGAGCTCTTCGAGAGCCGCATCGACCTCCGCCTGATCGCCGCGGTGCTCCGCCGCACGGAGACGCGCGATCAGCGCTCGACGGTCGCCGCGCGCGGCCCGCTCCGCGTAGCGCGCGAACCAGTCGTCCGTGGCGCGCTGGTTGTCCTCGGGCTTCGGCGGCGACGCGAGCCGAAGCCGGACGCGCTCGGCCATCGCCGCCGGGAGCTCGGTCGCGAACTCCATCGGCTCGAAGTACTCGTCGGTCTCGCGGCGCTCGAGGACGCGGTCGGCGATCGCGCGCAGCAGCGCGTCTTCGATCCACGCGGAAGCACCCTCGGCGCGGATACGCTCGGCCGCTTCCTCGTCGCAGATCATCAGCTCGACCATCTCGGCGTCGCCGGAGAAGGTGACGCGGGGTCCGCGACGCCCTCCCCGCGCGGACGGCCCGCCGCTCGGGCCGCGCGCGACCGAGCCACGCGGGTCCGATCGTGGATCGAACCGTGGATCGAACCTCGGATCGTCCCGTGCGGGAGCGCGCGCATCGCCCCGCGCAAACCGGGGGTCGGAGCGCGGATCGGAACGAAAGTCCGTGCGCCCAGCGCTTCGTGGATCGCCTCGAACGTCGACACGACCACCGGCGCGCGGATCCACGCGCGTCTCGGCGGGGCGGCTCGCCGTCTCCCGCGCCGCGTTCGCCGCGGCGACCTGCCGCGCGGCGGCGAGAAGAGCATCGCCGGAAACTCCGAGCCGCCCCGCCGCGCCGCGCACGAGCTTGTCGCGCACGATCGGATCCTTCACGCCCGCCAGGACCGAAGCCATGCGGCTCGCCGCACGCGCCGTCTCGCCGACGCCCGCGTCCGGCCCGACGAGATCGTCGAGGAAGAAGTCGATCAGCGACTGCCCCTCGCGCACGAGCCGTTGCATCGCGTCCGGCCCGCCCTTCCGCACGAGCGAATCGGGATCTTCCCCGGAAGGCAGGAACACCGCGCGCGGCCAGAGATCGACCTCGTCGACGCAGATCGGAAACGCGCGCAGCGCCGCCCGACGTCCCGCTTCGTCGCCGTCGAAGCAGACGACGATCTCCTCGGCGAAGCGCCGCGCGAGGCGCAGCTGATCCGCCGTGAGCGCGGTGCCGAGCACTGCGACCGTCTGCTTCAAGCCCGCCTGCGAGAGCGCGATCACGTCCATGTAGCCCTCGACGAGGATCACCTGGTCGTTCGCGCGGATCGCGTCGCGTGCGAGCTCGAGCCCGTAGAGGTGATGTCCCTTCCGGAAGAGCGGCGTCTCCGGCGAGTTCAGGTACTTCGGCCCGTTCGTCTCGCCGATCGCGCGGCCGCCGAACGCGATCACGCGGCCGCCGAGATCGCGGATCGGGAACATCAGGCGATCGCGGAACATCGCGAAGAGCCCGCTCCGGCCGTCGCGCGCGAGCCCGAGCCGCTTCAGGTCGCTCGTCGAGACCCCTCGGCCGACGAGCTTCTCGATCCATCCCGAGGCCGGTGCGAAGCCGAGCTGGAAACGCCGCACCGTCTCGTCGTCGACGCCGCGGTCGGCGAGATACTGGCGCGCGCGCTCGCCGAGCCGGCTCTCGTGCAGAACGACCGTGAAGAGCTCCGCCGCGAGCGCGTTCGCTTCTGCGAGTCGATCGTGGCCGCGTGCGTGCGCCGCCTCGGGGATCTGCACGTTCGCCCGCTCCGCGAGCGTCCGCACCGCCTCCGGAAACGTCACGCCGGTGAGACGCGTGAGGAACGTGAACGCGTTCCCGCCCGCGTTACAGCCGAAGCAGTGATAGAACCCGCGCTCCGCGTCGACGTGGAACGACGGCGTCTTCTCGTCGTGGAACGGGCAGAGCCCGAGGAAGCCGCGCCCGCTCCGCTTCAGGGTCACGTGCTCCGAGATCAGGGCGGAGAGGTCGATCCGCCGCTTGATCTCGTCCAGGATCGCCTGGGGGATCTCGGGCATCGACTCTCCCTTGGCACGTTTCGGGACAACCCGGAAATTCGGTGTCGCGAGGAGAGAGGCTCCGCACCTCTCTCCCCGGCACCGACGAAATCACCATCGCGCACGCGGCGCGACGGGCACTACATGCTGCTTCGGGCAGCTCGTCTGAGGGCGCGCTTGCGCGCGGCCAGAGCCTTCTTCTTCCGTTTCACGCTGGGCTTCTCGTAGTGCTCGCGCTTGCGGAGCTCCGACAAAATGCCGGCCTTCTCGCACTGCTTCTTGAAGCGGCGAATCGCACTCTCGATCGGCTCGTTTTCCTTGACGCGTATTCCCGGCATGAAGACAGCTCACCTCCCCTCGACGGATCTGCGGTTTCCCGCGAACCAGTGATGTTCGGGATTGGGCTGCGCCGCGTCAAGACGCGAGCAGACGAGCCCGGGCCTCGAGCATCCGGCCCGGATAATCGCTGAAGAATCCCTCGACTCCGGCCCGGCGGAGCTCGAGCATGTCCTCGAGCGCGTTGACGGTCCAGACGTAGACCGGGAGGCCGCGCTCGCGCGCCGCCTCGACGAGGCCGACGTCGACCGCCGCTGCCCGCGCGTTCAGGCTCGCCGCGCCGAGCTTCTCGGCGAGCGCGAAGGCGCCGTCGAACGGCGCGTAGGACCAGAGGACGCCGATCCGCGCCTCCGCGGAGACGTCGCGTAGCGCCTCGAGCGTGATCGGATCGAACGAGGAGAAGAGGACGCGGTCGAGCGCGTCGTGCCGCGTGACCGCGTCGACCGCCGCGAGCGCCAGGCGACGCGAGTCCTCGTCGGAGCCACGGCACTTGAGCTCGAGGTTCAGACCCGCGCTCGGCAATACCGCCTCGAGCGTCTCCTCGAGCGTCGGGATCAGCTCGCCCGCGAAGCGCTCGCCGCGCCAGCTCCCGGCGTCGAAGCCGCGCAGCACCTCGAGCGGGAGGTCGCGCACCGACCCGGATCCGTTCGTCGTCCGCTCGGCCGTCCAGTCGTGGATCACGACCACGTGACCATCCGCGGTGAGCTGCAGGTCGCATTCGATCATCTGCGCGCCCTGCTCGAGCGCACGTCGGAAGGAGACGATCGTGTTCTCCGGACATTCGCCGGAAGCACCCCGGTGCCCGATGCGAAGGAAGTCGGCGAGCTTGCCACCCATGCCCCGCCGTATACCGTACGCGACCGCCGGAGACGATCGCGGGCGCGCGGGCCGAGCTGCTACGCTTCGCGCGATGCCGCGTCGTCCCGAGCGCTGGACCCGCCTGCGACTCCCCGTCCCGGTAGAGGCGACCGACGCCGTCGCGGAGCTCTGCATCCGGCTCGGCGCGCCGGGCGTCGTCACGGGCGAGCGTGATCTGCGCCGCGTCCGCCAAGCCCCTCCCGGCGGCCGCACCGCACCTGCTCGGCGCGTGCGCACCGCGCGGATCGACGCGTACTTCCCGCCCGCGGTCGCTCCGCGGAAGCTCGAGCGAAGCCTTCGTGCGGCGCTCGCCGCAGCCCGAACGGACTTTCCCGCTCTCGATCCGGACCGGCTCGAGCTCGAGCCCTTCGAGAACCGCGACGAATCGACCGCGTGGCGCGCGCACTTCCCGCCTCTCGCCGTCGGTCGCCGCTTGCTGATCGCGCCGTCCTGGGCCGACGTCGCGGACGCGCGCGGACGCCGGCTCCTGCGCATCGATCCGGGCCAGGCGTTCGGGACGGGACACCACGCGACGACGCGCGGCTGCCTCCTCGAGATCGAGCGCGCTTGCGCCGAGGGATCGCCCAAGCGCGGTCTCGACGTCGGCTGCGGCACGGGCGTCCTGGCACTCGCGATGCGGGCGCTCGGCGTCGAGCGCGTCGTCGCCGTCGACACCGATCCGCTTGCGCGCGAGGCGACCGCGGAGGCGGCGCACGAGAACGGGCTCGAGCTCGCGCGCATCGGCGAGAGCCTGGCGCAGGCGCGCGGCCGTTTCGATCTCGTCGTCGCGAACCTCTACGCGGGTCTCCTCGCGGAGCTCGCGCCGGGCTTCGCTTCACGCCTCGCGCCGGGTGGACGACTCATCGTGTCGGGCTTGCTCGAGCGCCAGGAGAGAGCGGTTGCCGCGGCGCTGCGCCGCGCGGATCTCCGCGTCACCGGCCGCCGATCGATCGTCACGTGGGTGACGCTCGTCGCGCGGAGTCGCTGAGCGTGCCGCGGCTCTTCGTCGAGGTGGATGCCGACGAGGCGGATCGCGCTTCGCTCGGACGCGACGGCGTGCGCCATCTGCGCGCGCTTCGCCTCGGCGAAGGCGACCGCTTCGAGGCGATCGTCGCTCCGGGACGCGTACGGCTAGCGCTCGTCGAACGAATCTCGTCGAGCGGTGCCGAGCTCCGTCTCGAGGACGACGTCGCCGTGGCCGGAGTCGATCCGGCGCGGGAGCTCGTCCTCGCGGTCGCCCTCGCGGATCTCGCCCGCTTCGATGTCGTCATCGAGAAGGCGACGGAGCTCGGCGCGACTGCGATCCGCACGTTCCGCGCGACGCGAAGCCAGATCGAGCGCGTCTCGCCGAGTCGGCTCGAGCGCTGGCGCCGGCTCGCGCGCGCCGCGTGCGAGCAGTGCGGTCGCACGCGCGAGCCGACGATCCAGGAAGCGACGACGCTCGAGTCGCTCCTCGGAGAGCTGGCTGGGAGCTCGGCCCTCGTCGCTCTGCGGCGCGACGGCGAGAGGTCGTGGCCCGGCGCAGCCGATTCGCGGGCGCCCGTCGTCCTCGTCGTCGGTCCCGAAGGCGGTCTCACCGCCGAGGAGGAAGCGCTCCTCGATCGCCACGGCGCACGGTCGCTCTCGCTCGGACCGCGCGTTCTCCGCTTCGAGACCGCCGCGATCGCGGCACTGGCGATCGCGGCGGTCGCGCCCTAAGAGAATCCATGAGCCAGTGCGCCGAGTGCGGCCAGCCGATGCACCGGCATCAGCTCACGTGCGGATCGTGCGGCGCGACGGTGCCGCGAGCCGCGCGGCATCCGCAGACGTTCGAGCTTCCGTCGCACGACGAGCACGAGGGATTCGTCCTCGGCGACGAGCCGCACGAGCCCTTCCCGAGGCATCCGCTCGAGACCGCCGAGTCGGTTCCTGCGGCGCGGAGCCGGGCACGGCCGATGCGAACGGTGCGACTGCGAGCCGCGGGCCCCGCAGGCGACGCAGCGTTCTTCTCGCGCGCGTGGGCACTCGTCGTCGATCTCATCGTGCTGCTGATCGCGAGCCGGCTTCTCTCCGTCGTGGCAACGCTCGCGATCCGCGCAGCGGAGGCGGCGACCGGCGAGACGGAGCTCTACGACGACATTCTCGTGGCGCAGCTCTCGAACATCGGGACGCTGGCGCTCGTCGCGAGCTACTTCGTCTTCCTCCACGCGGGCGAAGGGCAGACGATCGGCAAGGGGCTCGTCGGTCTCCGCGTGCTGCGTGCGAGCGGTGAGCCGCTCGATCTCCTGCAGAGCGTGATCCGCCTCGTCGGGTACGTCTTCTCGGCCCTCCCCTTCTACTTCGGCTTCCTCCTCGCGGCGATCTCGCCGCATCGCGGGCTGCACGACTATCTGGCGGGAACGATCGTGGTGCGCGTCGGACGGGAGCCCGCGGAAGGGGCGACGGCATGAGCGAGCGGCGACGACTCAAGATCGGCTTCGTCATGGATCCGCTTCCGCGGATCGACATCGACAAGGACACGACCTTCGTCTTCCTGCTGGAGGCGCAGTCACGCGGGCACGAGTGCCTCTACGTCGATCCGGCGGGGCTCGCGATCCGGCGCGCGGTGCCCGAGGCACGCGTTCGCCCGGTGACCGTGCGACGACAGCGCGGTGATCACTTCACGCCCGGTCCGGAGCGACGGGCGGCTCTGGGCGAGCTCGACGTCGTGCTGCTGCGCAAGGATCCACCCTTCGACATGACGTTCTTCTTCGACACGCACGTCGCTTCGATGATCGACCAGAAGAAGACGCTCGTCCTGAACGACCCGCGCGGGCTTCGCGACGCGAACGAGAAGCTCTACGCGCTGCGCTTCACTGACGTGATCCCGGAGAGCCTCGTCACCGCGGACATGACGCTCCTGCGCGAGTTCCTCCACGACCTCGGCGGCGAGATGATCGTCAAGCCGCTCGACGGCTGCGGCGGAGCCGGGATCTTCCACGTGATCGAGAAAGACCGGAATTTGAACTCGATCCTCGAGTTCTCGACGGATCAGGGCCGGCGGATGGTGATGGCGCAGCGCTACCTCCCCGAGGTGCGGACGGGCGACAAGCGCATCATCGTGATCGACGGCGAGCCGAAGGGCGCGGTGCTGCGTGTCCCGAAGGAGCAGGAGACGCGCTCGAATTTCCACGTCGGTGGGACGGCCGCGAAGGCGCCGCTGACGAAGCGCGACCGCGAGATCTGCGAGCGTCTCGCCCCGAGCCTCCGCGCCGACGGTCTGATCTTCGTCGGTCTCGACGTGATCGGCGAATGGCTGACGGAGGTGAACGTCACGAGCCCGACGGGCGTGCAGGAGATCAACGCGCTCGACGGGACGAAGATCGAGGCGGACATGCTCGACTGGATCGAGGCGCACACCGCGTAGACCATCTGCTGATGGAAGAATTTGCGTGTCGCTTGCTCTCACTTCCTCCTGGCCTCCGCATACCGCCGCGACTTCTCTGCGGTTTCGGCGTGGGCAACGCCTCGACGACGATGGTCGAATCCCCTTGGTGCAGGTGAAAGTGCAGGAACAGCGCGTCATCTGCAACGAAGAGATGCTGGCCCTCACGTTGTCGGAGGCGCTGCCCTCTCGCGACGTCGGGCGGTCCGAAATCTCGGAGATCTTCAAGGCCGCGACAACGGCTGCATCACAGTCGATCGAGCGCCAAGAACCAACGCAAACCCTCGTCGACCTCATCCATCACCCGCGACGGAAGCGTCTCGACGAGGCTGTCGAGATCCGATTTGTTCACCGTGGCCAGCTGCGATGCGTTGGCCACGGAGTCCTTCGTCAGCCCCGTCTGCCGCCGCCGGAGGAGCGTGTTGCCGGGAGCCTTGGCCAAGCGGGGATTGCTCGTCAGCACGCAGACGACGACCGTGTCGATCCGACTCTCGTTGACCTCGTCGCGTTGGATGACGAGGGCGGGATGACGGTAGGCAGGTTCCGATCCTCGCGGGTCTCCGAAGTCGACCCACCAGATCTGTCCTCGCCGGATCACCAGCGTCTGTTTCGTCGGATCACGGCGGCCGTGCGTCGCCGAAAGGCGATCGAGGCCGGGTCGCTGCCGGGCTGCCCGCTCGCCTCGATGGCGCGATTCCAGGCCTCGGTAGCCTCTCCGGGCGAGCCTTGTCGCGAAAGGTACTGCCGAGCTGCAGCCGCCAGTACACCGCTACGCGTCAGGCGATGCCTCTTGGCGTAGGCATCGACGGCCCGGAACACGTCGTCCGGTAGTGACACGGCGGTCTTCATCGGCCGAAGTATAACCGGTATGACCAGTCGATCGCAAGCCCCGTCCTTGCCCTCGTGGGCCGCTACGCGCCGCGTTCCTCGCCTTCTCCAGCTGCACCTCCAGCGTCACCCCGAGCACCTTCGCGACGACCGTTACAGCTCCACGAGGTGACGGGTCCTCTCGCGGCGCGGTGCACCTACAGAGGTTGGATCGGCATCGCAAGCGTGCGCGCGGTCGACAGAGCGAGTGTCGCGACGGCCATTCCTGCCACGTTCGGCCTCGGTAGAGTCAAGAGCAGGTAATCATCCGAGGAACGCCGGGCGACGACACAACCGGTAAACAGCAAGCTGATCAAGGCCATCACTACGGCTCGTTGCATCGGTTGTTCCTCGTCTTTCCTTCTCTGCTCGTCGAGGCCGGGACTTCGAGCAGATCACCCGAAATGGAACGATGCTCCGAGCATCGTCGTGAAGTAGTCGACGCCGTCGAAGACGAACGCGCGGTGGTAGCGCACGTCGGCGCCGACAGAAATCCAATCGATCGGGTAGTAGTCGAGTCCACCGCCAAGGTTGAAGCCGACACCACCCTCGTCCTCGGTCGGACCAAAGATGTCGAACAGAGACGTGTTCGGGTAGCTCACGCCGACGTTGTAGTAGCCGAGCTGACCGACCACGAAGGGACGGGCACGCGAATCCTTCCCCAGGAACGAGTAGCGCGGCCCGGCGGTCGCGCTGAACGTCGTCGAGTCGGAGAAGTCCCCACCGATCTACACGAGGCCACCGATCTCCAGCGAGTCGGTGGCCCTCCAGCCGCCATCGACGGCGAACGCAGCTCCGTTGGGCGTCTCGGCCGCGATCTTTTCGCCGCCGCTGTCGACCTCGACGCCGCCGGCGAACAGCGCGGCGCCACCTTGGATGCCCACTCGCCCTCCGGCGAACGCGGCGACTGGCGCGGCGAGCGCGAAGGTCATCGCCAAGGAGAGGAAAACACGTGATCCAGTACGTGTGCGCATGATGTCGGCTCCTCTTCGCCCGGAGTGGTCGGAGCGACGGTCGGGCTCATCCGTCGCCGAGCAGGCTTCGAGAGCCTGTCGAGGCGGAGGGCAGCAACGATTGGGCCAGACTTTGGGCATCGGAGCAGACGGAAGAGCGCTGCAAGCGCCGAGGGAAGCTGGCAGCCAGCGTTCGATCCGGGTCTTCGTGTGAAGAACAGTTCACGCCGGACGAGGCTGGAATCCCACGGCATGTCTGCGTGCGTCACGAGCGGCAGAAAACATGGGATCTCGACCATCAGAGACTCAGCTCTACCCTGGTCCGCGCCGACGGTCTGATCTTCGTCGGCCTCGACGTGATCGGCGACTGGCTGACCGAGGTGAACGTCACGAGCCCGACCGGCGTGCAGGAGATCAACGCCCTCGACGGGACGAAGATCGAGGCGGACATGCTCGACTGGATCGAGGCGCACGCGCCGGCGCGTTGAGGCGCGTTGACTCCCTCCGGGACGTCCGTTATCCGGCGCCTACCCTTGGATGTGGGCACCTGGCCAGGTAGCTCAGTTGGTAGAGCAGCAGACTGAAAATTTGCGTGTCGCTGGTTCGATTCCGGCCCTGGCCACTCGTTTCCGTGCCTGATCCGCTTCTCTTCGGAGTGGCAGGACGTCTTCCCTAACCCTCGTCGAGCACGTCGAGGCTCTCTCGAGTGCCGACGAAGACGTTGTCGCAAGCCCGGACGTCACAGCTGGCCTTCGCCTTACCGCCGGAACACCTCCTCGAAGATCCGGTAGTGTGTCTCCTCCATCGCGAGGCTCCGGTACGTCGCCTGCGCGTTCCGGTTCTCCTGCTCGACGTAGAGACGGATCCCGCAAACGTCGGGCGAAGCGGAAGCCAGCGAACGGACGTGCTCGTGCAGGCGGCGGTAGTGCCCGCGACGGCGGTGCGAACGGACGACGTACACGCTCTGGATCCACCAGAACCAGCCGTTCCGCCATTCGCTCCACTCGAGCGTCACCATCAATCCCGCGACGACCTCGCCGTCGTCCTCCACCACGAACGCGCGGCCGCGCGAGGCGTCCGAGAGTAGGCCGGCAACGCCGGCGCGGAGGGTCGCGACGTCGAGCTCCTTGTCCTCGGTCTCGCGCGCCATGCGGCGGGCGAACTCGACGAGCGACTCGGCGTCGCGCGGCTCGGCGGCGCGCACGCGGATCACGATCGCACCTCCTCGTCCGACAACTCCACCATCCCCGCCAAGGCCTGCTCGACCACCTCCTTCGCCTGCATGCACACCTTCTCCCTCCACTCCTCGTCCTCGATCAAGAACGCCTCTCGCATCTGCCGCTCGAACACATAGAGGTCGCCGGCGCCGCCGCCCCGCAGGTAGTCGTGCCCGCCGACCACGGCGAGGCCTCCCGAAAGCTCGACGACGTCGCCGAAGCGGGTGACGTCGCGACCGCAGGTCGTGAGCTTCGCGACCTCCGCGTACCCCTCGTCACGCCCGACATCGGCGACGAGATGTACGAGTTCCTCGGACGCGTCGCGCCCATCATCGAGATCCCGGAAGCGTATCACCACATCATGCTCGATCAGCCGCTGCTCCTCGTGGCCGGGCTCCGCACGCTCCTCGCCGACTGGGAGCACTCGGTGCCGCGGCGGCGGCGTCAGTCGTAGCGGAGCGCGGCCGCGGGAGGGAAGCGCGCGGCGCGCATCGCCGGGACCACGGCGCCCAGGACGCACGCGAGAACACCCAGCGCGCCGCCCGCGAAGGCGATGCCGAAGGTCGGATAGAGCTCCATCTCCCAGCCGAGGAGCGGTCGCAGCAGCCAGACGAACGCGAGCCCCGCGCCCATCCCGACCGCGACGGCGAGACCCGAGCCGGCGACGCCGATCGCGAGGGCCTGAGAGAGCACCATGGTGCGCACCTGCGCCGCAGAGAGACCGAGCGCGCGAAGCGTGCCGATCTCGCGCGTCCGCTCGAGCACGTTCGCCGCGAGGGCGTCTCCCGTGCCGAAGAGGACGACGACGAGGGTGATGACCGCCATCACGCGCGCGAATGCGAATCCGTCTCGCACGCCGCTCGCGAACCACCGCGACAGGTCCTCGAGACGCGTCACCTGAAGGCGATAGCGGCTGCCGACGCGACCCTGGATGCTGCGGCGGACCTGATCGATCGAGTGTCCCGGCGCGACGAGCACGAAGGCGCGCGTGATCGTCGCGTCCTTCCAGAGCCTCCGGTAGACCTCGCGGCTCAGGATCACGTCGCCGGACGGCACGGTCGGCACGGTTCGCAGCACGCCCGCGACCGGAAGCGAGACCGGGCCGGAAGGAGTCGAAAGACGGAACGGGCGTCCCACCTCGACGCCGCGCTGGGTCGCGAGGTTCGTGTCGATCAGGACCGCATCACCACGTGCGACGAGCTCGAGCGCGCCCGGCATCGCTCCCGGCTCGAGCGCCCAGTCGCCGAACTCGGCGCGTCGGAGCCGGATCGGATCGAGCGCGAGGAGGCCCGTCTCCGGATCGTTCGCTTTCGCGATCACGTACGCGCCGACCGCCTCGACTCCTTCCGTCGCCGCAATCTCGTCGACGACGCGGTCCGAGACGACGGGCCGCCCCGCTCCGGGCGCGCCCAGGTCGTAGATGGATTCGACGACGAGATCTCCTCGACGGATCTTCATCACCGCTTCGACGACGTAGCGCTCGAAGCTCTCGCCGATGCTCGCGATCCAGATCGCGATCGCAACGCCGGTCATCAGGACCGCGGCGGCGCCGATCGCACGGCTCGGCGTGCGGCTCTGGTCCTGCACGCCGATCGTTGCAGGTACTCCGAAGAGCCGGCCGATCGGCTCGCCGGCGAGTCGAAGCACCGGAACGAGAAGGAGCGCGCCGGCCGCCGCGATCACGACGAGAGTGACGGCGTCGAGCGCCCCGCGCGCGAGAACCGGCTGCAGGAGAAGAAGCGCGAAGGCGAGGATCGGAACGAGGACCCGAGCCCACTTCTGCGAGCGCGTGTCGGACACGGCGTCGCGACGTCGCCCGCGCGCGAGGACGGACACGACGCTCTTCCGCACCGCTTGCGAAGCCGGGAAGAGCGCCGCCGCGAGCGCCGTCAGCACGCCACCCGCCGCCGCGAAGAGCAGCGGCAGAGGACGCGGTGCGACCCACGTCGCCGTCACGGCCTCCTTGAAGTTCAGCGTCATCGTGTCCGCGACGGGCACGACGATGATCTGCGCGAAGGCGATCCCGATCGGGAGCCCGATCGCGACGGCGACGGTCGCGAGGAGCGCCGCTTCGAGCAGGAGCTCGCGCACGAGACGCGCGCGAGAGACGCCGAGCGCGCGCATCACCCCCATCTCCCACAGCCTCTCCTGGTAGATCGTCGCGAGCCGGTTGCCGGTGATCAGCACCGCGAGGAGAAGCGCAAACGCGCCGATCAGGTCGAGGAGCATCTGGAACGCCGCGACGGAGCGCACGAGAGCCTCGCGCCGATCCTCCAGCAGGACGACCGAGACGTGATCCGGAAGCGCCGCACGAAGCAGCGCACCGACTCTCTCGGGCGTCACTCCCGGGTCGACGAGGACGTCGACCTGCGAAACGCGGGCCGGCATGCCGAGCGCATCCTGCGCGGCATAGAGGTCCATCACGACGAGCTTTCCACCGGAGGCCTGCCCGACGCCGTCGTCGGAGAGGACGCCGCGCACCGTGAGGCGCGAGCTGCCGCGCGGCAGCTCGATCGCGAGCTCGTCCCCGCGCTCGAGGCCGAGACGCGCGGCGAGGCTCTTCGTCACGACGGCCGAGTCCGGCTGGTTCAGGAATGAAAGCGCATCGTCGAGCGCCGCGGGACCGCCCGGGCTCGTGCGGTAGAAGCGAACCGCCGCATCGTCGAGGAGGTCGACGCCGACGACGCGCACCGCCGTCCCCTCGTTGCGCGCGCCGCCGAGAAAGCCGGAGCCGACGAGGAGTGCCGTCGCCGTGCGCACGCCCGACACGCCGCGTACGACCTCGACCAGGCCTTCGTCGATCGGTCCACCCGCGAGCGAGGTGACCTGCAGCTCTGCTCGGCCGGCGAGCGCATCGATCGACGTCTCGAAGCCCTCCTGCAAGCTCGCGTTCGCGAGGAGCATCGAGGCGGCGAGAGCGACGCCGAGCGCGATCGTCGTCACCGCGACGGCGAGCTGGCCGATCTGCTGCCGGAGCTGCGACCACGCGAGCCGGATCCGGTCCACGTCACTCTCCGCGTCGCCGGAAGGGAAGAACCTGGCCTTCGGCCGCGGGAGAGCGCTCCATCTCGCCCGCTTCGCGCACGATGCGTCCGTCCTTCAAACGGATCGTACGGTGGCCGTAGGTGCCGGCGAAGGAATCGTGCGTCGCCATCACGACCGACATGCGCCGCTGCAGGTTCAGGCTTCGCAGGAGATCGAGCATCGTGCGGCCACTCGCGGAGTCGAGGTTGCCGGTCGGCTCGTCGGCGAGGAGGAGCTTCGGCTCGGTCGCGAGGGCGCGCGCCGCGGCGACGCGCTGCTGCTCGCCGCCCGAGAGCTCGCTCGGATAGCGCGCCCACGTCGACGGCGGAACGCCCATCCGCTCGAGCACCGCTGCCGTGCGGTCGCGCGCGGGGCGTCCGCTGACGCCGATCAAGCCGAGCCGCCACGAAACGTTTTGCTCCACGGTGAGCCGCGGCAACAAATTGAACGACTGGAAAATGAAGCCGAGGTAGCGGAGCCGAAGGTCGCTCAGCGCCTTGTCCGAAAGGCGCGACAGGTCCTCCCCGCAGACGAGAACGCGGCCCGAGGTCGGCACCTCGAGGCCCGCGATCAGGTTCAGGAGAGTGCTCTTTCCGCACCCGCGAGGCCCCATCACCGAGACGAACTCGCCCTCGGCGACGGAGAGGCTCACGTCGGCGACGGCCCGCGCCCCCGAGGCGCCACTCCCGTACTCCTTGGTGACGCTCTCGAGCTGGACGACGGGGCTCATGCGCCTCCGACGGCGCCTCGCTTCCGAGTCGCGAACGGCTCTGCTCGTTCGACGGGAGATGGAGAGGCGACCTCGGTCTCGGGCAAGGACAAGACGGCGCGCAGCTCCTCGACGAGGTCCAGGTCCTTCGCGACGTGCTGCAGACGCCGTGTCAGCAGGGCACGGTGCACGCCCGACGTGCGATCAGCCGCCGGTGCGGACACGTTCAACGTCCGCTCGAGCTCCTTCGTCAGATCCCAGAGGCTCGACTCCCAGGCGGAGAGGATGCGCTCGGCCACCTCGGGCTCGACCTCGCCGAAGAACAATGCGCGCACGCCGAGCTCCGAGTCCGGACAGTGAGTCGCGCGCGGGATCGCCTCGATCCACCGGTCGAAGGCCTCGCGGCCGCGCTCGGTGATCTCGTAGGGAGCGCGCCGCGGATCGACGCCGTCGGGATTCGGAATGCGGCGCACGAGACCTTGATCCACGAGCTTCTGGAGCTCACGGTAGAAGCTCCCGAGGCCACTGTCGACGCCGCCCCGGCTGCGGTACTCCTTCGCGAGCCCGTAGCCGTGGTCGGTGCCATTCCGCAGCAACCCGAGCAGGTGGTATCGGAACATGAAGAAGGCCTTCCTGCGCGCCTGGGTCCGTCCCGTCGCGAGGGCCTGCCGCGCTCTCGGCCGAGTAACGATCCCCCGGCAAAGCCGGGGGCATTCTTTATGTGAGCCGCTCAAAGCGGCTGGTTTCGGGCCGCCCATCGGCGGCCCATTCCTATGAACCGCCTAAAGGCGGTGCCCTACAGCAAGTTCAACTGATCCAGGCGCCGGTCCTCGATCTCCTGTTTCTGAATGTACTTCCGGATCACCGCCTCGTCTCGCCCTACCGTGGAGACGAA
>VGTG01000123.1 GCA_016874795.1 Deltaproteobacteria bacterium | reverse complement strand
CGCGGCGCCCTCCGGAAGGCTTTGCGCCGCGACCCTCGCTCCGCTCGGACTCGCGCCAGTGGCCCCGCTTCCCGCCGCGCGCGGGCGCTTCACGGTCGCCGTCGCGCCGGCGCTCCGGCCTTCGACCTTTCGGCTTGTCCACCACGCGCTCCCTCGCCTCCCGCGCCTCACGCGCTTCGCGCTCCTCGCTCTCGAAGTCGCGCGCGTGCGCGTAGTCCTCGAAGAGCTCCTGGTCGTCGATCTCTGGCTCTGGCTCGAGCTCGAGCTCCGGCTCGGGCTCCGGCTCCTGCTCCAGCGCGGCGGCCGCCCCGAGCTCCGGCTCCGGCTCCACGTCGAGCTCGGGCTCCACGTCCGGCACGCTCTCCGCCTCGCGAGCGGGGGCGCGCCGCGCCGGCGCCCCCGTCTCCACCAACGTGAACGTGACCTGCCGACGCTCGAGCGAGACCTGCGACGCCTCGACGATCACGCGATCGCCGAGCCGGAACCGCCGCCCCGAGCGCGCCCCCGAGAGGCTGTGCGAGCGCTCGTCGAAGTGCCAGAGTCCCGGCAGCTCGTCCGCACGCACCAGGCCCTCGATCGGATACGCGTCGAGCTCGACGAAGAATCCGAACGGCGCGACCGTGACGATCGTCGCCGGCTCCGGCTCGAGCATGTGGCCGAGCATGAACTCGGCCTTCTTCAGGTCGACCATCGCGCGCTCCGCTTCCATGGCCTCGCGCTCGCGCTGCGAGCTCTCGTCGCTCGCCGCCGCCATGTCGCCGCCGAGCGTCCGCGCCTGCGCGCCCTCGCCTTCGAGAAGCCGCACGACCTGACGGTGCACGAGCAGGTCCGGATAGCGGCGGATCGGTGAGGTGAAGTGGCAGTAGCACGTGAACGCGAGCCCGAAGTGGCCGGCGTTCTCCGTGCTGTAGCGCGCCTGCTTCAGAGCGCGCAGCACGTGCCGTGAGAGAACGCGCTCGAGCGGATGGCCGCGAAGCTTCGCGAGCGCGCGCGACACTGCCTCCGGACGCACCTCCGTTCCGGTCTCGATGCGCGTGCCCGCGACGGTGAGAAGGTCGTTCACCTCCTTCACGTCGTCCGGCTCGGGCGGCTCGTGGATGCGGTACGGGAAAGGCAGCTCCGCGCGCTCGAGCACCAAAGCGACGACCTGGTTCGCCTCGAGCATGAACTCCTCGATCAGGCGGTGCGCGTCGTTCCGCTCCGCGATGCGGATGCCGATCATCCGACCTTCCTCGGACAGATCGAGCAGCGCTTCCGGCAGGTCGAGGTCGAGAGAGCCGTTCGCGATGCGACGGCGGTAGAGCAGCCGCATCAGGATGCGCATGCTCGCGAGCTGCGGAAGAAGATCGGCGAGCTCCGCCCGCCTTCGCTGCACGCTCGCGTCGTCCGTCTCGGAGAGGACGGCCGCCACCTCGGTGTACGTGAGCCGCGCGCGGCTCCGGATCACGCCGCGGTAGAGCCGCGTAGCACCGCGCGCGCCGGCGCGATCGTACTCCATCTCCGCGACGACGACGGCGCGATCGCGGTCCGGGTTGAGCGAGCAGAGCTGGTTCGAGAGGCGCTCCGGCAGCATCGGGATCGCACGATCCGGAAAGTACACGCTCGTCCCGCGGAGCCGCGCTTCCACATCGAGCGCGGAGCCCGGCTGCACGTAGTGCGAGACGTCCGCGATCGCGACGCGGAGCCGCACGCCGTCGTCCGGCAACGGCTCGAGGCAGACCGCGTCGTCGAAGTCGCGCGCCGTCTCGCCGTCGATCGTGACGAACGGGAGAGCGCGCAGGTCCTCGCGGCCGCGCACGTCCGCCGGCTTCGGATCGACGGGAAGACGTTCCGCCTCGGCGAGCACGGCGGGTGGAAACTCGAGGCGGAGCCCGTGCTCAAGCACGATCTGGAGGAACTGCACCTCGGGATCGCTCGCGTCGCCGAGGAAGCGCTCGACCTCGCCGCGCCACGGGCCCGCTCCGACGGGTGGACGTGAGAGGCGCACGAGCGCGGTGCGACCGGCGTGCTCGCGGCGCAGCGGCTCGCCTCCGGCGGTCTCCGAGACCTCGACGAACGGCATGCGGTCCGAGAACGGGACGAGCCGCCAGCCCGCCGGGATCGAACGCCAGCGCGCTCCCTCGAGGAGCTCGAGCTTCCCGAGCAAGCGCTCCGTTGCACGCTCGACGACGCCGACGACGCGCCCGCTCGCGCGCCGGCTCCGCGCGTCGAAGCGTGCAATCTGAACGCGAACGCGATCGCCGTGCAGCGCGTGGCCTTCGCGACCGCGCGGAATCAGGACGTCGCCGCCGAGAGCCTCCGCCGCTTCACCGGAGGGCGTGACGAAGCCGATGCCGGTCCGGACGCGCACGAATCGTCCGACGATCTCGTTCGGTGCGCGGCGGGAGCTGGTCTTCCGCGCGCGCTTCTCGACGACCTCGGTTGCGTAGCGCCAGCGGGTCTTCCCGACGCGCTGGAGCGGTCCCTTCTGGACCTGCTCCTCGAGCTGCTTCGCCATGGCGCGCGGATCCCAGCGCTCGAGCTCGAGTCGCGTCGCGATCTCGCGCACGGTGAGCGAACGGGGAGAGGCGCCCTCGAGGATCCGCAGAAGCTCCTCGGTCGCGACCTCGTCGCGAGGCGACGACGGCATCTCCCCTCTCTAGCAGGGATCGGGCGTACGTGCGCGGGAGCCCGCGAGCCGTCCCGAGGCACGGCCGATGCGCTTCGCGAGACGGAAGACCGCGTCGTACGCGAGCGAAGCCGCGTTCGGCGCGGCGGCGGGGCCACGCCGCGCTTCCTCGAGGAGCGTGACCGGACGCGACGCCGCGACGTCGGGGCGGGCTTCGCGGCAGCCATCGTCGTCGCGGTCGCCGCCGACGGCCCGCCGGCGACGGTCCGTCTGCTGCGCCGGCCGTAGAGCGCTTCCGCTCGACTTCCTACTTCTGGCCGAGCTTCTCGAAGAGACCGCCGTCGATCGAGCGCACGTGTACGTCGCGCTGCGGGAACGGGATCTCGATCCCGGCTTCCTTCATCGCGTCGTAGACCGCGAGCGCGAGCTCGCTCCGCACGCGCAGTCCGTCTTCGAAGCTGTCGACCCAGCAGCGCAGCGAGAAGTTGAGCGCGTTGTCGCCGAAGCCGAGGAAGAACGCCGTCGGGAGGGGCTTCTCGAGAACGTCCTTGTTGCTCGCAGCGACGTCCATGAGAAGGCTCAGCACGCGGCGCGGATCGCTACCGTACGCGGCGCCCACCTCGAGCTCGATCCGTCGATGCTTGTCGGAGAGCGTCCAGTTGATGACCTCGTCGGCGACGAGCTTCTCGTTCGGGACGATCACCTCCGCACCTTCGACCGTACGGAGCGTGCTCGAGCGGATGCCGATGCGACCGACCTCGCCAGTCAAGGCTCCGCGCTCGAGAGTATCTCCCACCTGGAACGGCCGCTCGAAGATCAGGATCAGACCCGAGACGAAGTTGCTCACGACGTTCTGCAGACCGAGGCCGACGCCGACGCCGAGCGCGCCGAGGACGATCGTGATGCGGCCGACGTCGATGCCGGCGGCCGAGCTCGCGAGCAGCACGCCGATCAAGAGCAGCGCGTAGCGGCCGACGAGCGCGATCGCGTAGGGGATGCCGCGCGGCAGGTGCAGCCGCGGCAGGAGGTCCTGCTCGAGGATCGCTCCGGCGGCGCGCGCGATCAGGACCGCGAGCCAGAGCGTCGCGAAGAACGCGACGCCGCCGCCGACCGAGAGGCGCAGGTTGCCGACCTCGATCGCCGCTCCGAGGAGGCTCCGCACGCCCGCCGAAGCCTCGTCGGAGATGCCGAGGAGAGCCGCCGTGGCGAGGATCCAGGCGCCGACGGCGACCACGCGAAGCAGCCGATGCAGTGATCGGCGCAGCCATGCTTGACGCATGCGGATCGAGCGCAGCGAGTAGACCGGATGCCAGCGGAGGAAGATCTCGAAGAGCCCGTCGATGATCCGCAGAAGAGCCGGCGCCACGACCGCCGCTCCGACGCTGCCGAACACGACGGTCGTGATGAACTCGCCGAGCGAGATGTTCCCGAGCACGTTCGAGGCGATCGCGACGACGATCAACGTCGCACCGAGGCCCGTCGCGAACCGCAGCGAGGCGCGCCAGAAGGCCGACGCGCTGAGCGCGTCGAGCCGCTTCGGCGAGCGGAACCACACGAGCCATGCGATCAGGAACAACCCTTCGACCAGGAGGAGCAAGCGCTGCGCGAGCGACCACGTCGGCGCGAGCTGCGTCAGTCTTCCGACCGCGGCGACGGCCGCGAGGCCGTAGAGCCCGGACACGTAGCCGCTGTTCCGGCTCGCGGGCAACAGGCGCAGGACGGGGACCAGGGCGATGAGGGCCGCGATCTCGACGAACGAATCCGGTCGCGCCGGCAGCGCCCACCACGCGACCGCGAAGCCCGCGACGATCGCGGTCGAGAAGGGGCGCTGGAGCAGGTGGAGCGAAGCGTCCTGGTCCTCTTCGCGATCCGCCTCCGCGGCGCGGAGACGGCCGAGCCGGAGCAGAGCGAGCGCGAGGACGACGATGCCCGCGAGGAGCAGGACGATGCGAGCGGCGTACTCCCGCAAGTACGCTTCCGCTTCCTGCGCGCGATCGGTCCACGCCGCGTAGACCTCGGCGCCGACCGCGCCAGGGCTGCCCCCCGCCAGGAGCGCGCGCCAGAGCGGATCGCTGTCGAAGCGGAGAAGGCTCGCACGACGCGAGGAATGTGCCTTGCTCACGCGCTCCTGCAGCTCGCTCAAGCGCGTCTGCATGATCGAGAGCTCGCCCTGGAGCGAGAGGAGGCGGCTTCTCCGGTCGCGTGCCGCGTCGTCGGCGCGCGAGACCTCGGCGAGCGTGGAGTCGACGATCTGCACGACGTCCGCCGGGAGCTTCTCCTTCTGCGCCGCGGCTCGCGTCTCGCGCCACAGGTCCTCGAGCTGGTCGAGCCGCTCGAGCTCGCCTTGCAGCGAGACGGCTCGCGGCATGAGCGTTTCCTGGAACGACTGCACGCGCGCGCTGAGCGCGGCGAGCTGCTCGCGGATCGAGAGAAGGCCACGGAGCGTCGAGCCCGCGGCGAGCCGACGCTCGGCGTCCGCGAGGTCCGCGTCGAAGCTGCGGCGCGTCTCGCGGATCTTCTGCACGACCTCTTCGAGCGCGGCCTCGGGCGCGAGGCGCGCCTGGATCTCGCGCAGCTCGCCCTTCGCCTGCTCCGCGGCCGCGCCGATCTCCGTCGGCGGAACCGGCGTGGGACGATCCGGCGACGGCGTCGCCGCGGGCGTCGATTCCGCCTCGGCGGTCCACGCGACGCTCGGCGTGTGGATTCCGAGACCGAGGCAGAGCACCACGAGAAGCGCGCGCATCGAAACGTCCGATGGCAGACGCGGCGCGAGAAGCCAACCTTGCGTTCCGCGTGGCTCCGTGAGCCACGGCGCCTTGGCCCATCCGCGCGGCCCTGGTAGGGGTGGCTCGCGGATGGCCGAGCCGAAGCTGATCATCGAAGCGGCGATCAACGGCGTCGCCTCGAAAGCGCGCAATCCGAACGTGCCGACGACGCCGGAGGAGATCGCGCGCGACGCGCTCGCCTGCTTCGCGGCCGGCGCGGCGATCGTCCACAATCACGTCGACCGCGGTGCGACGACGCCCGCCGAGATCGCGGCGCGGCAGCTCGAGGGATGGCGGCCGGTCCTCGCGGAGCGTCCCGACGCGATCCTGTACCCGACGATCGGGTTCGGCGAGACGCCGGAGGCACGATTCGGCCACGTGCCGCTGCTCGTCGAGTCCTGCGGGCTGCGGGTGAGCGTGCTCGATCCGGGCTCCGTGAACCTCGGCGCGACCGGAGAGGACGGCCTTCCCGGGAGCGGCTTCGACTACGTCTACAAGAACGACTACGCGGTCATCCGCCACGCCGTCGACCTCTGTGCGCGCCACCGTCTCGGACCGAGCATCGCCTGCTTCGAGCCCGGCTTCGTGCGGACGACGCTCGCGTACCACCGCGCCGGCCGGCTTCCCGCGGGCGCGTTCGTCAAGTTCTATTTCGGAGGCGAGTACGACTACCTCGGCGGAAGACCGGGAGGCGCCACGTTCGGACTGCCGCCGACCGAGAAGGCGCTCGATGCGTATCTCGAGATGCTCGACGGATCGGGCCTCGCGTGGGCGGTCGCCGTGATCGGCGGAGACGTGGTCGGGACCGGCCTCGCGCGTCTCGCGCTCGAGCGTGGCGGCCACGTCCGGGTCGGCCTCGAGGACTTCGGCGGGCCGCGGAAGCCGCGGAACGCGGAGCTCGTGGAGGAGGTCGTGTGGCTGGCGAAGCGCGCGGGACGCGAGGTCGCGAGCTGCGCCGAGGCCACGGCGATCCTCGGTCTTCGGCCGGCGTCGTGATTCGCTTGCGGCGGGTGCTCGCGGCGCTGCTCGGAGTGCTGCTCGCGGCGTCGGTCGGAGTGCTGCTCGCGGCGTCGGTCGGACCGGCGGCTGCGGCGCAGCTCCGGCAGGACGCGCTGCCCCGGGATCTCAGGCTCTCGCCGGACGAGGCCGCGAGAGTCGCTCGCGTCGTCGAGAGGAATCGCGCGTTCCTCGGCGCGCGCCCGCTCGAGTTCTGCAAGGACGCTCCCGCCGCGGAGCGTACGAGCTGTCTGGAGGAGGTCGAGCGCATCGCGGAGTCGAAGATCGACGGCCCTCTCGAGGTGACCGAGAACGGGGAGGCGACGCGCGTCGGCGAGGAGTGGCCGGGCGCCGGAGAGGATTACCGCGTCGAAGGTGGGCGCCGGGTGCGCGTTTCCGTACCGATCCGGAAGGGAGAGCGCGCCGCGGTCGCCGAGGCGTCGGTGCTCGTCTTCACGTCGCGTCGGGGCGAGGCGAGCGAAGCCTGCTTCTTTCCGCTGGAGCACTGGACCTGGGCCGACCTCGATCGTCCCGAGCGATTCGCGCACGCGCCGGTCGGTGTCTGCGGGAAGGATCGCGAGCTGACGCTCGCCGACTACCTCGTCGAGCAGAGCCCGGACGCGGCACCGTGGGCGATCCGTTTTCTCTCCGAGCCCGAAGCGCGCGCGTGGCAATCGGGGGACCCCGAGAAGATCAAGCACACAAGTCCGTATACGGCCGGTCATCCGTACGCGAAGTATTTCCTGCTCGGTTCGCTGCGCTGGTGGCGTGGAGGGAAGCCGCCCGCGCGCCGGCCGGAGTACGGGTGGGTCGTGCGTATCGACGAGCTTCCGCTGCGGCGCGTGCGGGAGCTCGAGAAGCAGGGCGAGCTGTTTCTCGACGTGTTCGAGGACGGCGCGCAGGTCGAGCTGACGAACGTGACGCGCGAGGGGCTCGTGAGCCTCCTCGCGGAGAAGCCCGTCGTGTACACGGACCGCTCCGGCCCGGGCGATCGCGCGCCAGAGCTCGTTCCCCTCGGCGGCTGACGTGCCGCGCCGCGCGCCGACACCTCGCGCGAAGCGACGCGCAACCAGCCGCGCCTCGAAGCGCGAGGAAGCGAAGCTCCGCCAGGATCTCGAGCGCCTCGCCCTCCTCTCACCCGGCGGGTCGCCCGACCATCCGATCGACGTCGAGTCGCCGACGCAGGTGGACGTGCGCGCGGAGACGATGCCCTGCCCTCTCTGCGGCGGCCACCTCGGCCTCGAAGAGCATGCGGCGAAGACGATCGGGAAGGAGCGGCTGCGCGTGGCGCGGTGCCGGTGCCTCGAGTGCGGGGAGAAGCGGGAGATCTACTTCCGGCTGGTGCCGGCGCTGGATAGCTGAGGGGGCAGGAGCAGACTGCAGGCTTTGCGCTTCAGGATGGTTCAAACGGCCCGCCTACAACCGTAGGATCTGACGCCAGAGCTGTTCCGAGACGTCGCGAACAGCCTTCGCGCTTCGCTCGATTCTCTTGGAGTCTCATTCCCTTCGTCGTCGCCGCTTGCACGCACGCTGATGGAGTTCGACTGGGTTAGCTCCTTCTCGCGTGGGCCGTTCGATGAGATCCATGGCGCGATGTCTGCGGACGTCGAGCGCGCAGTCGCGGCGGTGTTGCCATTCTTTCAGATCCGAGACATCACGCTTGCGCTCGAGGCACTCGGCCCCGTCGCGGCCGGAAATCCAAACGCCCTGAGAGCGCTGCGCCGACGGTTCGACCGGATCGAAGTTCAGGGCGCGGACGCTCAGAACCGCATCTTCGAGCTCGAGATCGCCGGACGTCTCGCCAGGAATGGCGTCCCCGTCCGCTTCGACGAACCCGACATCGTTGCGGCGGCAAGGCCGTTCGGAAGGTTCGCCTTGGCCTGCAAGCGCCCCCAGAACCTCCTCAGAATACGAGAGCGGATCGAAGACGGCGCGCGACAAGTCGGAAGACACGGAAGACGAGGCTTCGTCGTCGTCGACCTGCAGCCATCAATCTTCAAAGCCGAGGATCGCCAGCGCCGCACCAAGTTCTACGAGCTGCATGGCGACGCGGATCTTCGCATGGAGCTCGAGTGCGATGCTGACGGTCGCATCGCCGTCGTTTCGGAAGAGGTGCATCGGGCACGCGCGATGGACTTCGTCAAAGGCGTCGTCTTCGGCGTCATGGGATGGGGAATCGGCACGGTCTCGCGTCGCGATACCTACGAGTGGGCTTGGGTCGCGCGGCCAGGGATCCCGGCGACCCCTGCTGAGCGCCGACTCTGCGAGCTGTTGTGCCCGCAGGCGCTTTGATCCGCCGAGCACCGGAACGAATCGCTACCGGGAATGGCCCCCGACGAAACCAGGCACCTCGGCAGGATCGATGAGCCCGTGACGCTTCCAGCCCTCCCGAGCGAGCCAGGTGCAAGGTGAGGCGACGTCCGGTCGACCGCCGCTCTCGCGGCTCAGCACGGAAGACGCCCAGCCGCCGAACCAACGCCCCGAGGACGCTTCGTCGACGCGCACCGGCGGAGGAACGCCGAAGCGTTTCGTCCAGTGGCGGCGGGCGTTGAGAAGCACGTACGCGAGGGCGGAACGGACTTCGCGAGGAGTGCGAAGGAAGTGGAGGTGATACCGCCCGTCGAGGACGGAGCCCCTGCGCTGGAAGACGCGGTTCACCACGCGTGCGAGACGTGCTCCGATCGACTTCATCCCGCGGCCGAGCGCATCCCGGGAGTCGGACTCCACGATCAGGTGCACGTGGTCGCGCTGCAACGAGTATTGGAGAACGCGGAAGCTGCCGCGCTCGCAAGACTCGCGCAAGCTTCTCTGGAACTCGCGCACGAACCGACGGCAGCGAAGGCTCGGTAGCCCACGAGACAAGCGGATCGTCACGTGAGCCGGACACGGCCCCCTCATGTCGAGCCGCGAACGATGCTGCACGCGCGGACGCGATCCTCGTGGTCGGCCGGCGCCGATCCGTGAACCGCCCCGACCGCCCCTGACACGCAGATCGTCGAACGAAAGCTGCCGACGAGACGAACGACTCACCAGCACGCGCCGAAGCCACCACGCGCGCGACGTGCAGTCAATTAAATGTTTCGAGATCCGATTGATTGGGGCGATGTTTTCCACGGACCGGTCACTGCGTCACAGTTCGTCACGAGTGTCGCATCCAGAACCACCGTCCCCGTGAGATCGCACGTGGACCCCGGGCCTGCGATGATCTCGATCGTCGGCGCAGCCTTCTGACCCTTCAAGATGCTCCCGAGGACGTCGATGATGGTCCTCGTCGAGGTTCGTGTTCAAGCTGAGGCGCTCGATCACCACATGCCCAGAAGTCGCGCCGATGTCGATCGCCTGACTCGTGCTGCCGGCCGACGACTTGATCTTCACCGTGTCGCCGGGCGCCACACTCGATCCCTGAATCAGGACATGTGACGACGAGCTCGTCGCCCTCGGCTTCGCCCGCAGCTTTACGTTGACGAGCCCACATGGCCGGAAGCCACGATCGTGATGTCCGCGGCGGCCCACGGCGCCCGGGCCTGAACGGACGAACCGGCGAGGAACGTGATGTTCCCCCCCCCCGGCGCAGCGAACGACGCAGAGTGCGAAGGGAAGCTCGCTTCTGGGCCGACCGTGAGGCTGAAGCGTGGCTCGCTCGCGGCACTCCCAAGGTCGCCGTTTCCAGCCCGAGTGCTGCAGGGGACTCGAGGCCGCTCGGCAGAAGCGCTCGAGGACATCGTCCGTCAGCACGTAACGGCGTGGCCTGCCCTTGCGAAGGCCGCCACCGACCGAGCGACCCTCGATCGACGGGGGAGGCCGGCTTTGATCTACCGATCGATCCGGTCCCCCACGCCGATCGCGTTCGCCGCGAACGTTCCCTCCACCGCCTCGAGCGCGAAGCGCACCGGCTGCGACGCCGTCACCCTCGTCTCGTCGAGGGGTTCGAGGCGATGCACCTCGACGATCGTGCCGTCCACCGTCGCGAAGGCGAGGTCGAGAGGAACGAAGGTATCGCGCATGAAGAACGACGGCCGGCGGTCGTCCGGATAGACGAAGAGCATGCCGCGCGGCGTGCCGTCCGCGAGGGGCGCGAGCTGCTCCGCAGTCGCGAACATGAAGCCGCGCGTTCGCTGCGCATCGGTTGCCGCGATCCACGCCTCGAAGTCCACGCCGCCCACACGGATCGCGTCGTTGGAAAACGTGCTCAGGTCCGCGGGGCCGGGAGTCGAATCGAATCCGTCCTCGCCCGAGCCGCCGCACGCTCCCAAGACGAGGACGCACGCCGCGAAGAGGATGGTGATCCGGAGGTGCGACTCGAAGAAGCGCCTCACGCGGAGATCGGTATCGGACGCTCGACCGGCAGCCAAGTCATCGGGGGTCCAGCTCCGCAGGAGCGATTGGAGTCACGCGATCACGGATCGTTCCGACGCTGGACCTGGATCGGTTCCACCTCGGCGACTGCAGCAAGCACGTCCTCGGCGCGAGGACGGAAGCGGTAGCTGTCCTCGAGAGATCGCCATCGGACGACGCCGTCTGCATCGATCACGAAGGTGGCGGACCGGGCGATGGCGCCGTTCGGACCGCCGTCGTCGTGACGGAGGTCGTATGCATCGATCGCCTCCAACCGGTCGTCGGAGAGAATCCTGTAGTCGAGCCCGAGCTGGCGCACGACCTCGGCGTTCTGCGCGACGGGATCGACGGCCACCGCGAGCACCTCCGCACCGCGGCCTTCGAGCTCGTCGATCTCGAGCTGCAGCCCCTGCAGCTCCGCCATGCAGTAGGGTCACCAGTGGCCGCGATAGAAGACCAGCACGACCGGGCGGCCGCGCAGCCCCGAGAGCCGCACCTCGTCGCCGCGGTGATCGCGGAGCGCGAAGTCGGGCGCGATCGCACCGACCGCCGGCGCGCGCGTCGCCGCCGGCACGGCGTACGACCCGACGAACAGATACCAGGCGAAGAAGGCAGCGGCGGCGAAGTTGACGCTCGCCGAGAGCGGAGCCAGGAACCGTCCGCGATGCGTGCGTCGCCACGCCTGCCGTATCCCGAGGACGGACAATGCAAGGCCGGCGCCGAGCACGATGAGGAAGAGGACGGGCGTCTCGAACCTGCGGTGCAGGCCGGGGTCGAAGGTCAGCACGAGGGCGAAGTAGGCGACGACGGCGCCGACGCCGAGGACGAAGCCGGCCAGCGCGGTCCAGTTTCGACGTGTCGCCACGAGTCCTTCTCGTACCGCGAGCGCGGCCCCGCGTCGAGTCGGGCGAAAAGGCGAACGGAGACCCCGCATTCGGCCGCGACACGGCCGCGACGCGCGTGCGACCGTTCCTCGGGGCCTCGGCTATCCGCGCCGCCTCGCGGCCAGGACGAGCCCGCACGCGAGAGCCGCCACCGCTGCACCCGAAAGCAGCACGCCGAGCGGCAGCGCCGACGTGGCAAGGCCGAACAGCGCGAGCGACAGCGACAGCGTCAAGCGCGCCGCCACGCTCTGCGCCGACAGCATCGTCGCACGGAGGTCGGCTCCCACGCGGCGGTTCATGTAGATGTTCACGAGCGGCATCCAGAGGCCGTCGAGAAGACCGCGCGTCAGGATCCAGACCGCGCCCGCGGGACCGGTCGACAGTGCCATCGCGCCGAGGCCGACCGCGGGCACGACTCCCATCAGCGCCGCGGCGCCGGACTCGCCCGCTCTCTCGTCGACCCGGTGCGCGTAGTTCGCGACGAGCGCCGTCACGGCCTTCGTCGCGGCGAACACGACGCCGAAGAGCGCGACCGGCACGCCGACCTCCCGGAGGTACGGCTGCTGCAAGTAGAAATAAACATGCGAGACCACCACCGAGAAGACCGCGAGCCCGACGACCCAGCGTACGCCCGGAGACGAGACGACCACGTCGAACGCGCCGCGCAGACGCGCAACCGGGGCGGGAGCCACCGCGACGCGATGCCGCGCCTCGGGAAGTCCCCAAGCGATCGCGATCCCCACCAGCGCGACGAGCCCGCTCGCGGCGTACGGCAAGCGCGGATCGAGCGAAGCGAGGAGGCCGCCCAGGACGGCGCCGCCGCCGGAGCCCACCGCGGCAATCGCTTGCGAGCGGCTCTCGACGGCCGCGTAGAGCGCGCCCTGCCCTTCCGACTCGAGCGCGTCGAACAGCAATGCCGAGTCCGCGCCGGAGCGAAAAGCCGTCGCCATCGCGAGCAGCGTCTCCGCGAAGCACGCAGCCGCGAACGACGGCCACGCGAGCAAGGCCGCACACGCCGCGAAGAGACACGTCCCGCTCGCCATCATGCAGCCGCGCCGCGACCAGCGATCGGCGAGGACGCCGAACGGCAGATCGAGGAGCGCTCGCATCGCCGTGTTGTACGACTGGAGCCCGAGAATCGCCGCGACGGTCAGCCCGAGGCGCTCCTCGTAGAACACGAAGAAGATCGAGCTGTAGAAGACGCTGTTCGCAGCGCCCTGGTACAGCAGGTAGCGACGGACGGTCTCCGAGGCTCGCGGCCTACCCGGCAATGTCGAAGACGCCGCGGGCGAGCTCGCCGCTCTCGAGGTCGTGCATCGCCCGATTGATGTCGTCGAGCGCGTAGTGGCGCGTGATCAGCTCGTCGATCTTCAAGCGCCCGCGGAGGTACAGGTCCGCGAGCATGGGGAAGTCGTTCTGCGGCCGTGCGGTCCCGTAGCGGCAGCCCTGGATCGCGCGGTCGAGCCGGAGCGCGTTCACGACGAACTCCGCCTTCGCGGCGAGCTGCGGCACGCCGACGATCGTCAGTGTCCCTCCCGGTGCGAGCGAATCGAACGCCTGCTGGATCGCGCCGAGATGACCGACCGCCTCGAAGGCGTGGTCGACGCCGCGTCCTCCCGTCAGCGCACGGATGCGCTCGACCGGATTTCCCTCGCGCCCGTCGATCGTCTCCGTCGCGCCGAAGTCCTTCGCCCACGCGAGCTTCGCCGGAAGGAGGTCGACCGCGAGGATCTGGCCCGCGCCGGCGAGCACGCCGCCCTGGATGATGTTGAGGCCGATGCCGCCCGCGCCGAATACGGCCATCGTCTGTCCGGCCTCGACGCGCGCGCGGTTCAGCACGGCGCCGACGCCCGTGATGATGCCGCAGCCGATCAGCGCCGCCTGCGCGAAGGGCATCGCGTCGGGGATCTTGATCGCGCTCGACTCCGGCACGACCGTCAGCTCCGCGAACGTCGAAGCGTTCGCGAAGTTGTACGCGGGCTGCCCCCGGAAGCGGAACGGCGTGCGGCGCTCGGGCGCGCGGTGGCAGAGCGTCGGCTTCCCCGTGTCGCACGCGGGGCAGTGGCCGCAGTTCGCGAGCGTCGAGAGGATGACCCGGTCGCCCGCGCGAACGGAGCGCACGCCCGCCCCGACGGCCTCGACGAAGCCGGCACCCTCGTGCCCGATGACGGTCGGCGTCGGCGTCGGATACGTGCCGTTGATCGCGCTGACGTCGGAGTGGCAGAGACCCGCCGCGTGGATCGCGACACGGACCTCGCCTTCAGCGGGATCGGCGACGCCGACGTCCTCGACCGCGACGGGCGCGTCCTTCTGGTGGAACACGGCTGCTTTCATCTCGTTCCCCCGCGCGAGCCTCAGCTCGCCCAGCCGACGTACTTGAGCTCGGAATACGCCGAAAGGGCGAAGCGTCCTCCGTCGCGTCCGTGGCCGCTCTGCTTGAAGCCGCCGAACGGCGCGTCCGGATTCGGCGGGCTGCCGTTGATCTGGACCGTACCCGTCCGCATCGCGCGCGCGACGCGCAGAGCGCGCACCGGATCGCCGCTCCAGACGTAGCCGTAGAGGCCGTAGTCGGAGTCGTTCGCGATCGCGACCGCGTCCGCCTCGTCCTTGAAGGGGATCGCCGTGATCACCGGCCCGAAGATCTCCTCGCGCGCGATCCGCATCTGGTTGTTCGCCTTCGTGAAGAGGGTCGGCTCGAAGTACCAGCCCTTCGAGAGGTGCGCCGGCCGCCTGCCGCCGCACGCGAGCGTTGCACCCTCCTCGACGCCGGTCTTCACGTACGCCTCGACCCGGTCGCGCTGCGCCTTCGAGACGAGCGGCCCGACGACGACGCCCTCCTCGTTCGGATCGCCGACCTTCAGCGCCTTCGAGGCCGCGGCCATCTTGCCGGTGAACTCGTCGTAGATCGACTCCTCGATGAGAAGCCGCGTCGGCGCGATGCAGATCTGTCCGGAGTGGAAGCTCCACACGCTCATCGCGCTGCGCACCGCCGTCGCCATGTCGCAATCGGCGAAGACGACGTTCGCGGACTTCCCGCCGAGCTCCTGCAGCGTCCGCTTCATCTGCGTCGCGGCCGACTGCTCGATGATCCGGCCGACGATCGTGCTGCCGGTGAACGAGATCATGTCGACGTCGGGCGAGCTCGTCAGCGCCTCGCCGACGTCGGGTCCCGAACCGCAGACGAAGTTGACGACGCCCGGCGGAAGCACGTCGGCGACGACGCGCGCGAGCTCCGCCATCACCATCGGATCCTGCGGCGGCGGCTTGATCACGACCGTGTTGCCGACCGCGAGCGCCGGCCCGATCTTGCCGGCGCAGTTCGTCATCGGGAAGTTGAACGGGCTGATGCAGGCGATGACGCCGACCGGCTCGCGCACGACGATGCCCGCGGCGAGCGTCGCGGTCGCTCCCGCGACGCCGGGCCGCTGCACCGGAGGAAGCCCCTCGATCTCCTTCTCGCGCGCGAGGTCGGCGTACTTCTCGAGTCGCGCGACCACCTCGCCGAGCTGCAGCGTCTTCGCGATCGGACGGAGCGCGCCCGTCTCCGCGACCGTCAGATCGACGAGGTCGTCGACACGCTGCCGGAACGCGTCCGCCGCCTTCTGCAGGAGCTTCCCGCGCTCCGCGCCGCTCATCCGCGGCCACGGTCCCGTGTCGAACGCCTCGCGCGCCGCGCGCGCCGCCGCGAGTACCTGCTCCGGCGAGCACTCGGGTGCGTGCCCCGCCGTTTCCTCGGTGGCGGGATTGATGATCGGGAAGGTGCCGCGCGCCGCGGGCACCCACTCACCGCCGATCAGGACCTTGTCGAAGACCGGAAGCGCCATGGCCAGGTTATGTACGTGCGCCGTCCGCCGGGGGCAATTGGCCGGAGACGGCGCCCGCCGTCACGCCGCCTGCGCCTGGAGCGCGGTCTCGCGAAGACGCGTCGTGCGGTGCACCGGATCGCGGTCGAAGCGCGGCAGCACGTGCTTCCCGAAGCACTCGATCGAGCGAAGGACGTCGCGCTGCTTCACGCGGTGGCAGAGCGGCGCGTAGATGAGCTGGTCGACGCCGATCTCGACGTAGCGGCGGATCACGCTCGCGACCTCGTCCGGCGTGCCCACCTGGTAGCCGCCGCGGTCGAGCGCCTCGCGCACGTCCTGCTCCGTGATCGGCGGCAGCTCGACGGGCCCCTGCGCGGGCACGCCCTCCGGCCGAGGGAACGAGTCGAGGTACTTGAAGAAGAGCGCCTGGTAAGACTCCGGCCGCCCCGCCGCGTAGATCGCACGCGCCTCGTCGCCGTCCTCGAGGCAGAACATGTTGCTCGTGACCGCGATGCAGTCGTTCACGAATCCGCCGATCGGATTCGTGCAGCGGCGGATCGCTTCCTTGTACGCGCGGACGTTGTCGACGATCGCGTCGACCTCGCCGATCGTGAAGCAGAGCGCTCCGAGGCCGAGCTCGCCCGCCTGCACGAAGGTCTGCGGGCTCGAGCACGCGACCCAGATCGGCGGGTTCGGCTTCGAGAACGGCTTCGGCAGGACGTTCCGCTCCGGCATGCGGAAGTACCGTCCCTCGAACGAGTACGTCCCGTCGTCCCACATGCGCGGGATCTGCTCGAGCGACTCGCGCCACATCGGCTTCGTCTCGGCGAGCGACGGGATCGCGAAGCCGCCCCACTCCGTGCTCGACGAGCCGCGTCCCGTGCCGAACTCGACACGTCCCTCGGAGAGGTGGTCGAGCGTCGCGATGCGCTCGGCGACACGCGCGGGATGGTTCACCGGCGCGGTGATGTTGACGATCGCGTGCCCGACGTGAATCTGGCGCGTCCGCGCCGCGACGAACGAGAGGAACACCTCCGGCGCGGGCTGGTGCGAGTAGTTCGTCAGGAAGTGGTGCTCCGGCGCCCAGTCGTACTTGAAGCCGACCGCGTCGACGGCCTCCGCGACCTCGAGCTCGCGCTTGAAGCGCTCGTGCTCGTCTTCGCCGAGGGGGACATGCATCTGCGAGAAGATCCCGAATTCCATGGCTGCTCTCCGTTCTTTCGATCGGTTCGTGACCCGGCCCAGGACGGAACGACCCTGACAATTTTTCGAATTACCATTCGTAAGTCCGACTTGTCAATCGGTCAAATGATGCTATGGTTCGAATCCGAATGAGCCCCTCGGCGAAGAAGCGCAGCGCGGCCCGCGGGCCCCGGGCGGCCGCCCGGGAGGCCCGGGAGAGCCTCTACCGGGAGCACATCCTCGCCGCGGCCGAGCGGGTCTTCGCGGACAAGGCCTTCGAGCTCGCCAAGGTCCAGGACATCTCTCAGGCCGCGGGCCTGTCGATGGGCTCGATCTACGCCCTCTTTCCCGGGAAGGAGCAGATCTACGCGGCGATCGTCGACCGGCGGGCCGCGGAGCTCCTCGAGCTCGTCCGGGGAATCGCCGGAAGCGGCGCCGGTCCGCTCGAAACCCTCGAGGCCCTCGCGGCCGCCTACATCGACTACTTCTTCGCCCGGCCGGACTTCCTCCGGATGAACCTCCGGACCGAGGCCGCTTGGGCTCTCACCTCGGGCGCGCAGAGCGGCATCGCGGAGGAGATCCACCGCTTCCAGGCGGGAATCTTCGCCCGCGGGATCGAGGCGCGCGTCTTCGTCGACGAGGACCCGGCGTACCTCGCGATCCTCTTCTCGGGCATCGACCAGATCCACCTCGCGCACTGGGTCGAGACGGGGATGAAGGCCTCGCGCGAGGATCTTATCGCG